>CAYPSF010000102.1:0-15714 GCA_964413165.1 uncultured Bifidobacteriaceae bacterium
GCCGCGTTCCTCGTAGGACCAGTTGTCGGCATCGCTGTAAAACATGAAGTTGCTGAATCCACGGGAAACAAAATGCTCGGCCACGAGCTGGGCCGCATGAGCGTGGTCTTCCAGCACGCGGGGAAATTTCAATTGCGGCCGGCGCAGGCTGAAATCCACGGTGGGCTTCCGGGTGGATTGGACAAATTCGGCGAGGTCGTCGCCGGCTCCCAGCCAGGCCAGGACACCGTTGCCTTCCCAGCCCCAGGGGATGACCTTTTCCCGCGCCAGGTCGGCGTACAAATGCCAGCCGTGCTCCTGAGCATATTTTTCAATGCCCTGGTGCAGGCGGTAATCGTACCACCCCAATGCCAGCAGCACGCGCTTTTGTTTTTTTGGCATGGATTGCAGTAGATTATAGACCGGACACGCAACTTTTCAACAACTTCTGCAAAAAAAGTGCACTTTTTTCAAACGACCACTTTAAAGTTCTGGCCGATTGAATAATCCATGGTTCGTCCTGACCCCGGTCTTCTCCGGTGGGTCAAACCCGGAACCGGGTCATTTTAATGATGGCAGCCGCAGCCGTGGCCGCACGAGCCTTCTTCTTCGAAATCTGCCGCGCCGGGAACCCGGCCCAGCTCGAGCGTTTTGGAAATGTGTTTTTGAATCGAATGCTGGATGGCGTGCAACTCCTCCTGCGCGTCCAGAAATCCGCGCGCGACGGTATTGCTCAACAGGGCGTCACGGTGCTTTTCAAAGTCGGCGATTTCCGCGCCTTCCAGCGGTTGCGACCGGGACTGTTTTTCCTGCAGCGCCTGGCCCTTGCTCATCACCGCTTCATATTGGCCGCGGGCGCCGTCATCGGCCAGAAAGGTGTCAATGCGCTTGCGGATGGAAACCAGTTCCGGCTGCTCGACAATGGTCTGGCACAGTTCCTTCGTCTTTTCTTCGATTTTCGTAGGCATAAGTATAATTCGTCGACAGGATAAACCAGGTCCGCGCGGAAAGCAATTGGATTGACACCCATGGCCCGAATCGCTAAACCCTGCGCCAATCCTTATGCAACCAATTCATCTCGCTTGGGTTGATTACACCATTCTGATCGCTTACGTCGCCTTCGTGGTGGGCATTGGCTGGGCGCTGGCCCGATACATGAAGACGTCGTCAGACTTCCTCACCTCGGGTCGCTCAATCCCGACCTGGGTAACGGGCCTGGCCTTTATCTCCGCCAACCTCGGCGCGCTCGAACTCGTCGGCATGGCCGCCAGCGGCGCCAAATATGGCATTGCCACCAGCCATTTCTATTGGGTGGGCGCCATCCCGGCGATGGTGTTCCTCGGGGTGTTCATGATGCCGTTTTATTACGGCTCCAAGGCGCGCACGGTGCCGGAATATCTGCAAATGCGGTTCGATGTGCGGGTCATGACGCTGAACGCGGCCGCCTTTGCCGTCATGACCGTCTTCGCTTCAGGCATCTCCATGAACGCGCTGGCCAAGCTGCTCAACCAGTTGCTGGGCTGGGATTATAATTTCGCGCTGCTGATCTGCTCGGGCGTCGTGCTGGTCTATGTCCTGAAAGGCGGATTGACCTCGGCCATTTACACCGAGGTGCTGCAATTTTTCATGATCGTGCTGGGATTTGCGCCGGTGGTTTATCTCGGCTTGAAGGATGTCGGCGGCTGGCACGCTTTGACCCATTCGCTGCAAACGGTTGCGGCGAACCCGGCGGCGCTGCAATTGAAGCCGATCGGAGAAGTTTATCGGGCTAATGCCTGGACGGGCGCCTGGCAGCCTTTGCTGGCCGGACCGGAAAGCAACCCGATGGGAGTGGATTGGTTTGCCATGGTGTTCGGCCTCGGTTTCGTCCTCTCGTTCGGCTACTGGTGCACCAACTTCCTCGTCGTCCAGCGGGCCATGGCCGCCAAAAATATGACCGCCGCCCGCAACACCCCGCTCGTCGCCGCCGTGCCCAAGATGTTTTTCCCCTTGCTCGTCATTCTGCCCGGAATGATCGCCATCGCCCTGGCCGTCACG
This sequence comes from uncultured Bifidobacteriaceae bacterium, assembly GCA_964413165.1. Lineage (GTDB taxonomy): Bacteria > Verrucomicrobiota > Verrucomicrobiia > Limisphaerales > UBA11358 > UBA11358. Next base: position 2,017 of record CAYPSF010000102.1, read on the forward strand.
CCCGGGAAAAATTATCGGCTCCCGCCCCCGCCGATCGACTCGGGCCGATTTGCGGCGGCGATAGAAGTTTTGGCCAAGGCGCCGTCCCAGGAATTTGGGGTTACCTACGATACGGTTTCCCAGGCCATCGGGATGAAGATGAGCAAGGAAAAAGTTCAGAAGCTGGTCCAATCGGACTCCGTTGCCTCGCTGGCTTCGGTCATCACCCGGGAACAGGACGCGCAAGCTGCCGTTCAATCCAGCCGGACTGCGTTGAAACAGTTGAAGCGCGGCGGCACGGCGTCGGGCAGTGACATCGCCAATGCGGAAAATACCGTGGCCCAGGCGAAAAATACTCTGGCCTTGGCCGACCAGAAATACCAGGAGATTTCGGGCGACTTGAACGAGCGCTTGCGCGATGCGGTTACGGTGAATGATTACGACGGCGTGATCTTCTCACTGGTCAAGCGCTATTGTCCTCCCGGGTTGCTGGGCCTGGCGCTCACGGCTTTGCTGGCGTCGTTTATGTCCGGCATGGCTGGCAATGTCACCGCCTTCAACACGGTCTGGACCTATAACCTCTATCAAACCGGCCGCCGGCATCTGGTGGACACGCCGCGCCCCTGCACCCTCGATTACAAGGGCGGGAAAAACGAGGATATCGTTTTGACGCCGAAAGAGCCGGCGGACCGGCACTTTCTTTGGATGGGCAAATTCATCACCGTGGTCGGCATCCTGTTGAGCATCGCCTGCGCCTATTTTGCCAAACAATACAACAATGCCATGGACATCATCCAGCTGGTGTTCGGCTTCGTGAATGCACCGTTGTTCGCCACCATGGCGTTCGGCATGTTCTGGAAACGGACCACCGCCGCGGCCGCGTTTTATGGTTTGTTCGCCGGTATTGCCGGGTCGGCGGTCTTCCATGCCCTGACTCTTGCCGAAGGTAATACACCCGGTCTGAAAGGTGGTTACATCCACGTTCTGCAGGTGTTCCCCAGCGAAATGGCCCAGAACTTCTGGCTGGCCACGTTTTCCTTCATGGTCTGCCTTACCTTCACGCTGGTGATTTCGCTGGCCACGACGCGCACGAAGTCGGACGCGGAATTGAAGGGGCTGGTCTATTCGCTGACCCCGAAAATCAAGGATGCAGACCAGCCCTGGTATCAGCGCCCGGCCATCGTGGGCCTCGTCCTGATCGCCGTCTGCGTCATCCTCAACTTCATATTCTGGTAAAACGAAAGGAACGAATTTATGGGACTCGACATTCGCTGGCCAATCGGCCTCATGTTCTCGCTTATCGGTGCCTTGCTGGTGATCACCGGCCTGGCCAACGGCGCGGACGCCCGCTCGCTCGATATCAATATTAACCTCTGGTGGGGCATCGTCCTGCTGGTTTTTGGCGCTTTGATGCTGTTGGGCGCCGTGCGTGGAAAGAAAGCACCCCCTTCCGCCTGATTCCGGGGTGATTCATACTCATATTAGTGGCAAATATGGCTTTTTGTTGCCGGCAGCCCTAGCTGTGGTATAATTACTCTTAATTCTGTGTCATCTATGATCCTCAAAGACCTTGCCGGCCAGGCAGCTCAACAATTTGCCAAGATTTATGGACGCGAGCCGGCCTGGATCGTCACCGCCCCCGGGCGCGTCAACCTCATCGGCGAGCATACTGATTATAATGATGGCTTTGTTTTTCCGATGGCGATTGAGCGTTACACCGTCATCGCCGCCGCCCGACCGTTGCGGGACACCAAGCTCGTCCGGTTGCACTCCACCCACAGCGACAAGCCGGCCATGATCGATCTTTCCCAGCCGCTCAAGCCCTTCCCCAGGGGTTCCTGGGCGAACTATCCGGCCGGGGTCGTCGCCGGTTTTCTGGAGCGGGGCATCAATCCCGGCGGCTTTGACGCACTGGTTTTCTCGACCATCCCGCTGGGCGGCGGTCTTTCCAGCAGCGCCGCGCTGGAAGTGGCCATGGCGACCCTGCTCGAAACCATCACCGGCAAGAAGCTTGACCCGCTCGAAAAGGCGTTGCTCTGTCAGAAGGCTGAACACGATTTTGCCGGGATGCCCTGCGGTATCATGGATCAGTTCGTTTCCGTGCTGGGCCGCGAAAACCGCGTCCTGCTCCTCGATTGCCGCTCGCGTAAGCCGGAACTGGTGCCGATGACCGATCCGTCCGTCACCGTGCTCATCATCAACACCAATATCAAACACGAACTGACCGGCAGTGAATATCCCACGCGCCGTAAACAATGCGAGGCTGCCGCAAAAATTCTCGGCGTGTCCTCCTTGCGCGACGCCACGGCCGCCGGCCTCGACCGCGCCAAAGGCAAAATGGACAAGGTGATTTTTCAGCGCGCCCGCCATGTCATCGGCGAGATCGAACGCACCGTGAATGCCGCCGAAGGCGTCCGGGCCTCCAACTGGCCGGCCGTCGGCCAGCTCATGTATGCCAGTCATGACTCGTTGCGCGATGATTATGAAGTCAGTTGCCCGGAACTCGACGCCGTCGTCGAAATCGCCGGGCGCATCGGCGTCAAGGGCGGGATTTTCGGCTGTCGCATGACCGGCGGCGGTTTTGGCGGTTGCGCCGTGGCGCTGGTCAAGTCCAGCGAGGTGGACCTCATCACCAACCGGCTCGCGGCCGAGTACCGCAAAAAAACCGGCATCGAACCCACCATCTTTGTCACCCGACCGGCCGGGGGCACCTCGGTGGTCAAACCTGACGGCGGTGGCAATGCCGCCCTCCGCACCAGCAGTTCCATCAGCCTGTCCGCCCCCGCCTGACAACGTAGCCGCCGAGGTAACGAGGCGGAAGCGGGAGGTCAGCGATCCAGCCTGTTGTTGGACCGCTTCTCTTTTAATCCTGAATGCGGACAAACACAAACTCGGCGTCTGCACTCGTCATCCTGACAGCCCATCTCAATCGGAATTTGCCCAAGGTCACATCTAAAATCCCCACATTCGGAAACTGTCCAACAGGCAGGTTCGCCATTCGCGCAAGCTCAGACGTCACGTCAGGCTGGAGGTAAGAAGGAAACGGTGATAAGTCATGCCAAGTATCGCCAACTTTGTACCTGATCGGTGTGGCTCCACTTGATGGGACGGCTCCAATAACCAACTCTGTCGCCTGTTCCTGCTGAGCCTGGAGCAAAAGCAAATGAATGAAATGCTGGATTGCGTCAGCGGGTATTGGGCTTCCGGGTTTGGACTCCGAACACTTGAGAACATCCATCAAATCCTTGCAGCCGCTCGGCAACAAGATGCTGCGCCGGTTCGGATTGACAAAAGGGTTCATGGCTTAAGCCGACCAGAGCTTAGGCGCGCGGGGTTGATGACATGATCCGCGATGGCGGAACCACGCAGAACGGGCTGGCGGGCTGTGCGCCATCCCGCGTGGCTTGCAGCGATTTGGAGGGGCAAAACATACTATTACCTGCAAAGTTTCCTGAACTGATCGTAACTCGCCACGGCTTTGGAAAACCCGGCAGCAATGTCACTACTAGTCGTGATGCGTTGAGCCAACAGCTCGTTCTCATCCCCTTCCTCAATGGGTATCGCCTTCCACTCGACAATCGAAGTGTAGCGGCCAGAAGGCGCATCCTTTCGCATGATGGCTTCGGCAATCGTGCCGGCAGGTAAAGCAAAGCGAATCAGCATATCTGGACCGCCCGCATGCTCGCACCAGATCAGAAGCATCTGCTGTGGATCAAGACCCCGGGCCGTAAGCAGGAGACGCACATCCTCGAACCTTGGACTGAACCGGAGTCTTGCCGTTTCCGAAATATAATCCAAAGAGCGTGCGGTAATATTCTCTTCGCGCATAAATCGCCTAACGTCCAGAGCTCGGGCACGCGGGCGGACGACGTCCTCCGCGATAGCGGAACTGACTTGTCCTGCATAGCCTCTGCGACGGAGGAAGTCGCCAACCCGCGATGCTTGCGTTTCGTCAGGCCACGTTTTGGCGATAGAGATCATAAAACATGCATGTCTTCAAGCTCCAGCAATAGCTTGTCAACGACCTTATGTACAAGAAATGTTGCTGTCACGTCACTCCACTCACCGTTGAGAGGAATATCAAATGTAACAAAACCCACCACCCCCCGGGCGTACTGTGCCGAATCGTGGGGGAACCATTCCACATCCTGATAGGGATTGATGCGCCTCTGAGTCACGGCATTGCCAGTTGAGGTCGCTCGATAAACCTTCCCGTCCGCCCGTGGATCGACCTGCCCATAATTTGTTACCAATGCTTCGACCAACTGCGGCGTCCAACCCCCGGTGTCGGAAGGTTGATAGAGCTGCCCAACCGCCTCTGCATATCGCTCAGCCACGAGCAACTCGATCCATTGTCGAACTGCATCGAGAACAGTTTCGTCAGCTACACCGAGTTCAAATTGAAGCATAGCTATACCAGGTAGTCTGACACTGAGTCCGGCCGCACTATTGCGGTCTAACCCTATTCATGGCGTCGATATGTTCGGGTTGTGAATGGCTGTTCATCAAGAGTTTCAGCCTGGAAATCGGGCCCCGGCACATTTCGGCAAAGACCGCATGTTCAATCTCCCAGACACGTCCCCACGCGCCGGGCGGTTTCCACCCACGAATGGTTCGGCGGGACCGTCTTGCGCTTGCCGGCAACTTTCACCAGCGGCACGGGCTCCGTGCCGTCACCGCGCGCGGCCACCATCACCCCGAAAACATTTTCGTGAATCAAATCCGCGCAGGCGCTGCCGAGCCGCGTGGCCAGCAGCCGGTCGGCCGGCGACGGGGTGCCGCCGCGCTGGACGTAACCGAGGATGGTGAGGCGCGATTCGAGATGGGTAAGTTCCTCCAGCTGCCGGGCGAGACGCAGCGTGTTGCCGGTGTGCTTGGCTTCGATCGCGGCCAGTTCTATCTTGGCTTCGTTACGCTCGCGCGGGCTGCGCGCCCGGTCCCGGCGCGTCTCCGCGGTGACAAAGGAGCGCGCGTCTTCCGCGCTCATGGCGCCTTCGGCCACGGCCACGATGCTGAAATTCGTCCCGTGCCGGCTGCGTCGCCGGATGGCCTCGGCAATCTTGTCCACGTGATAGGGAATCTCGGGAATCAAGATCACGTCCGCGCCGCCCGCAATGCCCGCGCCGAGCGTCAGCCAGCCCGCGCGGTGGCCCATGATCTCGGCCACGATGATGCGATGGTGGCTGTGCGCCGTGCTGTGCAGCCGGTCAATGGTCTCGGTCGCGATGTCCAGCGCGGTGGCAAAACCGAAGGTCGAGTCCGTCATCGCCACGTCGTTGTCAATCGTCTTGGGCAGCGAAATCACGTTGAGGCCGGCTTCCGCCAGCCGCAGCGCGTTTTTCTGCGTGCCGCCGCCGCCCAGGCAGACCAGCGCATCCAGCCCCCATTTCTTGAAATTCTCCACAATGACATCGGTCATGTCTCGGCTGCGCCCGTCGATCTTCATGCGATGCGGTTTGTCGCGGCTGGTGCCGAGGATAGTGCCGCCGACGGTGAGGATGCCGGAGAGGGTGGTCTTGTCGAGACGCAGCCGCCGGTCGGTGACCAGGCCGCGGAAGCCGTCGCGGAAGCCGATGATCTCCATCCCGTAAAACCCGAGCGCGGTTTTGCCGACGCCACGGATGGCGGCGTTCAAGCCGGGGCTGTCGCCGCCCGCTGTCAGGATGCCGATGCGTTTGGTTTTAGCCATTGTCGCGCCCCATTTGAACCAGCAAAGCCGGACCGGTGTCGAGAAGAACTTGTTACCAATATCAACAATATCAAACCGGCGAGTCCGGCTCCCAATGTTGCGGTCCGTAGGATCGGGGGCGTTCGCGCAGCAACCGGAGGCAGATCAGGCAATTGATCCACATGCAAATGGAAATGGCCGCCCCGAGTTCAAACGCGCGGTCCTCGTATTCCAGACGCACGCCGTGCCGGCCGGCGGGGATGGCCACGGCTTGAAAAGCATGGTTCGCGCGCAACAAGGGCACTGACCGGCCGTCCACCGAGGCCTGCCAGTTGTGATAATACGTCTGGGAGACCACCACGAGCGTCGGCTGGGCGGATTCCACTTCCGCGTCCACCAGTTGCGGGCTGAAATGGGAATTGATGATGCGGACGACCGCTTGATTGGTGGCAGTTACCAGCGACTTGGCGTCCGGCGGCAACAGGACCATCTTGCTGCCATCAAAGTCGGGCTGAGTCAGGGCGCGCAGGGTGTTGGCCTCGTCCAGGTACACCGGTTTTTGGCCGGCGGTGATCAACGGCAAAAAGGTCGGGCGCGCTTGCCAGTGGAAAACCTGGTCCGGCGCGGTGATTTGCGAAACGCCCAGGAAATTCTCCAGCCCCGGAAAATCGGCGTTGGTCGTGGTGTAGAACAGCGACAACACGTCGTCGATTTCATGCGGCGTGAGCGAGAAAAAGCCATCCACCTTCGGCACGGCGTCCAGCAAGTTGCAATTGGCGCAATAGCCCAGCCGTTTGGCCAGGAAGTTGTTTTTCGGGTCGCTCATGGCGAAGTTGATGAATTGCGTTTGCGCCATGGGCGATACCATCGCACGCGATTTGCCGGCTTCGGGCTGGGGTTTCATGGCCAGTTCGGTCCGGGCCAGCTTGGATTCATAGACCGACGATGGTACGGATGGATTCTGGTTGGGTTCGTGGGTGAACACGTCCAGCCAAGCCACCACAATCAAAATCAGCGGGGCCACTCGGCGGAACCCCGGCTGGACTTCGCGCGCCAGGACCAGCAGCAATCCACCGGTGACCACCAGGAAAAAGGCGCGCGACAGGCCGTTCAACAGCGTGGCCCGGACGTCATCCGTCGGGAAGGGGGAATGCCATGCCCACAGCCCGATGGCCCCCAACATAACGAACAGGAGCACCCCGAAGGAAAGGATCCGTTGCCGCAATTGCTGGAGGCGGATCAAGGCGAAGGCGGCGAGCAGTGGCGCGACGAAGGTGACCACGAGCATGTATTTAATCGGGTAGGTGAAGAAGCTCAACTGGGGGATCAGTTTCCGCAGCGCGGGGTAAACCGGTGTATTCCCGCCCAGCGCAAAAACCAGCGCCACCAGCCCCACGACGCCCAACAGCCGCACCGGACGGTCGCGGACGCCCAGCAACGCTAACAGCGCGAGCCAGAGGGTCGCGATGCCGAGGTAGTAGGACGACGTCCAGAATTGTTCATATTGGAAGAACACGCCCTCGGTATGGGTGTGGCCGAACGCCATCGGCAGGAGAAAATTCACCCAGCCCCATCCGGGCATGGACCAGCGGGTGTCGGCGTAGCCGGCTTCACGCTGGGCATGGGCGGCCAGATCGAGGAACGGCAGCAATTGCACCAACGTCAGCGAAATCACCAGCGTCACCATCAGCGGAAACCGCCACAGCATTCCCCAGCGCGGCGCCGCGCCGGTGAAAAATTGCTGGAGCCACAGCGCCAGCAGCAAAATCCAGGTGAGCAGGATGATTTCCGGGCCGCCGGCGAACATTTGCATCGCCCCGGCCATGGCGGCGAAGATGACTTTCCGTCCCGCCCCCTGCCAGGCCGATTCCACGGTCAGCACCACCCAGGGCATCCAGGCGAGCGTGGCGATGTGGCTCGGCCACATGAGCAGGTTCAGGGTCAGGCCATTGAAGGCAAAGGCCGTGCCGGCGAAGGCCGCCGCAAAGGAATCCTCCGTCCACCGGCGCGCGAGGAAATACATGCCCAGGCCGGCGAACCACAGATGCAGCAGGCAGAAAACCCCCAGCGACCATTGCAGCGGCAGCAGCAGATAAAAGAGGGACGGCGGATAGAGCGGCATGGTGTTCCATTGCGCGAGGAAAGGTACGCCGCAATTGTTGTACGGATTCCAGATCGGCAGTTCGGCGTGCAGATAACATTCCCGCTGGAACTGCGCGACCGGATAGGCAAAGAACCCGAAATCACGGACGACAAAGGTCTGCATTCCGGTCAGGACCTGCGGAAACATGGCGAAGATGAGCAACCCGAGCAACACCGCGAACCGGCCCGGCGTGAGCCAGTCCGTTGAGCGGTGCTCGGCCGTTTCGCCGGTCAGTTTGATGGAGGACATGGATGGTTGCGGGGTTGAGTCTATTCGTGAAGCGAAACGGGTGGCAAGTATTCACCCATGAATTCAAGCCGCCACCAGGCGCCCGACGCGCGGCGTTCCGCGGGAGTGGTGAAGTGATAGTCGTATAGCTCGGCGCGAACGTAACGCGGCGGATGATCCGGGAACGGGTTTTGGTCCAACAACGCCAGGACTTCCGGTGAGCCTTGCTGCAGCCGCTGGCAGAAAGTGACGAACCAGGGGTTTTGCCGGTAGTCGCCCAGCGCGGCGAACCACATCTGCCAATCCAACCGCGGCTGATGCGGCGCTACAAACGCCGGACGGTGGTTCACGTCGCCCGGTTTGTATTTGAATCCGTAGGCCAGCCAGTGCATGCCGTCGTCGCTGCCCTCGACGACAATTTCGCGCCGTTCGGTGGTCATCACCGCAAACAATCCGTAACCGTTCAGGCTGCGCAGCGGCGAGAGCCAGGCTTCCGCGATGGCTGCTGGGAAAAGCCAGACGGGACGGGTGCCGGCGGCCACGCAGATTTGCAGGCAATAGACCGCGGCCACGATGACCGCGAGCGGAGCGGTAACAACCCGGGGCCAGCGCCCATGAATGACGGGTGACGGGTGACGGGTGGCGGGAACAAAAGCAGGTCGAAACTTGGGTGACATCAATTTCATCAATCCTTGGTCATCCAATAAAAGCAGGCACAATGCCAGCGTAAGACAGTTGAAAAACGTGTAGTTGCCGGTCAAAAGTATCAGAATCTGGAGGAAGGCGATGGCCAGACTGCCCAAAAAACGGAGTCGTCTGGGCGCGAAAATCAGGAACGGCACGCCAAGCTCGATGACGAACAACCCGGCGCAGGAAAACTTTTGAAACCCCAGCGGCAGTTGGTGCGCGTACCAGCCAATCCATGTCGGCAACGGCTGGGTCTGATAATGAAACGTGAGTGCGGTCAGGTTCCGCCACACCGGGTCGCCGCTGGCCAGTTTCACGCAGCCGGACGAGAACATGAGTTTGAACAGGAGCAGCCGCAACAGCCAGAGGGCGATTTGCGATGGTGGTGGCTCTTTGCCGGAACGCGGCAGCCACTGCAGCGGGGCGAAGAAGATGGCGAGGAACCCGGTTTCGAGCAGCAGGTTGTCCCATTGGAACCCGAGAAAATCGCGGCCGACCGTCACGAGCGAGAGATACAGCAGCCAGAGCAGGGCGAGACAGGGCACGGGCGCGATTCGGAACATCAACAACAAAGCCAACACGCAACCCGCGGCGCATTGGAAATGGAGAAATCCGTCGGAGGCATTGAACCAGCACAACGTCGGCAGGAGGTAGTAACGGTCCAGGGCAATGCCCTGCTGGTCGCACTGCTGCGCCGCTGCGGTCATGAGTTGGTCGGCCGGTAAAATGCCGTTGTGCCCGATCAGGCCGCTGGTTTGAGTCCACAGCGAGACGAAGGCGATGAGATAAATCGCTCCCAGCGCCCGGAGAAAAACCCGGCGGGTCAAGAAATAATCCGGTTGCTCCACGTGCCGTCCCCAGAACCAGCGCGTCAACAGCGAGAAAAAAGTCCGGTTTTCAGCGACCAGGCGGTAGGCCCATTCAGCAAGGTTCGCCAAGTGCGGTGATTTTTCGTAAGCACACAAGGGCCATTGCGCATTGGGACTGTACGCCAGCGTGCGAAAGACGGCTTCGGCGCCGGAATAAACCGTTCCGTCGGTTTCGATGAGTTGGACGGCGGTTTCGAATTGTTTGCGCGGGATTTCGGAAAATTGCGAGGCGATGGCCGGATCTTGCGCAGGCAGATAATCCACGTAATCGCCGGTCATCCGCTGCCAGCGACGGATCCACAACTTGCAGAAATTGCAGTCGCCGTCGAAAACCAGCAACGGCTTGGGCGGCGGTGAGGCGACACGGCGGTCGCTGTGCATGGCCCGAACTTAAACCAGTGGCGTTGTAGCGTCGAGCCTGTGGCTTGATTCATCATCCTGCAGTTTTGGTGGGGCGAGCGTCCTCGCGAGCCGTTTCCAGTTGTGGTGTCAAGCCGGTGCCTCAGCGGGATTGGTGCTCCACGTCAACACTGCATCGGCTCATCAGTAGCCTCGCCTCTCCAGAATTGCTTCATCCCTGACCGGTTCCGGCTGGCAAAGTCAAAATCATCGTGTAATGCTTGAAAGCAGTTGAATTTATGAAAATCGCGATCGGTTCGGACCACGCCGGATTCCGGTACAAGGAAAAGATCAAGGAGCTGCTTCAAAGCCTGGGACACGACGTCAAGGATTTCGGCACGGATTCGGAGGTGCCGGTGGATTATCCGCTGTTCATCCGGCCCGTGGCGGAAGCGGTTGCGCGCGGCGAGTTTGAACGCGCCATCGTGCTGGGCGGTTCCGGCAACGGCGAAGCCATCGTAGCCAACCGGGTGAAGGGCATCCGTTGCGGCCTCTGCTGGAACGTCGAGACCGCCCGACTCAATCGCCAGCACAACAACGGCAATGTCCTCGCGCTCGGCGAACGCATGATCACCCTGGAGGTCGCCCGGGAAATCGTCCGCGTCTGGCTGACCACGCCGTTCGAAGGCGGCCGGCATCAACGGCGGATTGATTTGATTGACGCCCCAAACCAGTAGCGGCGGTCTATAACCGTCGCAAATTTGCGGCTCTCGACATCCGGGACAATCTAAAATAGCTTCTCCATCAAGTTTGAAGCGTTTGAAGAAACAATTCCAAAAATGGTTTCGATGGGTCTTCTGTTTTGGGCTGCCCGGCGTTGTTTTGGTGACGTCTCTTGCTGGTTGCGGCGGGTTCGAACAAAGAAGAACGGAAGCGCGAGTTCGACATTACTTTGCCCTCAGCCCGCGCGAGCCGCTGACCAGCCCGGTCATTGAATCAAACTTGCTCGTACGTTTTCCCATCGGAACACCGGTGGATAAACTTCAAGCCTGGTTGGCCGGGCAAGGATTGGGCGTGGATGGACATTCAATGACATGGCAAACCAACCACTATGTTTCTTACCAGGTTTACGATTATTCAGATGCCTGGTTCTCGATGCGTCATACTCAAGTGACTGCCACGTTTGATGACCAGCAGAAAATCCAAAAAATTCAGGCGCAGATATACAGTTATGGCCTGTGACGTTCATCCGCTGCCGATTCCGGTCGTCGAGTGCAATTGACGCTGACGGCCCAAGGTCTTACGCTGGGGCAACTTTATGAGTGAATTGCAAGATTCCCTGCTGGAATTGATCCGGCGCAGCTCGGCGGAAATTCCCGACGACGTCAACCAGTCCATCCTCGCGTCGCTGGAACAGGAAAAAAAGGGCACCATCGCCGAAAGCGCGCTGAAGATCATCGACCAGAACATCCAGCTCGCCAAACGCAAGTCGCAGCCCATCTGCCAGGACACCGGCAGCATCCTGTTTTACGTGGATTGCCCGGTCGGCTTCGACCAGATCACCTTTGAGGAAACGGCGAAGGAAGCTGTGAAGCTCGCGACCAAAAAGGGTTTTCTCCGCCAGAATTCCGTGGATTCACTCACCGGCGTCAACGACGGCACCAACGTCGGGCCGGGCGCGCCCGCGTTCCATTTTCATCAGCATCGTTCGCCGGACTTGAGCGTCCGTCTCGTGCTCAAGGGCGGCGGCTGCGAAAACGTCGGCGCCCAATACTCGCTGCCGATTGAAAAGCTCCAGGCGAACCGCGACCTCGACGGCTGCCGCAAGGTGATCCTCGACGCGGTGTTGCAGGCGCAGGGCAAGGGCTGCGGCCCGGGTATTCTCGGCGTGTGCATCGGCGGCGACCGCGCGACCGGTTACGAAATGAGCAAGACCCAGTTTCTGCGGCTCATTCCCGACCGGAACCCGAACCCGGAACTGGACAAGCTGGAGCAGGACATTTTGAAAACGGCGAACGAACTCGGCATCGGCCCGATGGGATTCGGCGGCAAGACGACCTTGCTGGGTGTGAAGATTTGCGCGGCGAACCGCCTGCCCGCGTCCTACTTCGTCAGCATCAGCTATATGTGCTGGGCCTACCGCCGCCAGGGCGTGACCCTGGATGCGCAGGGGAAAATTGGGAATTGGCTTTATTGAATAAATAAAATGGAAGAAGGTAAAGCTCTCATCAACCTCGGCGAATTATCAAAACCAGCTACGGTTTTGATCGAGAAAATTTCCGAAGCCGTTGGTGGAGTTTTCCGTCCTTACCAAATTCGTCGTGTCGCGGATGCTGAAGCAGATGCAGAAAAAATCAGGGCTGTTTCTCAAATTGAAGTCACAGATCTTCAACGGCGAGCAATGCGTCGTTTTTTAGAAGAAGAAGCAAAGAAACAGCAGAACATTGAAAACATTACTAACAAGGCTTTACCGAAAGTTGGAGAGAATTCTGCACCCGAAAAAGTTGAAAATGATTGGCTGGCGAATTTTTTTGAAAAATGTCGTCTAATTTCAGATGAAGAAATGCAAAATCTGTGGGCAAAAGTGCTCGCTGGAGAAGCAAACAGTCCCGGCAAATTTTCCAAAAGGACGGTAAGTATTTTAAGTTCTTTGGATAAATCGGATGCTTTGTTATTTGAGAACATTTGTTCTTTCAGCTGGGCGATAGGTGACGGGGTCCCATTAATTTTTGACGAAGAGGATCAAATTTATGCCAAAAACAAAATTAATTACGCAGTAATAAAACATTTGGTTGAAATCGGTCTTATCAGCCATAATGGAATAACAGGCTTTAAACTTAACTTGCATAAGAAAAAAGCTGCCATGACATATTTTAGCCATCGAGTTCTTGTTGAGTTTCCAAAAGAAAAGGATAATGAACTGGAACTTGGCAATGTGCTTTTTTCTAAAGCTGGGCAAGAATTAGGTGGAATCTGTAGCTCGAAACCATGCGATGGCTTCAAAGATTATGTAATTAACAAATGGAGAGGTCTTGGCTTGAAAGTTTTTGATGGTGATGCCGAGATTTCTGAATACATGAACAAAAATCCATGACAAAATTAACCTTTCCCTTCACCGAAGAAAAAATCCGTGCACTGAAGGTCGGCGACGAGGTGCTGATTTCCGGCGTCGTGTTCACTGGGCGCGATGCGGTCCACAAGTATTTGCACGAGGGCGGCAAATTGCCGCCGGGTGTGAACTTTCGCGACGCGATCCTTTACCATTGCGGCCCGGTCGTGATGAAGCAGGACGATGGCAGCTGGAAGGCCACGGCCGCCGGCCCGACGACGTCCATTCGCGAGGAGCCGTACCAGGCACACATCATCAAGGAGTTTGGTTTGCGCGGTGTCATCGGCAAGGGTGGCATGGGTGATCGGACGCTGGCGTCGTGCAAGGAATCCGGCTGCGTGTACCTGCACGCGGTCGGCGGCGCGGCGCAGGTGCTGGCGGATTGCATCAAAAAGGTGCGCAACGTTTACCTGATGAAAGAATTCGGCGCGCCGGAAGCCATCTGGGAATTTGAAGTGCAGGATTTTCCCGCCGTCGTCACCATGGATTCGCACGGGAACTCGCTGCACAAGGAAGTCTTCGCCAAAAGCCAGGCCGAACTGGCAAAAAGAATTTAAACCGCGAAATACGCCGAACACGCGAACGGGATTTTAGAAAGTGATTTTTCGGGCATCGGATGTATTTCGTAGCTAATCCGAAGTTCCATGCGCATACCGGCCTTTCTCGGCCACGATGC
>CAYPSF010000103.1:0-15582 GCA_964413165.1 uncultured Bifidobacteriaceae bacterium
TGTCGAAGGGAGTGGAACATAGTGGCCTGTCAGTCCCCGCTTCATGGTAAACGCCAGTTAAACAAGTTTTAATTGCCGCCGGACAAATTAAAAGATGAGGCCGCATCCTTTAATTGTGAAGTCTGAAATGAAGATTTCTATAATTCATTTGAGCCCAGCCATTTAACCAGAAATGGTGGAGGCGGCGGGAGTTGAACCCGCGTCCCTGGCAAATTAACCAGCCGCGACTACATGCTTAGTCCGGAAAAGGTTTTCTGCTATGCGATGGCGTCCGGACACGAGTCGCACTGCCTAGTCCGCAGGATAAGATCTCAGTTGTCGGCGCGCAGACTCCGCCTTCAACCCAGCCTGCTGTGGCGTCCGTCCACCGTAGCAGGTGTCCAGTGGCAGACGTCGTGGCCTTAGGCCGCGAGAGCTAGTTCTTGATTAGCTGTTTGTTTTGGTTCGATTTTTAACGAGGCCAACGAACCATCCTCGGCATGCCGCCTCTGGCGCATTCCCCAGGTCGAAACCAGTGCGCCCCCATCCAACCACTATAGAATCCGCCAAACCTGACGCCGGGTCAAGCACGGCCCATGTCCTTGACCCAATTCCCGTTGCAGGAATTTCCCGCAGGTGCTATCATCCTGGAAACTAAGAAAGCCTATGAAAGAAAATAATAACCAAAATTCTCGTCGGCACTTTCTCAAAACCTCCCTGGCCCTGCCTGTGGCACTGGCAGCCGGCCCGGCCATGGTGACGCAAACCATGTCCGCCGCCGACGCGCCGGCACCCGCCGCGGCCGCGGCCGTGTTGCCCAAACGACAGCTGGGCAAGAACGGTCCACAGGCCACCATGCTGTGCCTGGGCGGCATGGAGCAGGCCCTGAGCCCGGATTACATCGACATCGCCTGGTCCATGGGCATCCGCTATTTCGATTCGGCCGACTGCTATCTCGGCGGCAAGTCCGAGAAGATTTTCGGGCAGTGGATCGCCAAGTATCCGGAGCGGCGCAAAGAAATCTTTCTGGTCTCGAAAGATCACCCGCACCAGGGGCCCAAGCAAATGCTGGAAATGATTGACCGCCGGCTCGACGCCTGCGGCACCAAGTATCTCGACGCCTTTTACATCCACGGCATCGGCCCGCGCGAATACGGCGACGCCTCGTTGGAATGGCCCAAGAGCGATGACTTTAAAAAAGTTGCCGAAACCCTCAAAAGCTCCGGCAAGGTCAAGCTGGTCGGCTTTTCCTGCCACGACGGCCGGTTGAATGATTATCTCGCTGCCGCCGCGCAGGGCGGGTTTGTGGACATCATCATGCTCAAGTACACGCCGTTTTTCACCAAGGGCGATGAGTTTGACCGGGCGGTGGATGCGGCGTACAAGGCCGGCATCGCCCTCGTGGCGATGAAGAACATGCGCAACACTTCCGATGTGCCCAAGCGCGTGCCAGAATTTGACAAGCTTGGCCTCTCCACCCACCAGGCCGTGCTGCATGCCGTGTGGAGCGACCCCCGTATCTCGGTCGCGTGCGTCCAGCAGGACAATGTCGGCCAGTTGCAGGAATGCACCGCCGCCGCCCGAAGCTACAAGACCCCGCTTAAAACTGCCCACATCGACCAGCTCAAGGAAATCATCCTCGCCAGCCGGCGCACCTTGTGCCCGGGCTGCCCGTCGTGCAATACCTTCGCGGCAACGTCTGACTTTGCGTTGCTCGACATTGCCCGCTTCGTGACGTACTACGAACAGGACGGCCACACCGGCGCCCGCGAAATGTATCACGCTTTGCCGGAATCCGCGCGGAATGCCGTCGGCGTAGACCTGGCGGCTTTGCGGGATCGCTGCGCTTTTCGCGTCGATTACCCGGACATCGTGAAGCGCGCCCAACGCTGTTTCGCTTAAGCCGGCTCCGCCTCATGGCCGCTCCCGCCGCCCCGCCGCCAACCGGGAACCGTAAAACGTTCCGGCGCACCAAAGTTTCGACGACCGAACGCGCCGTCAGCCTGGCCACCGTGGTGTTGCTGGGGGTCATCGGCGGCGTCATCTGGTGGAAGGGCCGGCACTTTGACCCCAACCGCTTTGCCCTTCGCACCGACGCCCTGAAATCCACCGCCGCTGAAGTCAAAGGCAAGTCCGGCACGGTGGGCGGAACCGATGCTGGTCCCGGAGAGACCCGGGCTTCCCTCAAGACCGTGCCTGCCGCTGCCGCCGGTGAAGCCGAACCCGGCGAAGGGTCCGCAGCCGCTCCCGCCCCCGCCGCCAAAGGCGAACCGCTGGACCTCAAACTTGACGGGCTCAAGCCGATGGGGGACACGGAATTTTACAATGCCGACAATCTGTTTGAGAAAATTGACGGGCGCGCCCCGGCTTACCTGAATTTCAATGTTCAAGGCCTCCGCTGCCGCTCCTTCACCGTCGCCGGCACTGCCGGCAGTTTCGTGGACGTCTATGAATACCGTTTCGACACGCCGGTCAACGCCTTCGGCATGTTCTCGACGGAACGCGATCCCAAGGGCGAAACGCTGGCTTTTGCGCCGGACGGCTACGCCAGCGGGATGGGATTCTTTTTCCGCCAGGGCCCGCGTTACATCCAGGTGATGGCATCGGACCAGAATGCGAAAACCATGGAATTGGCCAAGGCCATTGCCGAAGACCGGGCAAAAGCCCTCCCGGCCGACGACGCGGGGCTCGACGCCCGTCGGCGATTACCTGTAACCGGGCTGGACCCGGCCAGCGTCCAATTCGTGCAGGAAAATGCGCAAGGACAGGCGTTCCTCAAGAACGTTTTCCAGGCCAGTTACGATTTTGCCGGCAAAAAGCTGCCGTTTTTTGTGATGGTGGCGCCGGCGGCCGACTCGGCGGCGGCGTGGAAGTCGTACTTCGACTTCGCCGGCCAGTTTGGCGGCAAGGTGACGGCGCTGCCGGACATGAACGGAGCGAAGGTCTTTGCCGCCCAGAATTTCGGGTCCTGGAAGGTGATCTACCAGCGGGACGGTGAACTCGGCGGAGTCTTTGATGCCGCCGACGGGGACCAGGCCCGGGAATTTGTTAAAAAATATCTGGAGGGGCAAATCAAGTAATGGTATGATGCAGATTAGGTTATGAGCCGCGAACCCCACCAAGGCGCGGCGGGTCAACCCGACCCGGCCGCCAAGGACGGCATCAACCGACGCGAATTTCTGATCCGCGCCGGCGCCACCGGTGCCTTGCTGGCCGGCGCGGCTGCGGGCGGTTACGCCCTGTGGCAACCGAAACATTTCGTCCCGGGCTTCCAACCGGAAAAAGGACTGCAACTTCCCAGCTACGCCCTCGCCCCGAACAAGCTTCTGCCCTCGCTCGCCATCGCCCACGGCACGGACCACGACAAAACCATCCGCGCCGCCATCGGCGCGCTCGGCGGCATGGACCGGTTCATCAAAAAGGGCGACGTGGTCATGCTCAAGCCTAACGTCGCGTTCGACACCCCGCCGCCGCTCGCGGCGACGACGCACCCCGAAACGTTGCGCGCGGTGGCCAAGCTCGTGCTCGAAGCCGGCGCGGCCCGCGTTTACATCGCCGACAATCCGATCAACAGCCCGACCGGCTGTTTCTGGAAGAGCGGCCTGAAACAGGTGGCCGACGACTTGAACCTGGATTTGATGTACCCGGAATCCGGTTCCTTCTCGCCGCTGGAACTCAACGGCGAGGTGCTCCGCAACTGGACCTTCTTTCATGAACCGTTCAAGAAAGCCACAAAGGTCATCGGCGTTGCCCCGTGCAAGGACCACAATCTTTGCCACTCCTCAATGACGATGAAAAACTGGTATGGCCTGCTTGGCGGTCGCCGCAGCCAGTTTCACCAGTATATCCACAGCATCGTCTCCGATTTCGCCTTGATGATGAAGCCGACGCTGGTCGTGCTCGATGGTATGAACGTGCTGATGAAAAACGGCCCGACCGGCGGGCGCCTTTCGGACGTGAAGCCGATGAACACGGTGGTCGCGGGCACCGACATGGTGGCGGTGGACAGTTACGGCTACACGCACCTGATGGAACGCGATATCGCGGAGTTGACCTACATCCACAAAGCCCACGAACGCGGTCTCGGCAACAAAAATTGGCAGGACCTGATTTACAAGGAAGTCCAGGCTTGATGCCATGAAAGCCCGTACTGCCCGCCGCATCGCCCAGGTTTTCTTCTTCACCCTGTTCCTGTTTTTCGTCGTCATCACCGACCTGCGGTATCTCAAGGGTTATCCGGTCTCCTGGTTCCTTGAACTCGACCCCTTGGTGGCCTTCGCCACGGCCATCACCACGCACACGATTTACATGGGTTTGCTGTGGAGCCTGCTGCTCATTCTGCCGACGCTGCTGTTCGGGCGCGTTTTCTGTAACTGGATTTGTCCTTATGGCATCCTGCACCATTTCACCGGCTGGCTGCTGGGCAAACGCCGCGCGGAGGAACGCGAACGCATCGAATCCAACCGCTACAAAAAATTGTATTCGCTGAAATATGTCATCCTCATTGCCATGATTGCGGCGGCGATTTGCGGCAGCCTGCAAATCGGCTGGCTCGACCCGATCTGTCTGTTCCATCGCTCGATGACGGTGGCGATTCTGCCGATCCTGAACATGTTTTTTCCGTCGAGCTTTTATGTGCGGCAATATTTTCACGTCGGCGCCTGGATCGTCGGTTTCCTGCTCCTGTTCCTCGTGGGGATGAACGTGGTCATCCCGCGGTTTTTTTGCCGGGTGCTCTGCCCGCTCGGCGCGTTTCTCGGCACGCTGGCCCCGGTGGCGTTGTGGCGCATTGACCGCGATCCACATAAGTGCGTGGACTGCGACCTGTGCCTGAAAAGCTGCGAAGGCGCGTCTGATCCGCACACGCAACTGCGCAAGAGCGAATGTTTTGTCTGCTTCAACTGCATCGAGGACTGTCCGGAGGATGCGATTTCATTCAAGTTCATGCCGCAACTCCAGCGCGAAATCACCGCGCCGGTCGTCCCGGCCCGGCGCGCGTTTCTCGGCACCCTGGTTGGCCTGACGTTTTATGCCTTCGGCCGGGCTTCCGGCGCCTCGGACCGGAATTACGACAAAAAGGTCATCCGCCCGCCGGGGTCGGTGGAGGAAAAGGATTTTCTCGACCGCTGCATCAAATGCGACCAGTGCCTCCGCGTCTGCCCGACCAACGTATTGCAGCCGGCGTTGATGGAATCCGGCCTGGAAGGCATCTGGACGCCGATCCTCAACATGAAGATCGGTTACTGCGAGTTGAATTGCACGCTCTGCGGCCAGGTCTGTCCCACCGGCGCTATCCAGCGCATCAGCATCGAGGAAAAAACCGGCACCGGCACGTTTGTCAAGGAGGGCCCGATCCGGCTGGGCACGGCCTTTTTCGATCATGGCCGCTGCCTGCCGTGGTCCATGGAAACCCCGTGCGTCGTCTGCGAAGAGGTTTGCCCCGTGTCGCCGAAGGCGATTTATTCGCGCGAGGTCACCTTCACCAAACGCGACGGCAATCCCATCACGCTGCGCCAGCCGTACGTGGACCCGGCGTTGTGCATCGGCTGCGGCATTTGTGAACACGAATGTCCCGTCACCGACGAGGCCGCCATCCGTGTCACGGCCGTGGGGGAAACCCGCTCGCGCGACCGCCGGCTGCTGATGGACGGCGGGGTGACCAGCGCTCCCCGGACACTGGAAAACCAAAAACGCTGAAGCTCGATCCGGCCGGTGGCAACCGGGATACCATGGTTTTTGGATTCCAGGTTTCGGATTTTACTGCTAAACCTTTCGCCCATGGAAAAAATCACGTCCGGCCAACGCCCCCGCACCTGCCGCGCCTGCGGGAAAAAATTCGAATATCCCGTCAAGGGCAGCGACGCCACCCGCTATCATTGCCCGGATTGTGTCGTGCTTCCGCCCGACGTGCGCAAAATTCTGGAACGCCTCGGCCTCCGGGTGACCCAACTGGAAAACCAGTTGCGCCGGCTCCAGGAAAAAGCTGCCAACACGACCGTGGGCAACTGATTCCAAAGCCAGGCCGGCCGGGGCTACGGTGCGGAAGGCGTGGCCGGATCGATGGTTGCCGTCGCCCGGTGGTCACAAGAAGCCTCTCAGCGTTTCTTCATCAGCGCTGCCAGACATTCCCTCGCCTGGTGTTTTAGCTGCTCACGGTCGGGCGCGCTCAAACCGTGGGGGTCAAACCGGTGACGGTAATGCAGGCGAAGCAATTCCTGCAAGGGGACCCGTAAATCGCCCAGGGCCGGCTCGGCCAGGACGCGCGCCAGCCAGTCGGAAAGCAGTTCACTGTCCTGGCGGGCCGCTCCCCGTTCCGCCAGCATGTCCTCCAGTTGATAAAATTCCGAATCCAGCCCCGGCCAGTTCATCAAGGCGTCGCGGTCTCCGGTTCGCTGCGGTGGCGGCCGTTTGCGTCCGCGCCGGAACAGGATTTGATACAACAGCAGGCCCAGCACCGGAATCAATGTCCAAAGAAAGTATTGTCGCCACTCGGCCTGACCCCAGCGGAATCGGGCAATCTGGAAGCCGACCCACGACCAGAAATCTGAAAACCATTGCAGCGACGAGGCGCGTTTATCCTCGGTCTCGATCCAGGATGCCGGCGTGGTGTCAAAATCTTCCCAGGTGTTGTTCTGCTGGTTCCAGGCCAGACACCAGGCGTGTGCATCGCGCTCCCGGACAACATATCCGCTGCCGCCGGGTTCATGGACGACGTAACCGACAGCGTATCGGGCCGGAATGCCCAGGCGCCGCAGCAGCAGGGTGGTGGCGGTGGCAAAGTATTCGCAATGGCCGGCGTGGGTTTGCAGCAGAAACCGGCTCAAGGGTGTCTCGTTGGTACCGACCATCCTCCCCGATAACTGCCAAGTGCTGTAACTGAACTGGCCCTGGAAAAAGGCCTGCACCCGTTGGAGCGTCTCGCGCTCATCCCGGCCGGACAGTTTCATCTGGGATATGACCTGGTCGAGCACGGGCGCTTCGTTGCTGGGAACCAGGAAATCCCAATTGGTATAGGGCGGGGAATCCAGCGTGGCTCCGGGACCGTAGCTGGCATTGAATACAACCAGCCCCGGTCCTTCGGCCAGCACCATGCCGGATCTGTTCGCCGACAATACATAAACATTCAGATCATCGAGTTCTCCGCTGCCGGTGGGCAGCGGCAGCAGGGCCTTGCCGCCGGGCAGGTAACAGGCGATTTTTACCGTCGCCGAATTGGTCTTGCCGGGCAGCAATAGCCAGGTGCTTTCGTTGGTGGTGTGGGAAAGGTAGTCAAAATCGAAGCGGGAACGGCCTGCGTACCATGTTTGCAGCCGGTAATTCCGATAGCTGCCTTCCCGCAGATAGGTGGGCGGCGCCCCGCCGCCGAGCGGATGGAGGCGGATGACAATGCGGCCGGACAGTTTCAGACGTCCAATCTGGCCCAGGGAGGTCACGTTCTTATTCGGATCCGTTTTTTGCCGCAGGAAATGCACGAACCATTGGGCGCCGTACCCTTCAGCCCATGGCTCCAGCCGGCTCAAGGCGTTCTGCCCCAAATACCCGGCGGCCAGGATCAGCGCCAGGGCGCTTGCCCATACCACCACACCAAAACGCCGGGAACGAAACGGCCAAAGTGCCCAGGTCAGCAGGGCGCCGATCCCCCAGAAGAGGGTGTGGTCGCCCTGGCTGGTGTTGGTGTGAATGCTCGCCGAAAACAGGCACAGGATGAAATAGGGATAACAAACGTCCGTCCGCCGGCCGGGCGCCATCGTCCGTCCGCGCTTCAGTGCCCGCCGCCGCCGCCAGCGCATAATGATGGAAATCGCCGTCAGCGGCACGGCTCCGCCGGGGCTGGCAGCTTGTGCCAGCACCACGGGGAATAAAATCATTGGCAGCCAGCGCAGCAGGGCGGTCGCCGCGTGCTCGCCGGAGAGCCCGACTTTGTTTTCCACGGCCAGAGCCGATCCCCGGAACAAACTATTGACCCCGCCCGGTCCGGCATTGCTCGTAAAAGCGAAAATGGCGCCTCCCAGGATCAGCAACGTGCAAAAATCCCAGATCCGGTGAAAATCCTCATCCGAGAAATCCCAGCGGGTTTTGATGAACCGGGCGCCTTCCAAAGCGACGGCCAGGAGGGCGCCGACCAGCAGGAATCCCGCCTGCCAGCCCCAGAACAGCAACGTCATACCCAGCAAAAGCGGCGGCGCTTTCACGGCGCCGGTCCCGGTGGTTGATGGGTTTGGTTTCATGGACAACGCACGCATCAGGTCAACCTGGCCAGTCCCTGCTCAATCTGTCCCAGTTCAAGCACTCTAAACCGGTGCGGTTCGTCCCGCAACGGTCCGGGATCCAGCACCGGCCCGCCCGGCCGAGTAACGACCAGGATCAGTATCGGGACCCCGAGCGTCCGCAATTTTTTCACCAGGCTCCGGCGCGCCTCGTCCCACGCCAGCAGCACACAGACACAGCCGCTCACGTTCGCGACATGATCGAGCACGAGATGCTCCAGCGCCGAGAAGGGGTGGTCATTGCAGCCGCGCACGGACGCCAGAATTTCCAGCATCCGATCCGTGTAGGCCAGTCCCCGCCCGGCGGTGAAACAATAGGATTGTGCGCCGACAAACAACAAATCGAGCAGCGATTCCTGTGTCAGCACGGCACAGGCAAACGAGGCCGTGACGGAAACCGCCTCCTCCAGGACCTCGCTGTGGGGTTCGTTGGTAAAGGTGTCGAGAACCAGGGCATGACGCACAAAAAACTCGTCCTCGAACTCCTTGACGATGGGTTTGCCGGTCTTGGCCCAGCTGCGCCAATGGATGTGCCGCAACGGGTCGCCGCGGCGATAATCCCGTAACGCGACGAACTCGTCGCTCCGGCCCACACTGGCGGCAAGCGCCACACCGCCTTCCTGGTATTTCATCGAGCCCGGCAGAGCGATGGGCGGGAGCCAGTACCGTTTCGGCAGGATCAAAACCGTTTGCGGCGCCGGCAGCCGGGCAAAAGAGCGGAACAAGCCCAACGGGTCCGGTCGCGCCAGAGTGACCCCGGTGAACCGCAAAACCCCGCGGCGCAGCGGCAGCAGCTCCACGCGCACCTCCCCTTCGCCTTCGGGCAACAACGACGGCACTTCGCCTTCCTTCACGTTCACCAGCTTGAAGGGACTGGGGCGATACCGCTGGCTGATCTGGAAAGAGCGGATGCGGCGGTTCTCGGCCAGTTGAAATGCGCGCCACTCCGGGAACGACGGCCGGGGATCCGACAGGTCCTCCAGCAGGGTCAAGCCATTCTGCATCCGTGCGGTCAGATTTTTTACCCGCACATGGTAATGGAGCGGCTGGCCGGCGGTGCCCAGCCGCGGCAACCGCCGGGTCACCGAAAAGCGCACCTGGAAAAACCAGCTGCAGGCAAAGGCAAAGCCCAAAAGCACCAGCAACAGCGAAACCGCCTGATACGTCACGGTATTTTCCACGTCCAAGCCCACCGGCCCGGCCACCAGCAGCGCGCCGGCCACGCAGAACCCCGTCAACGTGAACCGCCGCCGCGCCCAGTACCAGAACGTCGTACCGGCGCGGTAGACCCGGTAAATAAACTTGAAGACCAGGCTCACGCCGGCACTCGCAATTGTTTGATGACCTCCGCCACCACCCCGACCGTCGTCAAACCGGAAAAACGCGCCTGCGGTTCCAGTATCAGCCGGTGCGCAATGACCGGCCCGGCCAGCGCCTGAATCTGTTCCGGAGTGACAAAATCGAAACCGTCGAATAACGCCAGCGCCTGCGCCGCCTTCATCAGGGCGATGGAGGCCCGCGGGCTGGCGCCGAGCTGGATGCCGGTCGCCGTGCGCGTGGCGCCCACGAGGTCCACGGCGTAACGTTTCAATTCTGCGCTGATGCGCACCTGCTCCACCGCGCGCCGGAGCGCCAGCACGTCGGCCAGCGTGACGCACGGTTCCAACTCGTCGAGCGGATGGTTATGTTCCTGCGCGGTGAGGATGGCCACCTCCTCCTCGGGCGGCACATAGCCCAGCGTGAATTGCAGGGCGAACCGGTCCATCTGGGCCTCCGGCAGGGGATAGGTGCCGCGAAATTCGACGGGGTTTTGCGTGGCGATTACGAAAAACAGCCCGGAAAGGTTGCGGCGTTCGCCTTCCACGCTCACCTGGCTTTCGCCCATGGCCTCCAGCAGCGCCGATTGCGTGCGGGGCGAAGCGCGATTGATCTCATCCGCCAGCAGGATGTCGGTGAAGACCGGCCCTTCATGGAAATGGAACTGCTGGTCCTGCTGGTTGAACACCGACACGCCCAGGATGTCCGATGGCAGCAGGTCGGGTGTGAACTGGATGCGTTTGAACTGCGCGTCGATGGAGCGCGCGAGCGCCTTGGCCAGGGTCGTCTTGCCGGTGCCGGGATAATCCTCGAGCAGCACGTGCCCGCCGCTGGCCAGGGCCGCCAGCAACTGGCGCGTGGAGACTGACTGGCCCCGCATGATTTTGGCGATGTTGTCGGCGATTTTCCGGTAGGTGCCTCGGGCGGCCTCAAGCTGGGTCGGGTTCATCTTTACCGTAACTTAACCGGCGGCGCCACGGCCCGCGAATCAAATTTGCATGAGGTTTTCCCGGGATCATTCCGCATCGAAAATCTCCTCGATCGGCTGCTTGAACAGCCGCGCGACCTTAAACGCCAGCGGCAGGCTGGGATCGTATTTTTCCGTCTCGATGGCGTTGACGGTCTGGCGCGAGACGCCGAGTTTGTCGGCCAGGTCGGATTGCGACCATTCCTTCGCCGCCCGCAATTCGCGCAATTTGTTTTTCATTTGAAGCGGCGATTGAAGAGCGAGTAACCGAGGCCGGAAAAGAGATAGGTCAGGCAGATGGTAAAAGTACAATTGAAAAACGGCATCTGATTGAGATGCCAGCGGGTCAGGTTGAAAGCGGAGAAAATGCCGGCCCGGACCAGAAGCGGCCAGCCGGCGTTGAAAACCAGATACAAGGTGGTGCCGAACAGGAAAGCTTCCAAAGTGACGCGGCGATGCAATTCATCCAGGCCCCGAATCCATTGCGCGATGCCCCGAACATAAAGCAGGCTGGCTGCCAGCGGGAGCAGCGCGATCAGCAGCCGCAATGCGAGCGGCCAGTCCGGATGATGCTTGATCAGCCAGTCGCCGGGGATGTCGGTCAGATACACAGCAAACATCCAGGCCGCGCCCCCTTTCAAGGACCCGCGCCACGAACCCCAAAGGGCCGGCTTTCCGAACCCGATTTCTTCCGGAAGATTTGGTTTATTATCCATAAATTTTATTGGTAGCGATGGTTGAGCCTGGTGTAGCCGAGAAAATAAAAGGCCAGCACCAGCGAAATCGGGAAACTGGCGGTATGGAAATGCGTCCCCAGGTGCAGTCGGGCCGGCATAAAATAAGCCTGGAAAAAGCCGGCCTGGTCCAGCACATGCCACGTCGTGACAATGAAAAGCGTCACCACCGTGGCAAAGAGACAGGCTTCCAGGGTCAACCGGCGATGCAGTTCATCCATCCCCTGCATCCAACGCCCGAAATCCCGCACCCAGAAAGCACTCACCAGCAACGGAACCATCGCTATGACCGATCGGGAGGTTGCGCCCCAATCGGCATGCCGCGCGAGCCATGAATCGCCCGCCAATGACAGGATCATGGCCACGAAGGCCCAGGTGTTGGCTTTCAGGTTCGCCCGCAACGAATAACTCGGGCCGAACATGATTTCTTCCGGAAGATTTGACTTGTTACTCATAATGAAAGCAGTGTAAAGCATACTTGTCATATGTCAAGCATTCTTTACATTAGTTGTGGTGGTAATTCGTCATCTGATTTACGACTCAATTAGGGCGTCGATTATTTCGCCGGCTGGGGGAAATCCGCGACATGGAGAATCATCCATGCAATCCATAGTATCCTCCATTCCATTTACTTCCGTTGAGTGAAATGGTTGAGGCGTTACCATCAAATCCGCGTCACGACGTTTTTCTTTTGCCGTGCCACGGAAAAACAACCAACCAAACGAAGGGCGAAAAAATGAGCACAAGAGTTCAAAAAATAATCCTCTCCGCTATCACAGCGGGTTGCGTTTCAATGACGGCAAAAGCCAGTACGGGCACTGATCACGGCTTCTGGTGGCAGTGTTATGTCAGCGGCGGGTCGGCCAGCATATCCTTTCCCCTGGCGGGAACTTACGCCGGCAATTATGCCGTTACCTGGAACAATGTCGGTGATGTCGTTGCCGGCAAAGGCTGGAATCCCGGATCCGCCAGTAGAACGGTAAACTACAATATCGGCTCTCTCAACGGCAGCTATAACAATTACAGTGTCTATGGGTGGACGACCAGCCCGCTAATTGAATATTACGTCTGTGAGAAGGGCTCGGTCGCGACGGGCTCGGCGATTGGCACGCTTAGCAGTGATGGGCATACCTACACCGTCTATAAGCATCAGCAAGTAAACCAACCTTCCATTCAAGGAACCGCAACTTTTTGGCAGTACCTGAGTAACTGGGGCGGGACATCGCTGGGGGCAAACCACTCCGTCACGGTTGCCAACCACGTTAACTATTGGAAGAGTCACATCGGGAGTATGGGCACTTTCAATCTCCAGATACTCGCGGTCGAAGCATACGGCAATAAGAGCGGGAACTGTAACGCAACGGTGTGGTAACAGGTCTCCGGCAAATTATTTGATCACGCTAAGGCCGGCCGGCCTCACAGCCGCCCGGCCTTATCTTTAAAACCGATTCAGCAAAGTGAAAGGGCGGGCGGGATCGCCTTTGTGGGCAAGCGAATGAGTTCAAAACGGACGGGTCCATGAGAACATTGTTCATTTTCTGTTTAACGGCCATTACGATTGCGGTCAGCGCCTCCACGCAAAAGGAGTCTGATAACCTGGTACTGGTCAAAGGCGGAATTTTTACAAACACAAAGTCCAGGTACTATGGAAAAAGTGTAACCGTATCGAGCTTTTATATCGGCAAATATGAGGTGACTCAAAAAGAGTGGCTGGAGTTAATGGGAAGCAATCCGTCACAATTCAAAGGCGACAATTTGCCGGTGGAAATGGCAACCTGGTATGAGTGTGTTGAGTACTGTAACAAAAGGAGCATAAAAGAAGGCTTAAAACCGTATTACAATTTGGACAAGGATGAAAAAGACCCGAACAACAAGAATGATGGCGATGATTTAAAATGGACGGTGACGATCAATACGGGAGCTAAAGGTTACCGATTGCCGACGGAAGCGGAGTGGGAATATGCTGCCGGTGGCGGTCGGATGAGCAAGAGTTACACTTACAGCGGAGGCAACGATGTGGATAAAGCGGCATGGTATTGGCAAAACTCTGGAGATACAAACTTAACCGGATTCTGGTCCTGGCCGGTGATAGAAAATAACCACAATAAAACAAAACCTGTCGGCGACAAGGAACCCAACGAGCTGGGGCTTTACGATATGTCAGGTAATGTGAGGGAATTTTGCTGGGACTGGTACGGGGACATGGAGAGTAAAGGAACCGATCCCAAAGGCAGTTCCAGCGGCTCTCTCCGGGTTTGGAAGGGCGGCGGCTGGATGGGTGGCGACTTCTGCTGCGACTTGTCTTTCCGGGCCGGCTACGAACCATATAACCGTGGACCCGATCAGGGCTTTCGCGTGTGTCGCGGCAAGTAGACCCGGAACCAGATCGACCCAGTTCAAGCAGGCAGCCTTTTGGTTTATGAGCCGCGAATTTCGTAATCGAGTGTCCCTCGTGTTAAATGTCGTCCTCGCCGTTACGGTTGTGGTGCTGGCCCGGCACAAATCGGAACGCGCGCCTGCGCCATCCGCCCGCGAAGTCGGCCCGGGACAAATGACGAATGCAGCGGCGGTCTTCACCAACCAGACGAAACTGGCACGATACACGGACATGGCGTCCGCTTCAGACCGGCGGCGGTGGATTATTGACCAGCTGCGCGCGGCGGGTGTCCCCAACAACGTCCTGGCGCGAGTGGTTCTGTCGGATCTCGAGGATGGCTGGCAAAAGCGCCTTGAAGAAGGCGGAGGGAATGCCGACACCATGGCTGCGCTGCAACAGGAACAAGAGCGAGACATAGAGGCAGAAATGCGCGCGGCGCTGGGAGAGGAGAGCTACCAGCAGTGGGACCAGGAGAAACAGCTGCGGGAAGCCAACCTCGGCAAGATCCAGTTAACCGCCTCCGAAACCAATGCGATTTATGACTTGAAGAAAAAACTGCAGCAACGGCAGCGGGACCTGGAACAGGCGAGGCTGAAGGGAGACATGGACGATGCTGAAATCGACGAAGCGAGCGATAAGGCTTATTCCGAATTTAACCAGCAAATGAAGGCCCTGTTGGGGGATGAGCGCTACGCGAAATCGCAGGGACTGGACGCTGGCACCGCGGCCGCTAATTTGCAGCAGGACCTGGCTAAAGCGAATCCGAGTGATTCCCAGTTCCAGGAATTGTTGAAAGCGCAACAGCAATTGAACCAGAGCCGGTCGGAACTCGACAAGCAGTTTCAAGACGATCCGTCATCCGCGGCTTACACGGATCAAATCAAGTCGCTCGACGAGGCCCGCGACCAGGAATACCAGCGCGTACTCGGCACCAACGTTTTCGACACGCTCCAAAAGCAGGAGGATGTCGGCTATTCCAAGATGAAGAAATACGAAAATATTTGGGGGCTGGACGACAGCAAAGTTGATTACGCGTATGGCACCATCAAGTATTACGAGAAAAGCGTGCAGGATTATCAGGCCCAGGCCCGCGCGCTCGAAGCCCAAGGCCAAAGCGTGGACTGGGACGCGGTAAACAAGAACCTGCAACAATTTGCCGAACAAACGCGGCAGTCACTCCAAAATTACCTCGGCCAGGACAGCTTCAATAAAATGCAGCGGAACGGCGTCTTTCAGTTCAATCAATAGCACCTGCGGCAGCCGGATGCCGAAAGTGACTTCTGATCCTCCGAAAAAAGCGGGGCCGGGATTGCTCCCGGCCCCGCTTGAATTTTGGGATGTAGGGTCGAGCCTGTGGCTCGACTTTCGGCGCACAGCGCCGACGCTACATTTAATTTCAGTACCCGCCCATGCCGCCCATGTCCGGGCCGCCGCCGTGACCGCCACCGCCCGGGGCCGGCTTGTCCTTCTCCGGCAGGTCGGTGATGAGGCACTCGGTGGTGAGCAGCAATCCGGCAATGGAGGCCGCGTTTTGCAGCGCGGAACGCGTGACCTTCTTCGGGTCCACGATGCCGGCTTTCACGAGGTCTTCGTATTCGCCCGTGGCGACGTTGTAACCTTCGTTGCCCTTGCTCTTCTTGACCGCGTCAACGATGACCGAGCCTTCGACCCCCGCGTTGAGCGCGAGCGCCCGGAGCGGTGATTCGATGGCGCGTTTGATGATGCTGACGCCGATTTGCTCGTCTTCGTTCGCGGTCTTGACGGCTTCAATCGCCGCCGCACACCGGATCAAGGCCACGCCGCCGCCGGCGACAATGCCTTCCTCGACCGCCGCGCGCGTCGCGTGCAGCGCGTCTTCCACGCGGGCCTTCTTCTCCTTCATTTCAGTCTCGGTGGCGGCACCGACGTTGATGACGGCCACGCCGCCGGCGAGCTTCGCCA
>CAYPSF010000104.1:0-15517 GCA_964413165.1 uncultured Bifidobacteriaceae bacterium
AATCTTTGAGGAACTGGATGTGGGCGGCCTTGTTCTTGCCGCGGACCGGGCATTGATGCTGTTGCATGATGCCTTCCTCGTGCTTGAAGTGCGATTGGACATATTCGCCGAGGAAAGCCAGCATTTCGAGCAGCTCTTCCTTGGCAGTCCCGGCCAGGCAGGCCGTGTGCAGTTCATTGATGTGTTCAATCAAGGTCTGGTGTTGGGAATCGATGGAATCGACGCCGGTGGACATCGAAGGTTCGTCCCAGGCAATCACGCCCTGTGCGTTTACGAGCGGCACGGACATGGAGGTGTTACGGCTGCGGGATGGCACAAGGTCGGTATGGCCGTTTTGCCTGCGATTTGAAGTGGCTTTAAGCGAAGACCGGGCCGAGCTATGGCCGTTGGTGCGGTGCGATGATGAAGCGGACGGGCCCGCCGGCTGGTTGCCATCAATGAGTTCCAACAACCCCATCACCGATTGTTTCATCGTTTCGGCCTGGGCATTGAGTTCTTCCGCTGCCGCCGCGCTTTCTTCGGCGTTGGCGGCGTTGGATTGGGTCACCTTGTCCATCTCGCCGACGGCCGAGTTGATCTGAGTGATGCCCTGGGTTTGTTCGCGTGAAGCGCCGGCCACTTCGGCGGCCAGTTCGTCCACCTGCCGCGCCTTTGAGACGATCTCATTCAATGTCTCAGCTACTTTCTTGCTGATCCCCACACCTTGCCCGGTCTTGGCAATGGCGCCCTCGATCTTGGCGGCAGTTTCCTTGGCGGCCTGGGCGCTGCGCTGGGCGAGGTTGCGGACTTCATCGGCGACGACGGCAAAACCCAGGCCGGCTTCGCCGGCTCGGGCAGCCTCGACGGCGGCGTTGAGAGCGAGGATATTGGTCTGGAAGGCAATTTCATCGATGGTCTTGATGATTTTGGCGATATCATCCGAGGAAGCTTTGATGGCGTCCATCGCCGTACTCATGGCTTGCATGTCGACGACTCCTTTGTCGGCAGCGGTCCGCGCCTGTTTGGCGAGGTCATTGGCTTTCTGGGAATTCTCCGAGTTGCGTTTGGTCATGCTGGACAGCTCTTCAAGCGAGGCGCTGGTTTCTTCGATGGAAGCGGCCTGCTTACTCGCGCCTTCGGCAAGGGATTGACTGGAAGTAGAGACCAGGCTGGCGGCGGAGGTGGTCTGTTCCGCGCCGGCAAGGAGCACCGAAGAAACTTCGCGGATGGGCCCGGTGATGGAGCGGATGGAACGGGCGGCGAGCACCACGGTCAGCAGGCCGAGTACGATCCCGCACAGCAGGATGCCGGTGTTGGTCCGCCGGCTGATGGTTTGCAGCCGGACGAGTGAAGAGTTGAACTCATTGATCTGCTCGGCCACAAACGGATCCATGGCTCCGCTGAGTTGGTCGGCGGCTTTGTCGAAGTTCCCCATCATTTTATTGCCGGCCGCCGTGCCGTCTTTCACGTAGGCCTGGGCCATGAGGCTGCCGTTTTCATAGTAAGCCGCAAACGCTTTTTCCAGGTCATTGACCCGTGCCAGTTTTGCCGTGTCATGCTCGCGTTGATACATCTCGCGGAACTTTTGCAGACCCGCAAGAAACGATTTCCGGTTTTCTTCGGCTTCCTTGAGGCCATCATCCAACCCGTCCTGCAGGCGCGTGGCGGAGGCATCCGTCAGAAATTGTTGCACCTGCACGACGTCCAATTGCAGGTTGCGGGCGAGGTCGGCAAAGACCGCGCTTTCGTCCTTGGCCTGGGTGACCCCCTGTCCGATGGTGCGGGTGAGGGCATAGGAAACCAGCACGCAGATGGCCAGTCCCGCCAGCGGGACGGCGCAAAGGAAAATCAGTTTTGTTCGCAGCGTCATAACTTTGAATTGTTGGTTCTCACATCGTCATATCGGTGCATCGAGAGGGAACTTGAAACGAATTACCAGTGTTTGAGGTGCTCAGTGCAAGCATGACCATTCTCTTGGTTCGACCGGGCCTTCTGCCCCAGGTGTGGCTGTGGTGTGCATCGGCAAGCTGGTTATTGATAGGTTGACCGGAACTGTCTTAAAAATCCTTGAAGTCACCTTCGAGAGGGATCTGGCCCCGGCCGTTGGTCGCTCCAGCCGTCGCCGGTTCAGCGTGGGCATGGCCGTTTCCATTCCCGTGAATCGGGGCGGCCCGTTTGACCGTCGGCGTGGTGATGCGGGCCTCTTTCCTGAACGAAGGTGTCTCGGTCGTCCGGGTTGCGGCGGCCTGACCGTTGCCTCCGACAAGTTGCATCAGTTCCGCCACCGAGTCTTTCATGGCGGCGGCCTGGGCGTTGAGTTCTGCTGCCGCCGCTGCACTTTCCTCGGCGCTGGCAGCATTGGATTGAGTCACTTTGTCCATCTGGCCAACGGCCGAATTGATTTGGGTGATACCCTGGGTTTGCTCGTGAGACGCATTGGCCACTTCCGCCGCCAGTTCATCCACCTGCCGCGCCTTGGTTACGATTTCGTTCAGCGTTCGGGTGACTTTGTTGCTGATTTCAACTCCCTGTCCGGTTTTGCTGATGGCGCCTTCAATCTTGGCGGCAGTTTCCTTGGCGGCCTGGGCGCTGCGCTGGGCGAGGTTGCGGACTTCATCGGCGACGACGGCAAAACCCAGGCCGGCTTCGCCGGCGCGCGCCGCTTCGACGGCGGCGTTGAGGGCGAGGATGTTGGTCTGGAACGCGATTTCATCAATGGTCTTGATGATTTTGGCGATGTTATCGCTGGAAGTTTTGATGGCTTCCATGGCCAGGTTCATGGCCTGCATATCAACCACACCCTGGTCAGCCGCCGTTCGGGCCTGTTTGGCCAGTTCATTGGCCTTCTGCGAATTCTCAGCATTGCGCTTGGTCATGCTGGACAATTCTTCCAATGAGGCGCTGGTTTCCTCGATGGAGGCAGCTTGATCGCTGGCGCCCTCGGCCAGCATTTGACTGGTGTGAGAAATCTCATTGGAAGCCTGGACCGTTTGGTCGCCCGTTTCCTGGAGTTGCTGAATCGCCAGGGAAAGCGGCCGGACAATCGAACGCTGGTTAAAGAAATAAAATCCGGTCAGGACCCCGAGCAGGACTGCAGCCCCTCCGATGGCCATGATCTTCATGGTGGCCATCACCACGGGATCGTGTCCGATGCCGGCCTTGAGAACAAAGGCGCCCTTGATTTCATCGAGTTTCATGTTCTCCATGGGAAACCCCAGCACATCCTTGCCGTCACCGGTCGGGCTCTTGGCCGGGTCGCCGTGGCAACTCAGACAACTGGTCTGCAACCGGACGGGACGGGCCAGGACCAATTCATCGTGTTTCCGGTCCTCGAAAAAGTACTCGGTTTCGCCCTTGTCAAACGCCTGGAACGCGGCGTTGAACCCGGCTCCGTTGTCGTTTTTTGGATTGCGCGCCGGCACGCCCGGGCGGGAAGGAACAAAAAATGCGAATCCGCTTTTTTGTGCAGCGCCTTCCACGGATTTCCAGGCTGCCACGATGGGGACGGTTTTGTAGAGGTCGGTGGAAGCGTAAGCCTCGCGGAGAGGACGTCCGCCGGTCTGACGGAGGGAAGCTTCTCGCACGCCCGTCATATCGAAAACATGACTTTGGTGCATGTCATCCATGTTTTGGGCAACCAACTCCGACTGCTCGATGATGGAACTCATCTTGCCCCGAAGTTCGACAACCCGGTTGTGGCTGGACACATAGTAGACGATGCCAATGCTCAAGCCGGTGGCCAGGAGGACGGCCCCGGTTCCCGCCAACATAATACGCGTTCCTAATTTCATGACAGTTCAGTGTTAAGTTTCCGATTCAATTCGTTGTCCCGGCCGAAAACAAAAAATCCTCGTCCAGGAGCAAAATGGTCTGGTTGGTTTTGACCCGCTTGCCGATGCGCCATTGTAACGCCTCGCTTGGGCCGGTTATGGCGGCGGACATGGGCTCGATACTCTCCTCCGGAATTCGCTCCACCGCTTCCATCACATCGATGCTGATGGCGAAACGTTTTTCTCCACAGCCCAGCACCACGGCCAGTTCGCGATGATGCTCCTGCAAAATCCGGCGGGATTCCTCGAACAATTTCGACAATTCCGAAAGTTCGCCTTTCCGCCGTGCGGCCAGCATTTCCATGGCACCCTTCGCGTCGCCACGCTCAGCCTGCTGCAGGGCTTCGGCGGCGGCGGCATGGATGATTTGATGCGGCTTATCCATCTTCTTCAGAGCCATTTTCAACAGGCTGTTGTCGGTCTGGTATTTGTCATACCACACGCCAAATTTGCAGGCATGGGGATCCCTGGCCATTTTGAACGGCCGGTTTTCCCGCACGCACGATTCCAATTCCGTCAGCCAGTTGTGATGATCCTGCTCCCGGTCGTGGAGCAGTTGAATCAGCTCATCGAGTTCTGTTTTGGCCGAGGGCAGCCCCAGTTTCACCCGCAAATCAATCAATTGCATGACCTTGCCGCGCAGATTGATGACCCCGCGGATCTCCGGCGGCAGGTTGGGAACTCCCACCACCTTCGGCAGCATGACAATCTCGCGGACGTTTTCCGAACTGACACCGTAAAGGCCGTCTTTGACCTGAAAGAGTACGAACGGAAGTTTGGTTGATGAGGGTTTCATTATATTGTGCTGTACCGTTCGACTTTATCAGCCTGTGACAAATCCATGAAATAACTCTTCCGACTCGGCTTTGCCCCGGCCATTAAAGGTACCTGTCGTCATGGGCGCAGCTTTGACCAGTCATCGGCGAAAACAGCGAAAACTTGAGCAAAATTCTTTCGTCGGAATCAAATCCTGGCAGCTAAAAATCCTTGAAGTCATCCCCGAGGGGTGACTGGCTTCGATCATTGGCCGCCCCGGCCGTTGCCGGTTCAACGCGGGAATGACCGTTTCCGTTCCCATGAATCGTGACGGGCCGTTTGACTACCGATGCGACCATGCGGGCCTCCTGGCTGCGTGAGGGAGTCGTTGTTGTCCTGGCGATGGTGGTCTGATTGTTACCGCCCACCAGCCGCAGCAACTCCGTCACAGATTCTTTCATGGCGGCCGCCTGGGCGTTGAGTTCCGCCGCCCCCGCAGCGCTTTCTTCCGCTCCGGCGGCATTGGATTGGGTGACCTTGTCCATCGCCCCGACCGCCGAGTTGATTTGGGTAATGCCCTGGGTTTGCTCGTGCGAGGCATTGGCCACTTCGGCCGCGAGTTCATCCACCTGCCGCGCCTTGGTCACAATTTCATTCAACGTCTCCGCAACTTTCTGGTTGATCTCTACGCCCTGACCGGTCCGGGCAATGGCGCCCTCGATTTTGGCGGCGGTTTCCTTGGCGGCCTGGGCGCTGCGCTGGGCCAGGTTGCGCACTTCGTCGGCGACCACGGCGAAACCCAGGCCGGCTTCGCCGGCACGGGCGGCCTCGACGGCGGCATTGAGCGCTAGAATATTGGTCTGGAAGGCGATTTCATCGATGGTCTTGATGATTTTGGCGATGTCATCGGAGGAAGCCTTGATGGCATCCATCGCGGCGCTCATGGTTTGCATGTCCGCGACGCCTTTGTCGGCAGCGGTGCAGGTCTGTTTGGCGAGATCGTTGGCCTGTTGGGCGTTCTCAGCGTTACGCTTGGTCATACTGGAGAGTTCTTCCAGCGAAGCACTCGTCTCTTCCAATGCGGCCGCTTGCTGGCTCGCGCCATCGGCCAGGAGCTGGCTGCTGGCCGTGATTTCACCGGAGCTGTGGTTCAACTGTCCAGCTCCCTGCGTGAGGCGCGTGATAATTTTACCGACGGGCACGATGATCAGACGGGTCACCGTCCAATAGGCAATGACGGAGAAGATCACGGTGATCACCAGGGTGGTGAAAATGGCTGCCTGGATATCGGTGTGCTGGATGTTTGCCGTCGCGACGTTCCAGTTCTGCCTGGATTTGGCCAGGGTATCGGTGGACAGGCGCAGGAGCGCGACGCCGCCGATGGCGCCCTTCTTGAAGCTATCATGGCATTCGAGGCATTTGGCGGTGATAACCATAGGCTGGTAAATTTCGAAGGCTTCGCCCGTGCGCCGGGCGAGTCTGGCCGGGTTGCCCAGCACCTGGCTTTTGAGGTCAGCGGGCAGGGTCTTCCGGGACTTCACTATTTCGTGGCTGGTCGAATAGGCGGCCACTCCCTTGTTGTCATAAATCGAATATTCGAGCAGCCCGTCAATGTGGCTGTAAGTGCTGATCAATACATCGATTTTTGGCATTTCACCAAGCGCGATGGTTTCCTGCACGACCGGATCGATGGTTTGGTAGATATTTTCCGCGTGCAATTGCTCACGCTGTTCCAGCAAGCCCAGGTTTTCCCGGGAAAGATTGTTCAAGGCCTTCCCGCCCAGGACCTGCTGGAAGATCTGGGCGCCGACGAACGCCATGAGCGTCGCGCTCAGGAGCGTCAGTATGAATTTAGTTTGCAGTTTCATACGTTAGTTTGTGGCGGCGGGCCGGATCACCAGCGATCTCAAACCCTTCATCCCCACGCAAACCAGCCTGCCTACACTTGGTTTTTTGGTTCAAGCCACGGTTAAACTGGTTACTGATATACTTACCGCGATTGACTCAAAAATCCTTGAAGTCGCCTTCGAGTGGAATCTGGCTTCGGCCATTGGCTTTGCCTGTCATCGCTGGTTCAGCATGGCTATGCCCGTTACCGTTGGTCGGAGCGGGCCGTCTGGCCATGGGCGCGGCGATGTGGGCTTCCCGGGCGCGCGAAGGGGGCGCAGCCGTTCTGTTCACGGTGGTCTGGCTGTTGCCCCCGACAAGTTGCATCAGTTCCATCACGGATTCTTTCATGGTCGTCGCCTGGGCATTGAGTTCTTCCGCAGCGGCGGCGCTCTCTTCGGCGTTGGCGGCGTTGGATTGAGTAACCTTGTCCATCTGGCCGACCGCGGTATTGATCTGGGTGATGCCCTGGGTTTGCTCGCGCGAGGCGCCGGCCACTTCGGCCACCAGTTCATCCACCTGTCGTGCCTTGGTCACAATTTCATTCAATGTCAGCGCGACCTTGCTGCTGATGTCCACACCCTGGCCGGTCTTTTCAATGGCCCCTTCAATCTTGCTGGCGGTTTCCTTGGCTGCCTGAGCACTGCGCTGGGCCAGGTTGCGCACTTCATCGGCGACGACGGCAAAGCCCATGCCGGCTTCGCCGGCGCGGGCAGCCTCGACGGCGGCGTTGAGGGCGAGAATATTGGTCTGGAAAGCGATTTCATCAATGGTCTTGATGATTTTGGCGATGTCATCGGAGGAAACCTTGATGGCTTCCATCGCGGAGCTCATCGTCTGCATATCGCCCACGCCTTTATCGGCGGCGGAACGGGCCTGTTTGGCGAGGTCGTTGGCTTTCTGGGCGTTTTCGGCATTGCGCTTGGTCATGCTGGCCATTTCTTCCAGCGACGAACTGGTTTCTTCCAGGGACGCGGCTTGTTCGCTAGCGCCTTCGGCCAGGGTCTGGCTGGCAGCGGAAACCTGGCTGGCGGCGCTGGAAACCTGATTCGAGCCATCGTTCAGCGAGCGCGCCACGCGCGTCAGAACCCGACTGGTGCCGATGACGATGAAGAAGGCAAACATGCCACCGATGACGACCGCAAAAACCGAGAGAGTCGTTACGATAAGGTTGGCCCGGCCGACCGTACGTTCGATCTGCACCGCTCCCGTGTGCCCATAGTCTGCGTTCCACTTGACCATCACGTCGCACGCTGCCGAGTAGGCATTAAACGCGGGCCGGACGGTGGTCACGGCGTAATCCATCATTTCCTGGGTTTTGCCCGCACGGCTCAAATCAAGCAGGGGACCACGGACCTTCACATAGTAATCGCGAGCTTCCTTAAGCTTCTTGAAGTTTTGCCGGTCTTCATCCAGATGCATAGTCGGTTCGTATTCATCCAACGTTTTCTGGATGTCCTGCTTCTTGGCTTCGATATCATCTTCGAATGTTTTCTTATCTTCGGGTTTTGCGGCCAGCATGTGCCGTAACAGGTCGATCTGAATCGTGTCGACCAGGCCCTTTATCTGGCTTATCGCGGTGAGGCCCGGCAGGGAGTCTTCGGTGACCATGGCCAGGTTTTTGTGGATGCTGTGCAAAGAAAGCGCGCTGGTAACAGCCAGAATCGCCACCAGCACGAGAACGGTTGCAAAGCCGAGGATGATACGTTTTCCAATGGTCCAGTTTTTCATAAAGGTTGTTTCGAAGATTATTTATTATTTGGTTGAAGCGGCGATTGATGGAGAAGTGGACATCTTGATATTTTTTAAAGCTTCGGCGCTGACGACTCCGTCGATGTCCAGCAGGGTCTTGACGACGCCCTTGATCTTGGCCATGCCGACGATGTAATTGGTTGAAATTTGTCCGCCGAAATCGGGCGTTTCCTCGATGTCCGAGGAAGCAATGTTGGTGACTTCCTCGACCCCATCCACGACCAGGCCCATCTGGACGGATTTGCCGTCTGGCAGTTTCACCTGGACGACAATGATACAGGTTTGTTCGGTGCTGGCGGCTTCGGCGAACCCAAATTTCAGGCGCAGGTCCATGACCGGAATGATCTTGCCGCGGAGGTTGATGACGCCGCGCACATAATTGGGCATTTGTGGGACAGCGGTGATGGTGATGAGGCGGATGATTTCACGCACCTTCAGGACTTCAATTCCGTAAGACTCCTGGTGGAGAGTAAAAGTGAGATATTTGCCCGCCAGCTGCCGGGTGCCGGTGGAAGCAGGTTCCAACTGTTGAGTAGCCATATATATTTGCGCGTCAGTTTTCAGGTACGGTGTCCGGTACCAACGCACACAATGGGTGGGTTGTTGCCCAGGCATCATATTTCACCCTCATTTCCCTAGGAGTTATCGGCAGAAAACCGGAAATCTTTAAGTTTTTTGAGATGGGATATTCTGATTGTTTATCCGGAAGCCGGCCAAGACTTTAAGCGGCTATGTTCCGATGGGTTGCGGGCCGGGTCGGCCAGGGCAGGTGGCCGTAAGCAGGCGGATATTTACCACCGGAGCAGTCGCAAAAAGACTCCCACCACCCATTTGCGGGTTTGTTTTAGATAAAAGAACAGACCGACGAAGGCTGAAACCACCGTCTGCCAGGCCAATGCCCCCAGACCGGGGTCAATGTATGCAAGGATGGTCATGGTCCCTGGCCGGGAATCGACTGCCGACGCGGTTTTGCCAAACCGTTTTCCGGTTTGGCAAAACCCACGTTCGGTTAAAAGTTCTTGAAATCGCCTTCCAAGGGGATTTCGCTCCGGCCATTGGCCACGCCAGCCATCGCCGGTTCAGGATGAGGATGACCGTTGCCATTCCCGTTCCCGTGAACCGGGGCGGACCGTTTGGCTGCGGGTGCGTGCATGCGGGCTTTCATGGTACGCACCGGCGCGGTGGTGTTTCGGCTCACGGAGGGCTGGCTGCTGCCCCCGACGAGTTGCAACAGTTCCATCACGGATTCCTTCATGGTGGTCGCCTGGGCATTGAGTTCTTCCGCGGCGGCGGCGCTCTCTTCGGCGTTGGCGGCGTTGGATTGGGTGACCTTGTCCATCTGGCCGACGGCGGTGTTGATCTGGGTGATGCCCTGGGTTTGTTCACGCGAGGCACTTGCCACTTCGGCCACAAGTTCGTCCACTTGACGGGCCTTGGTCACAATTTCATTCAGTGTCAATGCGACCTTGGTGCTGATTTCCACGCCTTGCGCCGTCTTGGTAATGGCCCCTTCAATCTTGCTGGCGGTTTCCTTGGCTGCCTGAGCGCTGCGCTGGGCCAAGTTGCGGACTTCATCAGCGACGACGGCAAAACCCATGCCGGCTTCACCGGCCCGGGCGGCCTCGACGGCGGCGTTGAGGGCGAGAATATTGGTCTGGAAGGCGATTTCATCAATCGTCTTGATGATTTTGGCGATATCATCGCTGGAGGTCTTGATGGCTTCCATACCAGCACTCATGGCTTGCATGTCGCCCACGCCTTTGTCGGCGGCGGTCCGGGCCTGTTTGGCAAGCTCATTGGCTTTCTGGGCATTTTCCGAGTTGCGCTTGGTCATGCTGGCCATTTCTTCCAGGGAAGAGCTGGTTTCTTCCAGGGACGCGGCCTGTTCGCTGGCGCCTTCAGCCAGGGATTGGCTGGAGGAGGAGACCTGCCCGGCGGCGCTGGCCACCTGGTTGGATCCATCGTCAAGCGCGGTCGCGAGGTTGTGGAGAACCTTGTTGGCGTTCCGGATGATGAAGAAGGCCAGGGCTACACCGACCATAAGCGCGACGATGAGACCGACAATCATGACCAACGAGGCGGAGGCAAGTTTCCGGGTTGAAGCATTGGCAGAATCCACCGTGCGTATCATACCTGTATCCTGCAATTCAGCGACCAACGCGTTCGCGCGTTCAAATGCTTCCGTCCGTTTCTTGCCCAATTCGGTAATCGCAACATCATCGTTCATGGTTCCCTTCATCGCGTCGCGGTAGGAGTGAGCGTTCGCCTTGACCTGGTTCAACTCCGCAATATCCTCCTGAACCGAAAGCATTGACAGCAGTTCATCGAACTTCTGGTCCATCACTACGAAACCATTCAGACCTTCTTCAATCAACATTGGATTGCGCAAGGCCTGGGATTTGAACACGGCGATACGGGCGGCATTGCCTTCACCACGAATGTCGTTCGCCAGCGC
The DNA here is from genome assembly GCA_964413165.1 of uncultured Bifidobacteriaceae bacterium. Lineage (GTDB taxonomy): Bacteria > Verrucomicrobiota > Verrucomicrobiia > Limisphaerales > UBA11358 > UBA11358. The sequence continues at coordinate 10,660 of CAYPSF010000104.1, forward strand.
CAATTTATCGGCACGTTGCTGAAGCTTTGGAGCTTCGGTAAAAACTTTGATTTCCCCTGCCAGTTTTAGTTTCTGGCTGGCAATCAACTTGTCAATGTTGGCGATGAACTCGCCGGCAGCCTTGTTCATTAGTTCGCGTCCTGCCAGAATATCCTTGTTCTTGGTCTCAGTCTGGGCCACGAGGTTTTCGTAACTTTGGAGCGCGGGTTCAAACTCCTTGAGATCGGTCTGCAATTTTGTCAGCTCGGGATGTTCATTCGAAAGTTTCTGGGCGGCCGATTGATGTTTGTGCACCTCTTCCAACGCCTTTTTGGCTTCATCCAGATAGGCGTTGTCCGCCGTGAATGCGTAACTGCGCACGTTGAGGTATACTTTGGCGAATGCGGCTTCCAAATCACTGGTAATTTGCGACTCTGGCACATAGCTGTTGGCCAGGGTCTCGGCTTGAGTTTGGACCGACTTCATGGTGAAGACGGCCATACCTCCCAACAGGGCGGCGATGAAGATTAACGCTCCGAAGCCGAGCGCGATTTTTTTTCCCAGGGTCATTGTTTTCATAAATTGTTTTATAGTTTAAGGTGTTTTTGAAATCGAATTGGTTGGTTCGGATGGCTTAAGAATTTCGACGCGACCGGTGTCCAGGTCATACCGCGCAGCTACGATCATCAGTTTGTTTTCACCGATGGCTTCTTTAAGAATGGGCTCGACGTGCGCCAGGATCCCGGCGGCACGCAAGGCATTGGCCCGCACAGTATTATCCACTTTGTCGCCCGGCAGATTGGCGGCAGTTTCCACCGCCGGGGCGATGGCCTCCACCACGCTCCGAATGTGACCGGGCACTTCTCCACCGGCGACGGCTGCGGAAACCGCGCCGCACTTCTCATGGCCCACGACGATGATCAAAGACACATGCAGATGCTCCACCGCGTACTCCATGCTGCCGATGACGTGGTCATCCAGGACGTTGCCGGCGTTGCGAATGACGAACAGATCGCCCAGGCCCTGATCGAAGAACAATTCAGGCGCAACGCGCGAATCCGAGCATGTCAAAACAATGGCAAAGGGGGCCTGCCCTTTGGTCAGTTCAGCGCGGCGATCCATCGTCTGGTCCGGGTGAGTCGCCTTGTCGGCCACATAACGTTCATTGCCTTCGATGAGGCGCTGCAAAGCCTGTTCGGCGGTCAACGATGTCGATTTGACCGCACTCGCCATGGTGGTTGGAGGTACGGTGGCAGCAGAAGCCAACATGACTTTGGTATCGTCCGATCGAGCTTGCCATACACATCCGCAGACCATCAGGGCGATGATCGAAATGATCGTCAACGGCGACGACATTCTTATTTTTTCAGTTGGATTTGTCATAGATATCTTATTGGCGGTGAGGGTGTTGTATCTATTTCATGCCGGGCTCGTCCCTGGCGTAATCGTATCGGCCGCAGCTGCGCCGACCACCCGGTCAATATCTAACAGGGTTTTGACTACACCCTTGATTTTGGCCATGCCCACGATGTAATCCGTTGAAATTTGTCCGCCGAAATCGGGCGTTTCCTCAATATCCGAGGAGGCAATGTTGGTGACTTCCTCAACCCCATCCACGACCAGGCCCATCTGGACGGATTTGCCGTCCGGTAATTTGACCTGGACCACGATAATGCAGGTTTGTTCGGTGCTCGCGGCCTGGTCGAACCCAAATTTCAGGCGCAGGTCCATGACCGGAATGATCTTGCCGCGCAGATTGATGACGCCGCGCACGTAATTGGGCATCTGCGGGACGGCGGTAATGGTGATGAGGCGGATGATCTCGCGCACTTTCAACACCTCGATACCGTAGGATTCCTGATGGAGGGTAAAGGTGAGATATTTGCCCGCCAATTGCCGGGTTCCGGTGGAAGCGTGTTCCAACTGTTGAGTAGCCATATATTTTTGTGCGTCAAATTTTCTGATCCCCGAGGATCCCTGCGCGGACGATCTGCCAGTTGAGTCGCGGGCACCGTGGGCAAAATCTTTTCAAGTTCATTTGCCAACAACAGGCTATCGGTCTGCAACCCGGAAGACTTGAGTTCTTTTACGGACGGAAATTAAAAAGGTTCCATTCAGCAGCGGGGCAGGCCTTGGTCCGCCGACCGACCGGGGTTCCACCCGGGCCGCAACTTTCTTTTTCCGTCCGCTCCGCCAATGAAAATCTGTCCCAGCCCGCTCAAGTTTTATCTCAACCAGCCGATAACGTGGAAGGTCTTTTTGGCGTGGGGTGTATCCGCGTCCTGATTGCGGTTTTCAATGGCAACCGGCGACAGGATCACCGTTACTTTGGCAAGGCCAACGCAAAAGCAAAAACAACATTATGGGTATCAACCCGGATAAAAATCACCGGATCCTGGTGATTGACGATAATAAGGCCATCCACGCGGATTTTCGCAAAATCCTGATCCGGCCCAAGGCCGTATCGAGCGAGATGACCGGCGCCGAAATCGCCTTGTTCGGTGAGGAAACACCCCAGTTTGATCTGCCCGACTTTCAAATTGATTCGGCGTTTCAGGGGCAGGAAGGACTGGACCTGACTGAAAAAAGCCTCAAAGAGAACAACCCCTATGCCATGGCTTTTGTGGATATTCGCATGCCGCCCGGATGGGATGGTATTGAAACCACGGTGCAAATCTGGAAAAAATATCCCGATCTGCAGGTGGTCATTTGCACCGCGTATTCGGACTATTCATGGGAGGAGATGTTAAAAAAGCTCGGTTATTCCGACCGGCTGATCATTCTTAAAAAGCCGTTTGACAGTGTCGAGGTGCTGCAGCTGGCCATCTCGATGACGGAAAAATGGCGGCTGTATTATCAGGCAAAGTTGCGCCTGGATGATTTGGAAAAAATGGTCCGGGAACGGACCGCCGAACTCGAAAGAACCAATGCGGAGCTCGCCTCCGCCAATCAATTTCTGCAACTGGCGACGGATAAGACACGAAAAATGGCCGAGGGCGCCCTCGTCGCCAGCAAGGTCAAAGGCGAATTCCTGGCCGATATGAGCCACGAAATCCGCACGCCTATGAACGGCGTCATCGGCATGGTTGACCTCCTGCTGGACACCTCTTTAAGCCAGGAGCAGCGCGAATTCGCCGGGACCATCAAGACCAGCGCCGTAGCGTTGCTATCGATTATCAATGACATTCTCGATTTTTCGAAGATTGAAGCGGGGAAAATGACTTTTGAAAAAGTGGGTTTCGACCTTGGTGAAACCGTAAAGCATGCCGTCGAGGTGCTGTTACCGCCGGCACAATCCAAAGGACTGGCCCTGAATTGCTCGATGGCCGGGAACATCAGCCGGCAATTGGTGGGCGACCCTTCGCGACTGCGACAGATCCTGCTCAACCTGCTGAGCAACGCCGTCAAGTTTACCGATCAGGGCCAGGTTTCCCTGACTGTCGCGCGCGTGGATGAAACCGACCAGGCCATTGCCTTGCGTTTCACGGTTCACGACACCGGCATTGGCATTGCGGAAGAGGCGCAGAAACGTCTGTTTCAATCCTTCACCCAGGCGGAAACGTCCACGACGCGCCGGTTTGGCGGCACCGGCCTGGGATTGGCCATTTGCCGCAAAATGGTCGAATTGATGGGCGGTTCGATTGGCATGACCAGCAACCCGGGTGAAGGCTCGACGTTTTGGTTCGTACTGTCGTTCGACAAACAGAAGCCACTGCTCGTGCCGATGGCCGGCCCGAAACCCGAAGCGGAAAATTTCAATGTCACGCCGGGACGATCGACTCCCGCCCCGGCCAATGCTCTGCGCATCCTGTTGGTCGAAGACAATAAAATCAATCAGATCGTCGGCGTGAAACAACTCAAAAAAATCGGTTACGAGGTGGATGTCGCGGGCAACGGCCTCGAAGCCGTGGCGGCCTGGCAGCGCTACCACTATCGCGTCATTCTGATGGACTGCCATATGCCGGAGATGGACGGTTATGAAGCCACGCGAAAGATACGCGAATTAGAAAGGGCAGGGGTCCTGCCTCGCACGCGGATCGTGGCGATGACGGCCAGTGCGATGGAATGCGACCGGGAACATTGTCTGGCGGCGGGGATGGACGATTATATTTCCAAACCGGTGGACATGGACGATCTGAAGAACGCAGTGACAAAAACGACGCCGGCGCCGGTTGCCGACAGCGTTCCCCTTGCTGTTACCCAGGGATAATCGAAGGATTTTTTTTCCGCGGAACTTACCGCGGTTCGAGCTAGCTCACCGGTTTCAGGTAAATGGCGGGCTGGACGAGGCGGAGTGAATGTTTGATACCGCTGAGACTTTCGGAATGGCCGACCATCAAATACCCGCCGGGAACCAGTCGTTCCGCCAGGTATCCGACCAGGGCTTCCTGCGTGGGCCGATCGAAATAAATCATCACGTTCCGGCAAAATATGACATCGAACGGCCGGGCGAAGGGGTAGTTGGCTTCCAGCAGATTCAACTGGTGAAAGCCGATTCGCTGGCGGAGTTCTTCCTTGATGCGAAAGTGTCCCTGCCAGTCGCGCGTCCCCTTCTGAAAATGGCGGCGCAACAATTCCTGGCTGATGCCGGCCAGTTTTTCACCGTCGTAAACCCCTCGCTCCGCGATTTCCAGCACGCGGGTGGAGATATCGCTGGCCTCGATCTGCCAGGTGTTTGGACCGGCGGGTGCCAGGTGTTCGGCAAGATGGATGGCCAGGGAATACGGTTCTTCGCCGGAGGAACAGGCGGCGCTCCAGACGCGGAACATCTCCCTCTTTCCCGGCAATGATCGGGCCTGCCACTGCGGCAGCACCTTTTCCCGGAGAAAATCAAAGTGCTTCATCTCGCGGAAAAAGTGCGTGTGATTGGTGGAAATCC
>CAYPSF010000105.1:0-15460 GCA_964413165.1 uncultured Bifidobacteriaceae bacterium
ACCGGCTGAGCAGCCGGCTGTGGGAATTCATTTTCAACCCGTTGATGGCCGAGGTGGCGGCGGCGACCGTGGGTCCCGAGGCATATTTGTTCCATGAGCAATGGGTGGTCAAGGGCGCGGAGCAGGGCATGAAATTTTCCTGGCATCAGGACAGCGGTTACGTGAAGTGGTACGACCCCACCACGCAGCACAAGCCTTACGTCACCTGCTGGTGCACGCTCGATGATGTGAGTGAGAAGAACGGCACGGTCTATATTCTGCCCCATTCGCGGGCTGGCACGCGGGGCAAAATCATCGATCATCACAAGGAGGAAGGCACCAACGACCTGATCGGCTATACCGGCAGCGATCCCGGCGATCCCTTGATTGTCCCGGCCGGGAGTATTGTGGCTTTCGACAGCTATGTGTTTCATCGCAGCGGCCCGAACACCACCAACCGCATGCGCCGCATCTACCTTCCCCAATACAGCAGCTCGCTGATCAAGCGGCCCGACGGCAAACCCTGGGCGATGGCCACGCCATTCCTCAAGGATGGCAAGATCGTTTATGATCGCGCGGAGGACACGGCGGAGAAATACGGGCCGTTTCCGGAAAAGAAGTGAAGGAAACTCCGGAAGGTCGACGAGAACCTTGGCTGGAGGACCGGTGACTCAATCGCCGGCCAATCGCTTAAGTTCATTGGCCACGTTTTGCTTTCCCTCCTTTTCCCAATAGGCATCCAGGGCGGGCGCGAGCGTTTCAAACAGCGGCTGGCCTTTGGGGGCCGCGCGCACATGGCGGGCGCAGTCGCGGATGAATTCGGCCTGGGGTCGGGGCACCGAGTCCAGCAGGGCATCCAGTGTCGGCTCATCTAAATTGACCAGCGTGGCGGCCAGTCGGGCGACAAACTGGCCGGTAACGTAATGCTCATCCAGGAACAACCGGCAATCGTTCCGAAACGCCTCGTTGGAAAGCCGCTGCAATCCCTGGGCAGCGGTTGCTTTAGCCAGAGGTGATTTCATGTTGACCAGCAGCAGCCGGGAGGTGACCAGACAACCGATGGGACCGAGATCGTCCGAGCGGCAGGTTTCTGCCAGGTCAGGCTCCAGAAAGTTTTGCTCGTTGCGAAACATCAAGGCGAAGTCCCGCAAAATGGTCCAGGGCCAGGAACGAGGCGGAAAAATCAGATCGCTGTCCGTCAAAACGAATTGGGCCAATACGGCCAGCTCGACGTCGAAGGTGCCGCTCATGGCCGGCCATGGTTTTCCAGGAATTTCAAATTTCCCGCCCGGATCGCCCGATTCAGCCTGCTCATTCTTGAGATTTTCCCACGGTGCCAGAAAATCTTCCGCGCCCAACTGTCGCACGAGAGCGGGAAGCTGCGCACAGATTTTAGCGGGAAGCCGGGCTCGCAGCTGGGCATCCACGTCTGGAAATTGCAACAGTTCGTTGCCAAAAAAGGCGATGGCTGAGCCGAACGGAGAATTCGTGCGATAGACATTGGCAAATCCGGCACCGTTATGTTCGACCTCGGCCAGCGCCGGTCCAAAAGCGTCGGGCTCGAAATGCAAACTCAGGTGAGGGTGATGCACCTCCTGTGCATTGAGCGTCAACCCGATGATCCGCCCGGTCCGGGCATCCAATTTGATGATGGTGTCGGCGTTGCTCATGACGAGCTGGTCACCGTCGAAGCGACGGGTGAAGTGCTTGCCGGGGGTCAGGTGCAGGAACGCCGCCGGGGCCAGGCTCAAGCTCAAGGCATAGGGCGGCGCGTTTGTCGCATCGCCACGACTTTGCATCCCGGCGCCGGCCAGGAAGTTTGCGCAATGTCCATAAGGATCCGGTGGTCCGGTTTCCACATTGATGTAGCTTGTGAATTGCGCGGCCGAAAGGTGCGTCACGTATTTCTGTTGCCGTTCAGATGCGTAAAGCGCGAGCTGGTTGGGAGACATGATCAACGCACGGCGGAGCCGGTTCGTGCCTCCGACCATCATATTTTCCTGCACGAGCAAGCCCTGGTGCGGCGAGAGAATGCATCGCACTGAGGCCCCATCATCAGAATAGCCGGAGACGGAAAGCACGGCTTCCTCCCCGTTGTCACCCAGTTTCGCGAGCCAGTCGCGGGTCTTGAGCAGCACCTGCTCCATCGGCTCGAATTTGCCCGTCAACGTCGGGCTCTCGTCATTTTCGACGACGGCAACGGTGAGTTTCACGCGGCCGGAGGCGTCGGGTTGGCCGGCCTGGACCGAGTTCGTCATAAACCGGGCGGAATGGTACAACCGGTCGTTCATCGCCGCCGCCAGGTCTCTGGTGAACGGCATTCCCCGTTTCAGGCCGAGATAGTTCAGCACGGTCCTGCGACTGTTCTTCCGGTTCCCCACCACGTTGATACGGTCGATACTGGCGGGCGGGCCTTCATCGAGAATTTTCACCTGCAACGTGGCGCGCCGGGCCGCGGAGTTCGTCACGACATTGAGGGTGAACCGGGACCGGAAGAAGCCGTGTTTGGCCAGCGTGTTCGTGACCTTGCCCGACAGGTAGCTCAGGCTAACGTCATCAAAATGGGCTGGCTGGCCGGCGGCCCAGATTTTCGTACTGTTGGTTTCCGCTGCTTCGGTCCGGTTCGCCGGGGCATTGTCTAGGAATTGGAATGACTCCGCTAACACTTCGGTGCCGGCGTTGGTCACCGTTAACGCTTCCACGATCGGCTGCGTCGGCATTTTCCGGGCGCCAGTGACTTCGACCGGGCCGCAGTGGTAACGGGTTCCTTCCTTAATCTGGACGATGACCCGGTCCGTCTTGTCATCGTAGCGCGCCGTGATCCGGGCATCAGGAAAACCGCAGTGGATGTAGCCCAAGTGCAACTGGTCCTCGATCGCCGCCAGAAATCCAGCACGCGAAGCGAGGGGATGCGACAACAGGGGAAAATCGTAAGTGGAGTTCAGCCCAAGCCAGAGGTTGCCGCCGGAGAACGAGTTGGTGCCTTCGAAGGTGAACCGGTCGAACTCCCGCAATGGTCCGACTCGGGGCGCCAGATTGGTTTCCGCCCCGTGGACCGGGCTGTTCTCCACACCCAGCGCCAGCGCTATGAGAAAGCAGAAGGCGGAGGCAATTTTCATAGGAATCTGCCGTTGATTTGCTCACAATTTCAAAGTCCCGTCAATCCACCCTTCTTGTTGACCGGTTCCCAATCTTCGTTTCCTCCGTTTCCTGGCGCAGAACGCAATGTTGCCGCCTTTGCTTTCCAGGGATTGAGTTGTCAAAATCCGCAAGGTTTTTGACCGTTATGGGCTGGCTGATGGGGTGGAGGCAGCGTAGGATGCCGCCACAATAATCCAGCATGAAGGCACATGAGCAAGCATCCCGCAATTTTCAGCCGTGAGGGCAACCGCGTCGTCTGGCGCTGCAACCAGCAAATCCTCTGGGTGGAATCCTGGGGTTCCGATTGCATCCGCGTCCGGGCCACGACGCTGCCGGAAATGCCGCGACGCGACTGGAGCCTGCTCGCGGCGGGAGCGGCTTCGCCGGAGATTGAATTTGATGCCACGATAGCGCGCCTGGTCAACGGCCGATTGACCGCAACCGTTGATGCGAAGGGCCGGGTGCGATTTTTCAAAGCCGGCAGCCCGGAACCGATCGCCCAGGAGATTTTTGCCCGGACGAACCACCCGCCGGCGCGCACGTTCAAGTCCGTGGGCGGTGATCTGTGCCATGTCGAGGCAAGCTTTACGGCGTATGATGATGAGCGCCTCTACGGTCTCGGCCAGCGGCGGCACGGTCTGCTCGACCAAAAAGGTTGTGTGCTGGAACTGACCCATCGCAACTCACAGGTTTCGATCCCGCTGCTGATTTCCAGTCGTGGATATGGCCTGCTCTGGCACAACCCCGGCCTGGGCCGCGTTGAGCTCGGCCGCACGCAGACGCGCTGGGTGGCCGAAGCCACGCGCCTGATTGATTACGTGGTGATGACCGGCGACGGTTATGCCGGCATCCTGGAACGCTATGCGGATTTGACCGGCCATCCGCCGGTGTTGCCGGAATGGGCATCCGGTTTCTGGCAGTGCAAGCTCCGTTACCGGACCCAGGAAGAACTGCTCACCGTGGCGCGCGAGCACAAACGCCGCGGCCTGCCGATGTCCGTCATCGTCATCGATTACATTCACTGGACGAAGATGGGGGAATGGAAATTTGATCCGGTCAACTGGCCGGACCCGGCGACGATGGTACGGGAACTGGCGCAGCTGGGCATCAAGGTCATGGTCTCCGTCTGGCCGACGGTGAATCCCGACAGTGAAAATTATGCCGAGTTGGAACGGCGCAACCTGCTGGTGCGCACCGAGCGCGGCATGAACACCTTCATTCGCTTCACGGATACGAATGCCAAACACACGGTCATTTCCCACCTGTTGGACAGCACCCATCCGGAGGCGCGCGAGTTTCTCTGGAGCAAACTGCGCGAAAATTACCTCCGTTACGGCATCAAAATCTGGTGGCTGGATGCCATTGAGCCGGAGATGGTCACCTACGACCATGACAACGTCCGCTACCACGCCGGCAACGGCGTTGAAGTCGGCTGCCTGTACCCTCTGCTTCAGCAGCAGGCGCTGTATGACGGCATGAAGTCCGCGGGCGAGGCGGACATTGTGACCCTGGGCCGCGCCGGTTTTGCGGGCAGCCAGCGTTACGGCGCCGCCATCTGGTCGGGCGACATCCACTCGACGTTTGAGGATTTGCAGCAGCAGGTTCGCGCCGGCCTGAACATCGGGCTGAGCGGCATCCCGTGGTGGACGACCGACATCGGCGGCTTCTTCGGTGGCGAGATTGACACGCCGTATTTCCAGGAGCTGATTGTGCGCTGGTTTCAATACGGCGTGTTTTGCCCGTTGTTCCGGCTGCACGGCTGGCGCAACAGCTCGCTCACCCATCCGGAAAGCTGTGATCCGACCCAGGGCGGGCCGAACGAAGTCTGGAGCTTCGGCGACCGCGCCTACGGCCTCATCAAGGAACTGCTGCAGCTGCGCGAGCGCCTGCGTCCCTACATCATGAAACAAATGGCCCAGGCCAGCATCAAGGGGACACCCCCCATGCGCCCGTTGTTTTTTGATTTTCCGAACGATCCCGGCTGCCAGGCCATCGACGATCAATACCTGTTCGGACCGGACCTGCTGGTCGCGCCGGTTTTACACCAGGGCGCGATCAGCCGGGATGTTTATCTGCCGGCGGGCGCCAAATGGACGGACGCCTGGACCGGTGAAATCATCGAAGGCGGGCGGACCATTGCAGCGGAAGCGCCGCTGGAAAAAATCCCGCTTTTCCTGCGTGACGGCCGGCAGCTGCCGATACGTTCCTGAGGTGCCCCGGCCGGTTTCATGAACAAAACCTCCTACCTCACCCGGTTCAGCTACGCCGCCCCCGATTTTGGCGGACAGCTTATTTTTCAGTTCATCATCGGCGGTTACATCAGCAAGTTTTTCACCGATATCTATGGGCTTTCTGCCGGCACCGCGGCCATGATTTTGCTGGTCGCGCGCTGGGTGGATGCCGTGGACGCACCGGTGTGGGGGATCATCTTTGACCGGGTTCACAGCAAATTGGGCAAACATCGTCCGTGGTTTCTCTGGTTGTGCCTGCCGTTTGCGCTGTTCGGAGTGCTGACGTATCTCGCCCCGGACCTGAGCCATAACGCCAAGGTCATTTACGCCGCGGGGACTTACATCATCGCCAGCGTCCTCTACACGGGCATCAACACGCCCGTCACCTCGATTCTGACCACCTTGACGACCAACCCGCAAGAACGCATCACGCTGATGAGCTTCCGCATGTTCGGTTCGAAGCTCGGTGCACTCGCGGTGAATTATTTCGCCCTGAAGCTCGTCGTCTGTCTGGGGCAAGGCGATGACCGGCTCGGTTATCTGCGGACACTGATTATCTACGCAGTCGGTTCCGTGCTGCTCTTTTTGTTTGGCTTTTGGAAGTTGAAGGAGGTGGTCGTGGAAGAAAAAAAACGCCAGCCCATCCTCGGCACGTTTGGTGCGCTCAAGGGAAATTGGCCCTGGCTTATCATTTTTTCCAGCAGCTTGTGTTTTTGGATCGCTTTCATTGCGCGCGTCGCTTCCGTGCCTTATTTTCTTGAATACAACCTGCACCGCAAAGACCTGACCGCGCTGGCCTACAGTCTCGATTTCATTTCATTGGCCACGGCTTTTTTGCTGCCGTGGTTCTGCAAATGGACTTCCAAGACCGCCGCTTGGGGCTGGGGACTGGCAGTGATGATTGTCGGACAACTGGTCTTGTCGTTCGGCATCGCCGCGGGAAATTCCGTTTCCCTGATCATGGCCGGCTGGGTCATCGGCTTTCTCGGCAGTGGCATGGCGATGGCGGTGCCGTTTTCCATTTTGTCCGACAGCGTGGACTACGGTGAATGGAAGACCGGCGTTCGCGCGGCCGGGTTGCTGACCGCGATTGGCGCGGCGTTCTGCCTGAAAGCGGGTGCGGGACTTGGCGCCGCGATTCCGTTATGGGTCATGAAAACCTGCGGCTATGTGGCCAACACGGAGCAAACTGTCGCGTCATTGAAAGGCATCGAATTCAACTTCATCTGGTTGCCGGCCATTTTCCTTGTCCTTAGCATCATTCCGGTGCTGTTTTACCGAAAATACGAACGGCTGGAACCGCAAATCCACGCCGAACTGGATCAACGCCGCGCCTCGGCCGCTGCGCGGAGCGAGAGCGGGCGATGACCCAATCGCCTCCCGCTGGCCGTTTTTTGAATCGTCGCCCGGTGATTTATCCCGAGCAGAATCGAGCAATCCGGGTTATATTTGCCTGAAAACATGAAAAAACACCTGTCCGGGCCCCGGTTTTTTTGCTGGCTGCTTTTACCGGCGGTCTGGGGCCTTTTTTTTGCGGCCCAAGCTGCTCTGGCCGCGCCGGCGTTGCCGGTTATCAACACCAATAACATTGTCAATATTCTCGATTTTGGAGCGACGAGCAGCACCACCCTGACCAATACCAAGGCCATTCAAGACGCCATCAATGCGGCGGCGGCGGGTGGCATGACCAATGGCGCGGCGGGCGGCACGGTTGAGATTCCGGCGGGAATTTATTTGAGCGGGCCGATTGCTTTGAAGAGCGCGGTCAACCTGCAACTCGACAGCGGCGCGATTTTGCGGATGTTGCCCTTTGGCCAATATCCCGTCACGTGGTTTACCAACGGCGGCACAAACGTTTATTTCACGGCGCCGAATTTTATCACGGGCTCGGGCTTGAGCGATCTTGAAATCAGCGGTTCCGGCTGGATTCAAGGGCAAGGTGAGCCGTGGTGGCCGTGGGCCAATACCAACAATGCCGTTCGGCCCATTATGATCTCGCTTTCGGGCTGCAACCGCACCTTGATCCAAAATGTGACACTTTCCAATTCACCCATGTTTCATATTGCCATCGGCGGCAAAAGCGGCAACACGACGGTTCAACGCGTGATCGTTCGGGCCAACTCCTCGTCCGATCCTGTCAATCCGGGACACAACACGGATGCTTGTGACGTGAGCGGGACCAACATCCTGGTGCAAAACTGCGACATCAGCGTGGGCGACGACAATTACACCTGCGGTGGCGGCACTTCGGGCATGGTGATCACCAACAACACTTATGGCAACGGACACGGGGTTTCGATTGGCAGTTTCACGTCGCCGAGCGTTTCAAACATGATCGTCATCAATTGCACGTTCACCAACGGGGACGCCGGTGCCCGGATCAAATCTGACCGCGACCGCGGCGGTTTTGTCCACGATATCTCCTACTTCAATCTTTCAATGACGAACGTCCGGAATCCAATCCTGATTTATACCGAATACACCAACACCACGTCCATGTATCGCGCGGTGGACAATATTTCACCCGCCATTGCTGCCTCCTATCCCAGCGCGCCGGTCGTTGCGGGCAAGACGCCGACTTACCGCGATCTCACCATCAGCAACGTCACCGCCAACGCCCAGGCCACCCGCGCCGCCGGGCTTATTTGGGGTTTGCCGGAAATGTCCATCAGCAATGTCACGCTGATTAACGTCCATCTCGCCGGTTCGAAAACATTCGGTATTTACGACGCAAAGAATGTGAGGATCATTGACAGCTCGCACAGCGTGCCCAATGGCGTGAGCCAGTTTTCATTCTTCAATGCGGACGTCACCTTTTCCAATTCCACGCCATCGGCGAGCATGGTCACGCTCGATGGGGCCACGACCAACTCCATCGCCAATCGCTTCACCTTTTACAATTCGCTGGTGACCCTCAAGAACACCAACGCGCTTGACCTGGGAACGTCCGTGACGCTGGGGGCGAGCACGTTCACGGTGAGCAATAACCTGGTATTGTCGCGGACAAACGTCTTGAACTTTCTTCTCGGCACAAACGCAGCGACGATTTCCGTTGTGGGCGACCTCACGCTGCGGTGTACCAATAATGTCACGGCCAGCGGCGGCTTTACCAACGGAACTTATACCCTGTTCACTTATACGGGAGGCTTGGGCGGCGGCCCGCCGATACTGGGCACGACGCCGGCGGGTTACAATTGCACATTCGATACCAGCACGGCCGGACAGGTGAACCTCATCGTGACTTCGCCGGCGCCTCCGGCCCCGACGAATTTGACGGCGACGGGAACGAACCTGTTGATCAATTTGAGCTGGAACGCGGTGGCGGGTGCGACCAGTTACAATCTCAAGCGCGGTGTGACGAATGGCGGGCCGTATCCGACGGTTTACGGCGGGCTGGTGGTGACGAATTATACGGACGCGGCGGTGACCAATGCGGTGACCTATTATTACGTGGTGACGGCGGTGTCGGGCGGCGAAAGCACCAACTCCCTGCAGGCCAGTGCGACCCCGCTGCCTTCGGCATTGCCGACCAATATTGTGGCGCAGGTCAACGGTGGCCAGTTGCAATTATCATGGCCACAGGATCACCAGGGCTGGCATTTGCAGATGCAAACGAACGATGTCAGCACGGGTTTGACGGCCAACTGGGTCGATGTCCCCAATTCCACGGCCACCAACCAGGTTGTCATCCCCGTTGATCCCGCCAACGGTTCCGTTTTCCTTCGGCTGACGTATCCATAGAAACCCTGGAGCAAACCCGCGGTTCGGAAAGTTGTCTCCCCGACGGTTTTTAATCGAGCCGGTGGTTTAACCATGAAAAACTCCATCCAAAATCGTGGTGTATCAGGTGAGGTACGCCAAGGCCAGCCAGCCGGCCGTTATTTTTCTGCTATTAAGTGTGACCGGAACTTGGGAAAATGACCCAATGCGAGCCGTCGCCGGATTGGCTTTGGTCTTGATGATTGTTCAGGAAGCGGAATTGAAAACGAATGGGAAGGATGCGGAAACATGACGAATAAAAGACGGATGTTGGTGATGGTTCTCGGCGTTATCATTGCCGGGATGGGTTGCGCCCGGGTGGCCGGGGCGGCGACAGCCAAGATGGACGGTGCTCCGTGGCCGAAAGGCAGCTCCCCGCAGGAAGTCGGCAAACGCGTTGCCGAGCGGTTTGTTCCCACCCCGTACCAGAATTATGGCAAGACCAACCCGGCTACCGCCATCCTTTATCCGGAAGTCTGCACGTGGTACGGCGCGTTGACCTTTGCCCGGTTGAGCGGCGACCAGGACCTTACCGCCCGCTTGATCAAACGTTTCGAGCCGCTGTTGTCGTCCTCCCAATCCAAACTGATTCCGCAGCCGGTCAACGTGGATTTTTCGGTGTTCGGGATCGTGCCTCTGGAAATTTATATCGAGACCAAGGATCCGCGTTGTCTGGCCCTGGGCAAATCTACGGCGGGCAATCAATGGGCGGCGCCGACCAATGGCGATGAGCTGAGCGCGGAAACCCGCGGCTGGATGGCCAAGGGCCTGAGTCCGCAGACGCGGTTCTGGATTGACGACATGTTCATGATCATTGCGCTGCAAACCCAGGCTTTCCGGGCGACGGGAGATACCCAGTACCTGGACCGCGCCGCTCGGGAAATGGTGGCGTATCTCGATGAATTGCAGCAGCCCAATGGACTGTTTTTTCATGCCCCGGACGTGCCTTTTTTCTGGGGACGCGGCAACGGTTGGATGGCCGCCGGCATGAGCGAATTGTTGCGGTCGTTGCCGGAAAATCATCCGCAACGCGCCCGCATCCTGGCCGGCTACCGGAAATTGATGGCGTCGCTGCTCAAATATCAGGACGCCAACGGCATGTGGCATCAACTGATTGACCATCCGGAGGCCTGGCCGGAAACCTCCTCCACCGGCATGTTCACCTTTGCCATGATCACCGGGGTGAAAAACGGCTGGCTGGATGAAAAAACTTATGGTCCGGCGGCCCGCAAGGGCTGGCTGGGGCTGGTCAAATATCTGAATGCGGACGGCGATGTGCGCAACGTCTGCGAAGGCACCAACAAGAAGAATGACCTCGATTACTATCTGAGCCGCAAACGCAACACGGGCGACTTTCATGGCCAGGCCCCGATTCTGTGGTGCGCCTCGGCCTGGCTGCGTTAGGCGGCGGTTTGAGTCGGTTCGTCAGGCCCGGACGGGCTGTGTACACACATTTAGCCATTGAAAAACCCGGTGTTTTGCTGGCATTTTCCCGGGCGACCTTGTATCTAGATTCCGCAATCAATTAAATTGGCTATGAATATTTTCAGGAAAAATAGATCCGCCCCACTTGCCCTTTTGCTGACCATGGCAGTTCCGTTTTCGGTGCCGGCCCAGATGGAAACAACGAATGCGACGGCAGCCGCCATCGCTAATGCTGCCCCGGACATAACGAATGCCGCCGAAGCAACCGTTGCCGAATCCAACTCCGTTCCGGCGATTCCCGTGCTGCAAATCAAGGCCGACCAGGTCACCGCGAAGGTCAGCCCGATGCTTTACGGATTGATGACCGAGGAGATCAACTATTCCTACGAAGGCGGGCTCTACGGCGAGCTGGTCCGCAACCGCTCGTTCAAAGCCAACCCGACCAATGCGATGTTCTGGAGCGCCTTCGGCAATACGACGATGTCGCTCGACACCAACCAGCCGTTGAACGCCGCGTTGAATGTGAGTCTGAAACTGGACACCAGCAAGGCCACGAAGAATTCTCCGGTCGGTATCGCCAACGACGGGTACTGGGGTATCGCCCTCCGGCCCGATACGACTTATCGCGTGTCATTTTACGCCAAGGGGAAAAATTTCAATGGGCCCTTGACGGCAAGTCTCGTCAATGTCCCGACCAACTTCACGGTCAAGATCAAATCCGACGATGGCACGACGAATGTCCCCGTACCGGTTCAACGGGGTATATTTACCAATAACGGAGTTGTCTCGACCGGTTGGGTAGTCCCGACCGGTTCGGTATTCAGCGATGGTACCCCAATGAAAATGTATTTCGGAGAATTTATGTTGCCCGTGGCCAGCGCCACCATTCCCAAAATCTCGGATGGCTGGCAGAAATACGAGGTGACGCTGACGACAGGACATATTGTTCCCTCCAAAAACAATCGTCTGGTGGTTTCCACGACCAAAGGCGGCTCTTTCTGGCACCGGCACCCCGCCGTCTGGATCAGCCAGGTGTCGCTGTTCCCGCCCACATATGCCGACCGCGCGAACGGCAATCGTCCCGACCTGATGCAACTGCTGGCGGATATGAACCCGAAATTTCTCCGTTTTCCCGGCGGCAATTATCTGGAAGGCAACTTCATCTGGACCCGCTTTAACTGGAAGAACACCATCGGCGACGTCGCCCAGCGGCCCGGCCACATGGATGATGCCTGGGGTTACTGGTCCACCGACGGCATGGGCCTGCTGGAATTTCTCCACTGGTGCGAAGACCTCCATATGGAGCCGGTGCTCGCCGTCTTTGCCGGTTATGCCCTCAGGCACGACTACGTCAAGCCCGGTCCTGACCTGGAGCCTTACGTCCAGGATGCGCTCGATGAAATCGGATATGTTATCGGCGACACCAGCACCACCTGGGGCGCGCAACGGGCAAAGGACGGCCATCCCGAGCCATTCCCGTTGCGTTATGTCGAGGTCGGCAACGAAGACCAGTTCGACCGCTCCGGCAGTTACGACGGGCGGTTCACACAATTTTATGACGCCATCAAGGCGAAGTATCCCCAGTTACAAGTCATCGCCACCACCAAAACCAAAACCCGTGAGCCCGATGTGATTGATGAACATTACTATCGCTCGCAGGAGGACATGGAGGCGCACGCTCATGATTACGACAAGCGCAGCCGCGACGGCAAAACAAAGGTGTTTGTCGGCGAATGGGCTACGCGCATCGGCAGCCCCACACCCAACATGGCGGGCGCGCTCGGCGACGCCGCGTGGATGACCGGCATGGAACGCAATTCCGACCTCGTCATCATGTCCTGCTACGCGCCGTTGTTCGTCAATGTCAGCGACCTGGGTAAAGGCCGTTCGATGCAATGGAAGACGGACCTGATCGGTTACGACGCGCTCAACAGCTACGGCTCGCCCGCCTACCACGCGCAGAAGATGTTCAGCACCCATCATGGTGACGAAGTGCTCGCAACGGATTCGCAGGCCATTCCCACCTACACCTGGCAACCGCCCGTCCGGCGCAACCGTGACGGGGTGGAACAGCCGCGTCCGCCGGCGCAGGATGTGCCGACGCTTTTCTTCAACGCCACTCGCAACAGCCAGAATGGAACCATTTACCTTAAGGTCGTGAACCGCCAGGGCACGCCGCAAACGGTGAAAGTTGAAATCGGCGGGGCCTCGGCCGTTGAACCCGAGGGGGTAGCGACGGTGCTGAAGGCGAGCAGCCCGGATGACACCAATTCCATCGAAGAGCCGGCCAAAATTGTTCCCGTCACGGAAAAAGTTGACGGATTGGGAACGGACTTCACCCGCGAATTCCCGCCCTATTCCATCACCATTCTGGAATTGAAGACGAAGTGATCAAATTTACGCTCGCCCTCACCTCCAGGAGAGGGCCGGGGTGAGGGCGGATGTCGTCACTGATTTCACCGTCACGATTGTGGAAACAGATTCTTACTCCTGTCACCTTTGCCCGCGGTGGGGCGTCTAAAGCCGCGTGCTGCCAACCCGATTGAATCCTTTGTTCCTCAAATTGGCCGTCTGCTGCGCGGTGGTTTTTATCGCGACCGCCTTGCCGGGTGCGGAACCGCCAGTCGCCATTTCCGAAACGGATGCCAGCTTCACGCTCGACAACGGCATTGTGG
Organism: uncultured Bifidobacteriaceae bacterium; assembly: GCA_964413165.1. Classification (GTDB taxonomy): domain Bacteria; phylum Verrucomicrobiota; class Verrucomicrobiia; order Limisphaerales; family UBA11358; genus UBA11358. The sequence goes on from CAYPSF010000105.1 coordinate 13,211, forward strand.
CCGCGCAGGTGGCGAAACGTTCGGGCGATTTGATGTCGCTCAAATACAAAGGGCTGGAGATGCTCGACAACGTCACGCAGCGCGAGCCCGGCTACTGGTCCCACAACACCGCGCGCGGCCAGCCGGTTGCCCGTATCACGATTGACCCCAAAACCAACCGCGGCGACCGCGGCGAGGTGTCCGTCCGGGGAATTTCCGGCGGCAACCCAATGGGCAGCGGCCCGGGTGGCAGTGTGATGGCTGACATCGAAATCCGTTATGCGCTCGGCCGCGGTGATTCGGGCGTTTATACCTATTCCATTTTCAGCCATCCCACGAATTATCCCGCGACCTCGGTCGGCGAAGCCCGTTTTTGCCTCAAACTCAATGACAGCCTGTTCGACTGGATGACGGTGGATACCAACCGGAACATGGCCATGATCACCACCTACGACTGGAATCACGGCACGGAGTTGAACATGAAGGAGGTGCGCCGGATGAACAGCGGCTTGTATCAGGGCCAGGTCGAACACAAATACGATTACTCCGCCAATCAGTTCGATGTGCGGTCCTGGGGTTGGGTCAGCAGCGCGAAACACATCGGCCTTTGGTTCGTCAATCCGTCCGTCGAATACCTGAGCGGCGGGCCGACCAAATTCGAATTATCCGCGCACCGTGACGCGACCTTCACCGACAGCCTGGACGCGCCCGCGCCGCCGACGTTGTTGAACTACTGGCGGGGCAGCCATTACGGCGGCAGCCTGTGCAACATCGCCCAGACCGACGTCTGGACCAAGGTTATCGGGCCGTTTTTGATCTATTGCAATTCGGGCGCCACCCGTGACGCGCTCTGGCCGGACGCGCTCGCCCAAGCAACCCGGGAAGCCAAAGCCTGGCCTTACGACTGGGTCGCTGGCGTGGATTATCCGCACAAGAACGAACGCGGCATTGCCAGGGGACAAATCGTGGTCAACGATTCCCAGGCACCCGGGCTGGTGATCAGCAACCTGCTGGTCGGCCTCACGGCGGCGGATTACGTGCCGGCAGTTATTCCACGCGGTCGCGGCGGGTTCGGCGGATTCGGTCCGGGCGGCGGGGGCGAGGACGATACGAACAGTGCCAGCAATTTCCCCGGCGGGTCCGGTCGCGGCACCAATGACGCGGCCAGCGGAGATTTCACGAATCGTTTCGCCCGGTCTGGGACCAACTTCAATGGCGGCTTTACCAACGGCTTCGGCCGGTCGGGCACCAATCGCTTTCGCGGGCGCGGCCGGGGCGGGCGCGGAGGGGGCGGCGGATTTGGTCTCGGGTTTGCCGGCCCGCGCATCGTGGACTGGCAGAACGACGCGAAACATTACGAATTCTGGGTGCCCGCCGATGCCAAAGGCCGTTTTACCATCCCGAACGTCCGTCCCGGCACTTATACATTGCACGCGATTGCCGACGGCGTGCTCGGCGATTTCAGTTTGACGAACGTGACCGTCGCCGCCGGCCAGAGCCTGCAACTGGGCAAATTCATCTGGCAACCGGTCCGTTTGGGCCGGCAACTTTGGGACATCGGCATTCCCAATCGCAATGGTTCCGAGTTTCTCGAGGGCGATAATTATTTCCACTGGGGCTGGTATCTCGGTTACTCGCGGTTGTTTCCGAACGACGTGAATTACTTCATCGGCAAAAGCGATTTTCACCACGACTGGTTTTTCGAGCAGGTGCCGCATAATGAAGACCCCGAAAACAACGACGGCCGCGGTCGTGGCCGCGAGACGACCTGGTCCATCACCTTCAACCTGCCCGCTGCGCCAAAGGGCCGGGCGACTTTGCGGCTGGCCATCTGTGGTGTGGGCACGCGCACCCTCGCTGCGGCTGTCAACGACCGGTCCATCGGGAGCATCACCAATTTGGTTTACAATGCCACCATCAACCGCGATGGTATCGGCGGTTATTGGTCCGAGCACGACCTAGCTTTTGACGCATCGTTGATGAAATCAGGTGTTAACGTGATGCAACTGACCGTTCCCGAGGGCTCACTGACCGCCGGCATCCTTTACGATTACCTCCGGCTGGAACTGGATGAAGCGGTCGCGTCACCAAAGACCGGGCAGTAAGTAATTGTTGCAGCGCTTTGGTCGGCGTTCACAGAGACGCAATCCCACGAACTCGTACCTGCGTCTCCGATGAAAAAACACTCAACTCTTGGTCGGCCAGGAGCCCCATCCTGCGCATGATCCCCAACTGCATGACCGCCGTGGAACGGCGAAAATCGTCGAAAGC
>CAYPSF010000106.1:0-15313 GCA_964413165.1 uncultured Bifidobacteriaceae bacterium
TAAAATCCTGGGACCGTAAAAAGTCGTGTGGGTTCGAGTCCCACCACCGGCACCAGCCCCGAAAGCTTCCGGGGCAGCCGCGCCGTAGTCTGGTGAAGACGGGTGCTAAGGAAAACATTTAACTACGCACGCCGCGAGCCACGGCTCGGCAGGCCAAGTGAACAGCGCACGGCTTGTCCCGCCATAGCCAGGCGACGGCGGAAGTGACGCGCCCTACCGGAATTCAGATGGTACTTTCCCGGCAGCGAAAGCGACGGGCTGCCCCATTGTGAAGGCAGCCCGTTTGATTTCGACCCGGTTACCAGCGGGCGTGGCGGTCTCGACCGTGGTCGCGGTCGTAACCCCAGTGCCGATACTCGACATGGACCGGCCGGTAGCACCACACTCCGCGCACCCAAAACCGGCCACCCGGACTGGACGACCAATAACCCGGTACCCAGACATAACCCGCCGGCAGGCAGGTCGGAACCGCTTCCACCGCCGCCGATGGCGGGATGACCGGCGCCGCATAAACCACCGGAGCCGAAACGACCGTCACCGGCAACCCGATTGAAATGCCGAAGCGGACCCCGGCGCTGGCCGACATGGCGGTTGCGCCCAGCAGCGCAGCCAGAATAAGCATTTTAGTTTTCATAGTTTTGTTCAAAGGCATCATTGCCTTACTTTCCTTAGACGCTTAAGTAACCGGATGGTTACAAATGACAAAACTGTAATCCGGCGCCCAAAAGCGAGGCAAAATGCATGGCCTTGCATGCCAGTATTAACCGCAGATTACCTTCGATGTTGAATGTTCGATGTTCGATGTGCCTTGTAGAAAACATCTGAGCGCCAGCCTGCATCGCCATTAAGATCTCCCTCTCCGCCAACGAAGTTGGGGGAGAGGGCCGGGGAGGTGGAGTTTTTAATCAGCCGCCCCTTTTCCAGCCCTCTCCCCGCTCCCGCTCGTGCGGGATGCGGAGCGAGGGAAGTACTCTTTTGACGTCGAATGATATTTTCTGCAAAGCATGTTCGACGTTCGATGATTGCCGTTTGCAGTCCCCCTCGACAGGTGGCGGCCCGTTGCCCAAATCGATTTTTGGAGGGCCGGAGCGCGGCTGTCTTAGCCGCAGCACGTTCGACCGCCCCAAAATCATTGAAATTCCGTGCGTCCGTTTGGCAATCCTGACTCCTGCGGGTGAGACACCCACGGTCCGTTCCACTTGGGCAACACGCCCCTGGGCAAAAGCGTGCTGACGCGTGAGAGCTTGGAAACGGCGTTAAATGCCCCAAATGAGACGATATTCCTGCCTTGATTCACTGGAGTTTTGCCGGAATCAGCCGATAGAACGATGACTCGGGCTTTCCGCAGCCGATCGCTTTGGATGCTGGCGGAAAGGAATCCCGATTCATGATGCCGTTGATCATTGCTTCCTGCTTTATTGGAGGGAGGCCGCGACGACTGTTGGTCGGCGCGGCCGGGTTGCTTCTTTTCGTTCTGGCCTCACCAGTTTGGGCCCAGGTGGTGGGTCCGCCGCCGGTTTCCGACCGGGTGCTGACCAATATTTCCGAAATCTGGGAAATGCCCCCCGAACACAAGGGCGAAGAGTTTCGGATTCGAACCGAGATGGTGATTTATTATTTTGATACCATCTGGGGCAACGCCGAGGGAGAATGCCTGGGAACGCCGAGGTGGCTCCCGATTTTTGATTCGCCCATTCCGTTGAAAGCCGGCCAGCGGATCGCCATCGACGGGATCATCGTCCCCCAGCGGGAACGATTTGTCTGGGATAAAACCCGGATTCACATCCTCGAAGAAAATACGCCGCTGAAAGCGCTGCCGGTTTCCGACCTGGCCCAAAACTCCCAGGAATTGAAGGATCATCTGGTTGCCGTGGAAGGCCTGATTGACAGCGAGACGGAGGATGCAACCCATTGCATCCTTAATTTCCTTTCCGGCAACTCTCTGGCCCGGACCTATGTGCTGCACGAGACAAACCAATCGTCGTTCCATTTCAAGGCAGGGGATTTTGTCCGGATGAAATGCGTCTATTCCCCTCAATTCGATAAAAACGGAAATCTGAGTGATCTGACTTTGTGGGTCAGCAGCCCGGCGGACATCGAGACCATCAGCTCGTTGAAGACCGATGCCCGCTTTGATATCCCGCTCACTTTTAGCCAGGACATCCAACCGGGCACAGCCGTGAGCGATCTGATCCGGGTAGCGGGCATCGTGCGCAGCTCGGAACCGGGCAAATGGGTTACCCTCTGGGATGCCACCGGACAAATCATGGTCCAGAGCAAACAGAGCCAGCCACTGCGGTTTGGGGATCATATCGAAGCCATTGGCCATCCTTACGTGCTGGGCGTGCAGCAGTTTTTGCGCGATGGTTTGTATCGACTGACAGACCCAACCAATCCGGCCGTCTCCTCCTTGACCAATGCCGGTGGTACATTGCCTTCATTGCCACTGCGCCTAGCCGAGCAAATCCGGGACTTGTCCCCCGAAGAAGCCGGGCGGCATTTGCCCGTCAAGCTTCATGCGGTGGTCGGCTGGTCCCATTCCAGCACGCCGTTTGCATACGTTCAGGACGGCAGCGGCGGAATCCGGGTCAACAACCCGAAATGGGATGAACCCGGCACTGAGAAACCAGGAACAATCGTGCTGCTTGAAGGCGTGACCGATACGGGGGATTTTGTTCCCGTGGTCACCAACGCCGTCCTGCGCCGGGCGGGGTGGTGGAACATGGAGCCCGGACGCCTGGTGTCCCTCGAACAAGCGCTGACCGGCGTGGAGGACGGCCATTGGATAGAAATGCGCGGATTTGTCCGGGAACTCAGGCAAACCAATGGCCTGGTGTGTTTCGACCTGAGCACCTCTAGCGGAGAATTCCAGGCGTGGACCCCGGCGATGCAGTCCTTCGACGCGCTTAAAGGCTCCGTCGTTCGCGTCAGCGGCGTGTGCTCCACGGTTTCCAATGCACGGCATCAATTGACGGGGATTCAAATTTGGGTGGGGGATGTCAAATACCTAGAGACGGAAGAAGCGGCGCCGTACGATCTGTTTGCGGTGCCGCTCCGCCCGCTCGACGGCCTGCGGCGATTCAACATGGAAAGCGCGCTCAACCAGCGGATACGCACCGCCGGCACCGTGGTTTTTCACGCGCCAGGCCGCTACCTGTGCGTGCAGGAAGGCAGGGACAGCATCTTTGTCCTGAGTCAGCAGCTGGAACCTCTCCACCCGGGAGACCGGGTCGAGGTGGTGGGATTTTCCGGAAGTGAAGGCCGAAAATTTCTTCTCCGCGAGGCGGTTTATCGCCGGATTTCAACCGGCCCGGAACCGGCCCCGGTGCCATTGGCCGCCATGCATTCCGTCAATCTGGATTTGGAGGGACTGCTGGCCAAAGCCCAAGGCACCCTGTTGAACCGGGTGGAAAAAGACGGAGAAACGCGCCTCCTCATCCAGACCACGGATTCCGCATTCGAAGTCAGCCTGGATTCAACGACGACCGAGGCGGCAAAACAGTTGCAGGCTTTGAAACTGGGCAGCCGGCTTGCTCTGACCGGCGTTTATGAAGTGCAGAGCGACAAATACGGTCAGCCGCGTTCATTCCTGCTTCACCTCCGCTCCGGGAACGACGTGCAGTTGCTGGAGCGGCCGCCGTGGTGGACGTTTGCGCGCCTGCTGTGGGTCCTGCTGGGCCTCATGGTCGTCTTTGCGCTCGCGTTGTTCTGGAGCTTCCTCATCTCACGAAAGAACAAGCTGCTCCGCCACGCACAAACCGAACTGCTCATGGCCAACGACAAGCTGGAACTTCGGGTCGAGGAACGGACACAGGAGCTCCGGAAGCAGGTGGTGGCCAAGGAGCAGGCACGCGCTGAGCTGGCTGAAGCGCAAAAAAGCCTCATGCACGCCTCCCGCCAGGCAGGCATGGCTGAAGTGGCTACGGGAGTGTTGCACAATGTGGGCAACGTGCTCAACAGCGTCAATGTCTCCACCTTCCTCATCCTCGAAACCCTCCGCAAATCCAAACTCCGCAACCTGGGCCGTCTCGCCGCCACGATCCGTGAACACCGCGACAATCTGGCGGCCTTTTTCACGACCGACCCCCGGGGCCGGCAGTTGCCCGACTACATTCCCCGCCTGGCGGAACACCTGACCGGAGAACAAGCGGAGCTGGTCAAAGAGGTCGAATCGCTGGCCAATAACATAGAACACATCAAGGTCATCGTGGGCATGCAGCAAGGCCATGCCAAGGCCGGCGGGGTTCTGGAAGCGCTCGATCCCACGAGCCTGGTCGAGGATGCCCTTCAGATCAACCGCGCCGCCCTCGACCGTCATGCGATTCAACTGGTCCGGGATTACCACCCCGTGCCACAAGTCTTGATGGATCGGCACAAGGTTCTGCAAATCCTGGTCAACCTGATCAGCAACGCCAAACATGCCCTCAAAGAAAAGGAGTCGGACAAGCAGGTGATCTTCACCATCCGCGCCGCGGGACCGGACCGGGTCCACTTGATCGTCAGCGACAACGGCGTGGGCATCGCTTCGGAAAATCTGGTCCGCATTTTCTCACAAGGCTTCACCACCCGCCGGGATGGTCACGGGTTCGGCTTGCACAGTGGCGCCAATGCAGCCAAGGAAATCGGCGGATCGCTCACCGTGCACAGCGATGGGCTGGACCGGGGTGCCACCTTCACGCTGGAACTGCCGGTGGCCAGCGGCGCACACTGAAAACGGCGGCCGGATCTTACGGTTAGTGCCCTCGACACGTACGTCCGGGCGCTTTATCTTGTCACCATGGCCGCCACGGCTTTCCTGGCTCGTGCTGTCGATTTATCCGCGCCCGGTGAAACCCGGTCCAGCATCAATCCCAACGATTCCCCAAAGCGTTTAAAGAACTGATGCTAATTGTATTGGCGCACATTTGAATAATTTGCTAATGTAAAGTTATGCTCATAAAACAGCATCGTGGGAAGGAACAGTTTATGCAACTTCGCTCGCAACTTCTGGCTGCATTCGGAATAATCATGGCGTGGTCCATCACCGCTGCCGGAGCGGACCAAATCATCGTCAAACTGCGCCCGGCGCTGGCCGAGGAGATGGAATTGTCGCTTGATTCTTCGGCCACGGAGCTGGTCCGGCCAACCTCGACGGTCAAAGCCTGGTGCCAGCAATATCAGGTGCTGCAGGCCCAACCGGTGTACGTGGCGAAGGTTCGCGAACGCAAACAAACCGGACATACTTACGAGCAAATGGCCGGGACTTCGCGGCAAAAATTCCCGCGCCGCGCGGTCCGCGGCGCCATTGCCGGGAAGCCCGCAGCCATCGGCCGGACCTATCGTCTGACCGTGACGTCGGCGGCACCCGGCGAAACGGAGCGGTTGCTGCAAGCGTTGCAGTCGGATCCGCTGGTGGAATTCGCCCAGCGCGACCAGGTCCGGCGGGCATGCCTGACTCCAAACGATCCCTATTTCTCGAGTTTCGGCTCGTGGGGACAGCCGTTCGATGATTTGTATGGTTTGAAGAACATGCATTGCGGAACCGCGTGGGACACGAACACCGGAACCGGGATCATCGTGGCGGTGGTGGATACCGGGATTGACTACACTCATCCCGATATCGCCGGCAACGTGTGGATCAACCCGGGTGAAATCGCCGGCAATGGCATTGATGACGACCACAACGGCTACGTGGACGATGTCCGGGGATGGGATTTCATCGGCACGTATTACGGAGACCCGTCTCCGGACAACGACCCGCTGGACGCGTTTCACGGACACGGCACGCACGTCGCGGGAACCATCGCCGCAGTCGGCAACAATGCACTGGGGGTGATCGGCGTCGCCTTCGGTGCGCGCGTCATGGCCGTCAAAGGCCTGGACGACTACGGTTACGGGCTGGACTCCGATCTGGCCCAGGCCATTACTTATGCCGCGGACAATGGCGCGGATGTGATCAATGCCAGCTGGGGCGAAACCGGAGATTCGCCGGTGCTGGCGGATGCCATCAGCTATGCCACCGGCCTGGGAGTCGTTTTCGTGGCCGCCGCCGGCAACAATAACGACGATGTTTCCGGTTTCTGCCCGGCCAATGTTGCCGGCGCCATCAGCGTAAGCGCCGTTGATTACAGCGACCAGAAGGCGTACTTCTCCAATTGGGGGCAACGGCTCGACGTGGCGGCGCCCGGCGTGGACGTGCTCTCGCTCCGCGGCGCCAATACGGTCATCAACGGCACGCCGCTCGGCAGCAATCCTGACTACGCTTATGCCAGTGGCACGAGCATGGCGGCACCTCATGTAGCCGGACTGGCCGCCCTCGTGCTGGCCGAGCATCCGACCTATTCCCCGGAGGAAGTGCGCCAGGTGCTGCGCTCGACAGCCACCGACCTGGGAACCACAGGTTTCGATGTGTTCTACGGTTACGGTCGGGTTGATGCCGCTCGCGCCGTAAGCGCGGGTCCCGTGCTCGAGGCGCGCATTCTGAGCCCCGACAACGGATCCACCGCGGTCCCGTCAATCACCGTCATGGGCGTGGCCCAGGGTAACACCTTCGCGAGCTATACCCTGGATTACAGCGCCGCCGGCACGCCCACGCAGTGGACGGTGCTGGCGTCATCCAATACCCCGGTCAACCATGCCCAGCTCGGGCTGTTCAAAACAGGCACCTTGACCAAGGGAAATTATATTTTGCGCCTGCGCGCGTTCAACACCAACGGCATCGCTTTCGAAGACCGCCTCCAGATCATTGTGAAATATGACTTCATCTCTTCGCCCCCGACGCCCGCCGTGCCTTCCACCACCTATGTCTATAAACCCGGAGCGTCCATTCCCATCACGGGCGCGGCGTCCGCCCAGGATTTCCAGCGGTTCCGGGTGGAATGGGCGCCGGGACTGAATCCAACGTCCAATTGGTCGGGCAATGGCATGGTCCAAGCAGGCGGCGGCGCGGTCCCGGTCACGAATGCTTTGCTGGCGACCTGGAATTCTGGCGTCGTGACGTCGGGCACCGGCAACTATTACACCATCCGGCTGACGGTCGAGAAAGCCACCTTGACGAACCAGGTCAGCACCAGCGTTTATCTGGAGCCGGACCTTTGCTCGACGAATTGGCCATACTCGTTTCCGGTGGGAACCGACGGGAGCCTGCTGCCGGCCCGCGATCCGCAAGGCCATACCCGACTCGTGCTCATGAACGCGTATCATTTCGGCCCCGGAACCGGCGCCCCTCAGCTCTGGAGCTTCGCCGCGGACGGTTCGGACTTGCAGACCTGCCCGCTCAATTTTGGCAACTACGACCAACTCGCCGTGGCCGATTTCAATCCCGCCGCCGGCCAGGAACTGGTGGTTGCCGACGACACCCAGATTCGCGTATTCCCGGCCGTTCCCACATCGACGCTCGCGACGTTTTCGACCACCTCCGCCAGCCTGCGGGTCTGTCCGACGACCCTGGCCGACCTGACCGGAGATGGAGTGCCGGAAGTGCTGGCCCTGACCATGGGTTTATACGGCCAGTCGAACCAGCTTTACGCGTGGAAGACCGACGGCACCGCCGCCAGCAGCAATTTCCCGGTTTGGGTCTCGGGCGCCGAAGACATCCTCATCATCAGTTCGGCCAATCGCGTACTGGCGGTTGATCTGGACGGGGATGGCCGCAGTGAAATAATTGTTGCTGTCGGCACGGATACGAATTTCACCCTCAAGCAATATCAGGCGGATGGCAGCCCGGGAAGCTGGCCCGCCCTGACTTTCAGCGGCTGGTTTCGCGGGCTGGCAGCCGGTGACTTCAACCACGACGGCCAGCCCGAAATCCTCGTCGGTTACTCCGGCTCAAATTTCTCCAATAACCGGCTGGTACTCCTCTCGGCTTCCGGCACCGTCATGCCCGGCTGGCCGGTCGACCTCATCAACAGTGGTTATCTCTACCTCGCGGCAGCCGACCTGGATAACGACGGCACCGATGAAATCATTGCGAGTGACGGACCTTCCCTGCACGTGCTGCGCGGCAACGGGTCGCCGTTCTCCCCCGAATGGCCCTGGACAGGAAACTACCTTCAAAATGTGGGGCCGGTTGCCGTTGCGGACATCGACGGCGATGGTTTTCCGGAAATCGTAGCCTGCCGTTTTGACCTGTTATATTACAACTCGGCCGGGATTTCCGGCCGTGGACCGGCGGGGACCTCCCCGGCCGGCACGCCGGTGATACCCGGGAGACGCGTCCCCAACCCGGGACCGCGCCCTGAGAACAGAGCCTCCCCACGCGTGGATATCGCGCTCCCGACGCCCGCCGGCGGGAGCGCCGCTGACGCTTATTATACCGCCCCGCAACTGGTTGCATTCCGCCGCGACGCGACCATCGCCAAATCGTGGAATCTGTGGGGACGCAATGGCGATCAACCTTACTATTCATACCTGAGCGCGCCGGTCATCGGTGACTTCGACAATAACGGCACCGTCGACATCGCGGTGGATTATCCCACCATCCTGGGTGGGGGCACCAGCGGCTACCTCGCGGACGACCAGATGATGGTGTTAAGCTTGAACGCGCCGTACCATCCCGGCGCGCATGATTGGCCGATGCTATATCACGATCCTCAGAATACGGCCTGTGCAACCTTGCCGATCATAACCCGGTCTCTGACTGTGCGATCCCTGAACCCCGATTCCGGAGTCCCCACCACCGTGAGTCCGGCCGATACGAATGGCCTGGCGGATGGCCTGACCGAGTTTACCCGCACATACCGCCGCAATGCGGTTGTGACGTTGACGGAGCCGATGACGTCGGGTGCGTATCGTTTCAGCCGCTGGCTCCAGGATAATGTCACGTTCACCAATCAGGTTACGGCCATGGTCCGAATGGACACGAATCATATTCTGACCTCGGTGTATGTGCCAACCAACGATCAATGTTCCAGCGCCATCGCGCTGCAACCGGGCATCACTGCGACCATCAACACCCTCACGGCAACGAACAAAGGCGATCCGGTCCCCGGCTGCGGCTACGGCGTGAACCGCAGCGTCTGGTTCTCCTTTACCCCCGCGCAGAACGGGCCCGTGACCATTCATACCTGCGGTAGTGAATTGGATACGGTGTTGCAGGTCTATCAGGGCGGCTGCGGTGCGTTGGTGCCGTTGGCCGGCAACGACGACAACGGCCCGTGGTGTCCCGGACTGCAAGCCAGTGTCGAGTTTCCCGCCGTTGCCGCCACAACCTACCTCGTCCTCGCCGGCGGCTGCGACGACGCCGGCGGCAATCTCAGCGTCACCGCTGAACTCCAGGGTACCCGGCCGCAATTCGACCACCTGAGCCTGACCAACGGCCTTTTCCAGTCAGCGCTCCTGGGGCGGGGCGGACTCCAGTACGCGATTCAGACTTCGACGAATCTGTTGAGCTGGCAGCCGCTGACCACTGTGACCATCCCTGCTCCGGGCTCACTTTTGATCAGCGAGGTGGCGACGGACCAGCCTGTCCGGTTCTACCGGGCCAAACGGGCGAACGAAGCGCCGGCCGCCAGGATCACGGCGGCCCCAACGAGCGGACCGGCCCCGTTGTCGGTAACATTTACCAGTGCCGGCTCCTATGACCCCGATGGCTCATCCTTGACCTGGACCTGGAATTTTGGCGACGGAACTGTGTCCAAGCTTCCCAACCCGAACCACGTTTATGCCTCAGCCGGCACTTTCTCTGCCGTGCTGACGGTCTCGGATGGCATCGATATGGCGACGGCGACGGCCATCATCACCGTGACTAACTCGCCACCTCCTTGACCGGCTTAGCCTGGTGGTCCGCGGCTGCGTTATGGTGCGTGCGCCGCTTTTCATACCTGACGTCTCGACAGTTGGGGCCGGACGTTTTATCTTGTCACCATGGCGGTCACGGCAACTCCTGAAATCCAGCCCGATATCGACCGGGATGAGGAAACCGATTCGAAGAAAAAACTCGAGCCGGGTTACCTGGTTATTTGCTGGAATGACCCCGTCAATCTCATGGCCTACGTGACGCACGTGTTCCAGACCGTCTTCGGCTGGCAGCGGCAGAAGGCCGAGGTCCACATGTTGCAGGTCCACAACCAGGGCAAAAGCGTGTTGGTGCGCGAAAGCATGGAAAAGGCGGAGTTCTATGTCCATCAACTCCAGAAATACACCCTGCATGCGACCATGGAGCGCGATTAGGTGAAACTCACCAGGGCCACGCGGAACCACCTTGTGTTTGAAATCGGCCGGGGCGAAAAAGCCCTGCTGTTTGAGATGCTCCGGCTCTATCCCCTGGTTTCCCCGACCCATCATCGCCTCAGCCGGAAATCCAACATCGCCCAACCCAGGGATCATCAGCGGCTGTTGGAGGAATCACTCGCCGCGCAACGGGAGGAAAACCGGAAACATGTCCGGGCCCTGTTGGATGAACCCGGCCGTTTTAAATCCACCGCGGACGGCTTTCATTTCAAAATCACCCGGCCGGAAATCGAATGGCTGTTGCAAGTACTCAACGACGTCCGCGTCGGCAGCTGGATCGCCCTCGGTTCCCCGGACACGCAGCAGGAGGAGCAAATCGTGCTCGACGAGAAGACCGCGCCGCACGTCCGTTCCATGGAGGTTGCCGGGGCGTTTGAAATGGTCTTTCTGGATGCCTTGAGCGGACGCTGAAGCTATTTTCGATTCACGATATACGATTTACGCGACGTACACGGAAGCTGGAATGACTCGTCAATCGTAAATCGTATATCGTAAATTCAGTCCGATGCCGGTTTTATTAAACCAAAACATCCCCTTCCCCGACCCGAACCGGGCCGGGCCGGACGGGTTGGTGGCCATCGGCGGCGACCTCGGCACCGAACGGCTGCTGGCCGCTTACCGGTCTGGAATTTTTCCGTGGACGATCAACCCCATCACCTGGTGGTCGCCCAATCCGCGGGCGATTTTTGAACTGGACGGCTTTCACGTCTCCCAAAGCCTGGCCCGGGTCATCCGCCAGGGCCGGTTCGAGGCGACGATTGACCAGTCATTCCGCGCGGTGATGGAAGGTTGCGCGGCGCCGGCGCGGGGACGGGACGGCGTCTGGATCACGGAGGAATTCATCGAAGCCTATACCCGGTTGCACCGGCAGGGACATGCCCACAGCGTCGAGTGCCGGATCAAGGGCGAACTGGTGGGCGGAATTTACGGCGTCACCATCGGCGGCTTGTTTGCGGGCGAGTCCATGTTCCATAACGTCAGCAACGCCTCCAAGGTGGCGTTGCATCACCTCATCCAGCATTTGCGGCAGCGCGGCTTTGCCTTGTTCGACATCCAAATGGTCACGCCCGCCACCAAACCGCTGGGCGCCATTGCCATCCCGCGCCGTGAATACCTGCAACGCCTGTCCGCCGCCGTGAAAATGAAATGTTCTTTTTGACGCCTCCGAAGCGCTCAACAGCAAAGTCATTTCACGGAAGAAGACGGAGGAAACAGAGAGTGAAGGCTTCGTTGCTCCCGGAGCGCCGAACTCCGATTCGGCACCCGCCAGCACCTGCCGTTCATCCTCCCTGTCTGTATGGCCTGAAATGCCTCTCGCACTGGGAAATAAATTCGACCTGGCTGGGAATTTCGAGTGCAGGAGGCATCACCGCCTTGACCGCCCGGATGGCTGCGGCTGCCGACAAGCCACGGTGCAGGAGAATGACCGCGAGGAGTGTTCCAGTCCGCCCGATTCCGCCCTCACAGTGAACTGCCATTGGCCTTGGGGAAGCATCATAGAACAGCCAGCAAGCGATCTGCCTGTTCCAGCGTTGGAGCACAACCATCGGCTATGTGTAGCGAGAGATAACAAAACCCACAGCTTTCAAATATCTTCCGGTGTGCAGGCAGGTCCAGCGCAGCAACGATCGATCGGATGCCGTTTTCAGCAAGAAATTTTATATCATCACCAATCGTATCGGCCGCAGCATCAGGCCTATTGCGTCGTTGCTCACTGACCCACGGAATCGGCATCCCAGCCAACTCGTTCGGAACAAGCCACCAAATATGGTTTCAAATTGAACAAGGTTTCACTCGGCAACTTGAACCAGGAACTGACCTCGAAAGCATCGGGGCCGTCGAGCGCAAAAGCTATTTCGCCAGCGCCATTTCGCCGGGGGGCGCGGCGGCTTCCGTCGCGGGCGCGGTTTCAGCGTTCTTATGGAATTTCATGCTGACGATCTTGCTCACGCCGCGTTCTTCCATCGTCACGCCGTACAGCACGTCGGCCATGCCGATGGTGCGCTTGTTGTGCGTAATGACAATGAACTGCGAGTTGCCGATGAACCGCTGCAGGATGCGGACGAAACGGTTGATGTTCGATTCGTCCAGCGGCGCGTCCAGCTCGTCCAGCACGCAGAACGGGCTCGGCTTGACCTGGTAAATCGAGAACAACAGCGCCACGGCAGTCATCGTCTGCTCGCCGCCGGACAACAACGAGATGCTCTGCAATTGTTTGCCCGGTGGCCGCGCCATGATGTCGATGCCGCTTTCCAGCACGTCATTCTGGTCCGTCAAAACCAGGTCCGCCTTGCCGCCGCCAAACACCTCGGTGAACATCTGCCGGAAATTGTCGCGGATCTTTTCGAACGTCTCGGTGAACATCTGCCGCGTCTGCACGTTGATGCGGTTGATCACCTCCAGCAACTGCGCCTTGGCTGAAACCAGGTCGTCGTTCTGCTTGCTGAGGAACTGGTAGCGCTGCTCCGTCTCCTCGTATTCCTCGATGGCCACCAGGTTCACCGGGCCGATTTCGTCCAGCCGCTGTTGCATGGCCTCAATCTGCTGGCCCACCGCGTTCCAGTCCGTGGCCGCGCCGCTCGACGCCATTTCCTCCGGCGTCATCACGTGCACCTTGGCCGGACCTTCGTCGGCAAAGGTGATGGTGATGCACTCGCTCCGCACGTCGTCGAGGTTGACGTGGTATTTTTGCTGGATCCGCTCGCGCAGGTTTTGCACCGACATATGCTTCTGCGCCAGTTCAACCTCCAGCGCGCCGCGTTGCTCCTGCAACTGGGTCAATTGCCGCCGTTGTTCGCGCAACTTTTCCTCGCGCGCGGTCACGTCGGCTTCCTGCGCCTGTTTCTGCGCCGCCAGCTCCGCTGCCTGTGCGTTCACCTGTTCGCGCTCGTGCTGCAAACGTTCGATCTGCGACCGGGAATCCTGGATTTCCGATTCCGCCTGTTCCTTGCGCCCAATGAACGATGAAACCTCGGTTCGCCGCAGCTCGCCCGCCTGGGTCAACTCGCGGATGCGTTGCTCCAGCGATTGTTGCTGCTGGCGGAACGACACCAGAAGTTGTTCCTCCGCCGCGAGCGCCACCTTGCTTTCGGTCAACGCCGCGTGAGCGGCATCGCGCTGCTGGCGCAGGCTTTCCAGTTGCGCCGTGAGCGCGACGACCTTTTCCTGCCCGGCACGTTCCCGGGCCTCCAGTTCGTTTAACTGGGTCGTCAGCATACTGCGTTTCTGCGAACCTTCCTGTTCCTGCGCCGCGAGGCTTTGAATCTCAAATACCACCGTCTCAATCTTCTGGTGCAACAACCGGTTGGAATTTTGCAGCGCGTTGAATTCGCCTTCGCGCGTGGCGATGGCGACTTCCTGCTCGCGCAATTCCGTCTGCGCCTGCTGCAGACTGGCCTGCAAATCCGTCTGCTCGCTCACCAGCGCGCCGCGCCGACGGCTCATGTCCGCCACCCGGAGCTGGACTTCCGTCAATTCTCCCTGCAATTCGGAGATCTGGTTTTTGCGGCCGAGGATCGAGGCGGGCGCCTTGGGATTGCCACTGCCGTTCAAATAACCGCCGGTGTAAATGCCGTGCCGGCTTAACAAATCGCCGGTCAACGTGACGAAGTCACAACCCGCGTGGCCGTTCTGAATCTGGGCCGTGGCCGTGACCAGGTCGGAGGCAATGAAGGTGCGACCCAACAGCGCCTTCAGGAGTTTTTCCACCGACGGCTCGGCCTGGACCACTGCCAAGGCATGGATGACCTGGCCCTTCTGCAATCCGTTTTGAATCGCGTCCAGACCGCTGCCCGGCGCCATCTCGCCATCAAAAGCCAGTTGCTTGTCGTTGGTATATTCAAGGGAAAGCGCGGCCACACTGGCGCGACCGGATTTGTTTGCGCTCAAATCGGCCAGGATGGCCTGTGCGGATTCCGGTTGCTCGGTCAGGACCAGCTGCAAATGATGTCCGAGCGCGTTTTCGACGGCGACGACGTACTGTTCCGGAACGCGGATGCGGTCGGCGAGCGAGCCGATGACCGTGAGCGACTGGCGCAAGGCGGCCTGGGTGCCCGCGCTGAAACCCTCGTGCGAACCTTCGAGCTGTTCGAGCACGTTCAGGCGCGAACGTTTCTCGGCCTGCGCCTGCAAAAACTGGTCCTGCTCGGCCGCCGAGGCCTGCAACTCCACCTGGAGTTCGCCCAGCCGGTTCTGCCGCTGCTCGACCGAGCCGCGCTTGGTCTGCGCGTGCAGTTTTTCCACTTCCACGCTGGCGGTGAATTCCTGCAGGCGCGCCTCCAGCCGGGTGCGCTCCTCCTCCAGCTGTAATTTTTCCGCGGACAATTTTTCCAGCCGGATGCTGTTGCCCTGTTTTTGGAGATCGAGCGCGGTGATTTCGTTGCGGATGCGCGTCAAATCCTGCGCCGCGGTGAACGCCCCGGCCTGGGCCTGGCGCAAATCATCCTGCCGCTGGCGCAAATCATCCTCCAGCGTGTTCAAGGCCCACTGTTTCTTTTCCAGGGTCAGGCGATGCTGCAGGAGCGCGTTTTCCGAGGCCGTCAGCCGCTCGGTCACCGCCTGCAATTCGGCGGACGCGGCGTGGCAACGTTCCTCGGCCTGGGTGATTTCCGCCAGCGCCCGGGCATTTTGCGACGCGAGTTCGCGCAAGCGCTCCTCGTTGAACTGAACCCGGCTTTCGTGCCGGTCCATTTCGCCCTTCAATTCCAGGCTGCGCTGCTGTTTCCCGGCCACTTCGTGTTCCAGTTCCGAAAGCCGTTCGCGCAATTGCCTGATTTCGTCCTCGCACCGCAGCACGTCCGCCGAACCCGCGTCAATTTCATCGCGCAACCTTTCGGCGGCGGTCTGTTTTTCGGCGATCTCGGCCTGCAACACATCGAATTGATGCCGCGCGAGCTGCGTATCGAGGTGCTGCAGTTCCTGGGAAATCTGCTTGTACCGGCGCGCCTTGCCGGCCTGGCGCTGGAGCGATCCGATCTGCCGCTTCACCTCGCGAATGAGGTCGGCGATGCGCAGAAGGTTTTGGTCGGTGTATTCGAGTTTGCGGAGCGACTCCCGTTTCTGGCTCTTGTATTTGGTGATGCCGGCGGCTTCCTCGAAAATCATC
>CAYPSF010000107.1:0-15276 GCA_964413165.1 uncultured Bifidobacteriaceae bacterium
TTTCTCATCGAGCATTACGCCGGCAACTTCCCGCTCTGGCTCGCGCCGGAGCAGGTGCGCGTGCTCACCCTCGGCGAGGAAGAGCCGCTGCTGAACTATGCCAAAGCCATCGTGAATGAACTCCGCGCGAATTTCGTGCGGGTTGTGGCCGACTTCAGTTCCGACCCGATCAAGGCGAAGATCGCCGAAGCCGAGAAGGCGAAAGTCCACACCATGCTGGTCATCGGCGGCCGGGACCTGGACGCCGGGAACGTCTCGGTGCGCCTGCACGGGAAGGGCAACGTCGGTGCGAAGCCAAAGGGCGAAGTGGTGGCGGACATTCTGGCGGCGATTCGGGAACGAAGGGCGTGAAAGAGACTCCGGCAGCCAAATTGCGTAATGCGACGCACGAAGGTGACCTGCAAAGCGTTAAGTCGCTCATCCCGTTGTTGGATTCGAAGAAACGGCGCGAACAATTAACCTGGGCGCTTTGGGCCGGGGTGAGGGAGGGTCATCTGCCGGTGGTGAACTGTTTGCTGGATGCCGGGGCCAATCCGAATGCGAAGGGTCTGATGGGAAGTTTACTGATGGTTGCCGCCGGGTTTGGCCACCTGCCGGTGGTCAAGCGCCTGATTGGAGCCGGAGCGGACATTCATGCCAAGGTTTCGGGCGAGAATGTTGTCAGCCGTGCACTGTCCTGCGACAAACCTGAAATCGCAAAGTATTTGCAGTCGCTCGGTGTAGATTGGGCCACGCCCACGCTTTTGTATGCGGCCCGGAAAGGTAATCTGGCCCGGGTCAAGGAGGCGCTGGCAGCCGGCGCCAATATCAATGCCGCCATGGGACCGGAAGGCGAGACTTCATTGATGCTGGCGGCGCACAACGGACGCACAGACGTTGCGCGGTACCTGCTCAAAAGCGGGGCCAACCCCAATCTTCGCATCAAGGAATGGACCGCCCTGATTCTGGCGGCGGGTTACGGGAAAAACCTGGAAACTGTCAACGCGCTGGTTGAGGCCGGCGCGGACATCCACGCAAAACATTACGACGAGACCGTCCTGATGTTCGCCTCGCAGGGCGGCCGTCTGCCCATCGTGAAACGGCTGGTCGAACTCGGTGCGGACGTTCAGGCCCGGGACAAACATCACGGAAAGACAGCGCTCGATTACGCGAAGGACGGCAAGCACAAGGAAGTGATCGCCTACCTGAACACCCTGGGACTCGCGGCCGAGCGTGACCCCGGTCGGGCCTTCGTTCGTGTCCTGGCGCGGGAATTCGGCGGCAAACCCGTCGAACACGTCCACGGTTTCATGCTCAACGCGAAGTTCGCCGGCAACAAATGCCAGTTTCATGTTACTGCGGAAGCCAACGGGGTGGTGGTGTTTAAATTGAATTACGTTGATGCGGAATTAAGGCACGCGAGGAGGCCTGGTTTGGTCATGGGCGGAGACAGGCCAGACCCACGGCAGGGCAGGACCGGGGAGGCCAAGGCCGCCGGTCGGCTGTTGGGAATCCCGGTATGGCGGCTGACCGGCGAAAACGAGGTTCCGGAAAGATTTGCGACCAGCTTTTGCGACCGGCACAAAGAACGGCTGAAGCAACTGGCTTTGTCGGGCAAGGAACAGGTGAGAATCGCGGGCGAGTCAGCCGGATTTTTCTGGGATGGGACGGACACCAAAACAATGCTGCCCCGGCTGAAAAGTTTCGCCTCACTGCTTCAGGATATTTCCCGGCCACCCCAATCCGAACGCCGGCTGATGGAAAGCGAATGGTTGCTCAAACCGGCCCCAAAATCTTCAAAGGCCGGACAACGGGCATTACATTCTCTCGGTGGGATCTGGCCTCAACCCGTTGCATGCCCGAATTGTGGCACCACCACAAACCTCATGGCGCAAATTGATCTGTCCGACCCGGTCTTGCCCAAAACTTCGTTTGGCCGCGGCCGGTTGCCGGTATTTTGGTGTCTGACCTGTCTGGAATGGGATGCGGCGTTCTTTGACCTTTCCAGTCCGGTGCCGAAACCAATCCCCACCAATGGCAGAAAATCAAAGTCGGGCAGGATCGAGGCGGGGCAAGAGGATTTGGAGGAGCAGCACGTCAGACTGACGGCGGTGCCGGTGGGAAGACAGGCCGGCCGCAAAAGCAAGCTGGGCGGTTCACCGGCGTGGATTCAGTTGGAGGCGACGCCTGATTGTCCCAAGTGCAAAAGGCGTATGACTTTTGTGCTCCAACTGGCAAGCGACTCGCACATCGCATACAGCGACATGGGCCTCCTCTACGCCTTCGCCTGCCCGGATTGCCGCATCACGGCGTCGCTCATTCAATCGCATTGATCATGAAATTCTGGATTTACAACCAGGAGGCCGGCAACGTTGGCGCCAAGCCCAAAGGCAAAGTGGGGGCGGGCATTCTGGCGGCGATCAAGGAGCGGCGAAGTCAAATCGAACAAATCCCGTGCGAAGCGCATCCAAGATGGGTTATATGAAAATCATGGCCGGCAGATATGTGGTCCCGGTGCTCGCACTGTGGGTGATGGTTGCGACCCCCTTCAGTTGCTTGGGCGGTCCGGAAAAGGGGAAAACCAATGCGCCGGTAAAAACCACGGCGGACAAGGCCAAGGACACGGTGAAGGACACGGTGGCTGAAGGGAAAGATGCCATACGGCAGGGGGTGGACAAGGCCGACAAGGTGTTGACCAACGTGGTCCATCAAATCGGCGTCGGCGTGTACAAAGCCACCGGAGCGGTGACCAACGCGGTCGGCGAAGTGACCGAAGCGGTCAAGAGCGTGACCCGGTCGGGCGGCAACGGCAACGTCGGCACGAAGCCAAAGGCGGGAGCCAGCGTGGATTTTTTGGATGCCATTTGCGGGCGACGAGGATAAATTGCCGGCGTGAATATAAAAATCACCTACTATCTTGATGTCGTTTCTTCCTGGTGCTACTGGGCTGAACCGGCGTGGCGGGAAATACAGCAGAAATACGCCAAGGCGCCGGTGGAATTCAAATGGGCCATTGCCTTGCTGGATAAATCGGGCCTGCCGAAGTCACCAGAGCAGGAGGACTGGTTTTATCGGCGCAGCGGCATGATCATGCGCTCGCCCTTCAAGCTGAATTCCGGCTGGCTGACCGGTGCGAAGGAATATCTCGCGCCCAATTGCGTGGCGGAAGCGGCGAAAGATTTTGATGTTACCGACGACCGGGTGCGGATGGCGCTGATGGAAGCGGCCATGTGTGCCGGGAAAAAAGTGGGGAATTGGGATGTCTCGGTGGCCGTAGCTACCTGGGCCGCCGGTCTGGACGCCGTAGCCCTGCTCAAAAAAGCGCGGTCGCCGGAAATCGAAAAACGTGTCCGGGAGACAACGGCGGAATTCCATGCTTTGCAGGTGACGCAGCGCCCGACGTTTGTTTTGAAAAGCAGCATTGATGACCGCGCGGTTTTCTCCGGGCTGGTCAAGACCGGGCCGCTGATTGCGGCGATTGATGCCATGCTGGAGGACGCGGCCGCTTATGCTTCACATGCCGCCCATTTTGGCCGCCCGCCAGCCGATTAAACATCCAGGTGCCCTGGTCACCCAATACACTATGAAAAGATTCCTCTGTGCCCTCGCGGTTGCCGTTCTCGGGTTCAGCCTTTTGGCCCAAACCCTGGAAACCAAACCAGCTGCCCCGGCGAAACTGCCTTCTACCATTTTTGACTGGGAGAAAATGCAGCCCGTTCCCACCACCAACGGGGTCCGCCGGACGTTGTTTGACGCGCCCACCGCCACGCTGGACAAGCTCAATTGTCACATCACCACGCTCAATCCCGGTCAGGCAAGCGGCGAACCGCGCCTTCATCTGCAGGAGGAGGTCATCATCGTCAAGGAAGGCACCATCGAGGCGACTTACGACGGCCATTCCCAAACCGTCGGGCCGGGTTCCGTCATTTTTTTCGCCTCCCATGCCACCACGCGCCTGCGTAATCCCGGCAAAGTTCCGGCCACCTACACCGTCATTTATTATTACACCGGGCTGACGCCCAAAAACTGACAACTGCCGGAGCCACCGCGCGGAGGCAGTTGAGCGCCTACTTTTCCCCCGCCTGGCTGCGTTTCCGTTTGTCCACCGCCTGGCGCAGCAGGTATTCAATCTGGCCGTTGACGCTGCGGAGTTCATCGCCCGCCCACTTTTCCAGTTCCTTCCAAAGATCGGGCGGGATGCGCAGCAAAAACGGTTTGCGTTCCTCGGTCGGCATCTATGGATAGAGGGTGCCGGTGTTGACGACGGGCGTGACCTCGGCCTCGCCGCACAGGACGACCAGCAGGTTGCTCACCATGGAAGCTTTGCGTTCCTCGTCGAGCTGGACCACTTGTTTTTCCGACAGCTCGCGCAAGGCCATTTCCACCATGCTGACCGCGCCGTGCACGATCTTCTGGCGCGCGGCGATGACCGCCTCGGCCTGCTGCCGGCGGAGCATGGCCTGGGCAATTTCGGATGCGTAGGCCAGATGTGTCAACCGCGCTTCCTCGATGACCACGCCCGCCTTGTCGAGCCGTTCCTGCAGCTCCTTTTTCAGGGCCGTGGCAACCTCATCGGCGCTCTCGCGCAACGAGGGTTCATGTTCCTCGCCGCGGTCGTAGGGATAAAGACTGGCGATGTGGCGGATGGCCGATTCACTCTGGATGTGGACGTAACTCTCGAAATCGTCCACGTCGAAGGCCGCCTTGGCCGTGTCTTCGACGCGCCAGACCACCACGGCCGCGATCTCAACCGGGTTGCCGCGTTTGTCGTTGACCTTGAGGCGTTCGCTGTTGAAGTTGCGGGCGCGCAGCGAGATTTTTGCACTGAGCCCGCCCGGCGTTTGGACAGCACTGCGATTGCCCGCCTTGGAGGTTTCCGATCCCGCCGAACCAGCCGGTTGCGCCTGGCCGCGAATCCGTGAATAAAACGGATTTGCCCACCAGAAGCCGCTCTGGCGTACGGTACCTTTGTAGGCGCCGAACAGGATTAACACGCGCGATTCATTCGGCTGCAAGGTGAAATAGCCTTTGAGCAGAATGACCGCCACGATCTCCGTCAGAATGGGAGCCGCCAGCAGCAGGCCCGGATCTTCGTGGGATTTCTCCGCCTGCACGATCAGCCAGATAAACCACGCGACGGCGCCGATCACCAGCGCCAGATTGAAGAACAACATCGGCCAACCGCCGACCGCATTGGTTTGCATTTCGTTACTCGCCGGTTTTGCAGGATTTGTATTCATAAACAGTCTTTCTTGTTTGGTATCGCAATGATATCATTTTGCTATCTCGCGTCAAGTCCTTTTCGCATTGGGTTGGCGGTGTGGGGGTTAGAGCCGGGCGGGGACGGTGTCGTTTCGCTCTTACCGGCCAGACAATCTCCGAGGTGGCGATTGAAAAATGAAGGCGGCAAAAAACTACCCGGATTTCGCATTTGAATTTCGATACTGATCGAAACAAACTGGCCCTGAACTATGGACAATGCCAAAGGGGCCGGGTGGTTTTGCGTCATGGGCAGTTATGCCACGATCCTGGCGCTTGCCGGCTTCCTCCTGTTTTATCATCTGGACAATCATCTGTTGTGGGGCGACGAGGCGGAGACGGCGGTACTGGCAAAAAACGTCATGCAGTTTGGCGTCCCGAGGACTTTTGATGGGACTAATTACATTCTCCTGCATGGCCCGAAAGACGAAAACCGGAATCATGTCTGGATCTGGTCGCCGTGGTTGCAGGAGTATCTGGCGGCGGGTTCATTCATTGTTTTGGGTCCGACCACCTGGGCGGCCCGGGCGCCCTTTGCCTTGATGGGCTGGTGCAGCCTGGTGGCGCTGGCGCTGGTCAGCTACAAAATCTACCGCAACCATTGGGTGGCCCTGGCCAGCGTGGTGCTGCTGGGTACCTCGGAGGTTTTTCTGCTCCATGCGCGCCAATGCCGCTATTATTCGATTTCAGTTTTTGCGGAAATCCTGCTGGTTTACGGCATCCACCAGCTGTTGGTCCGGAACCCCCGGGGTCTCTGGTTCGCCGCCCTGGCCCTGACCCTGCAATTTTACAGCAACTACATCGTGGCAGCGGCGAACCTGCCGGCGTTGTTGTTGCTGGCCTGGATGCTTCGCAAGCAGGGAATGCCCGCCCTGCTGCGCGTGGCCGCCGTCCCGGGCATTTTGATTCTGGCCGGCCTGCCCTGGCTGGTTTATGCGCATCCCTGGGGCCAAACCCAGGCGATCGGCCGGGAAGATTATTTCGCGAAGGCGTTGGGCTATCTGACGGAGTTTCATTTTCACTTTATTCCGCTGTGCTTCCTGTTGTTGCCGCTCTTCGGTTTGAGGCGGCCCCGGCCGGCCCTGCCAGCAATGGAATCGGACGGTTCGGGGCAATGGGAACGTTTTCTATTGTACCTGATGGCGTCCTACCTGGCCGTGATTCTGGTCGCTCCCGGTTTCTATCTTCGTTATCTGCTGCCACTTTTGCCGGTCGCGGGTGTGCTGGCGGTCGCCTGGATTTTCCGCTGCGTCAGATGGCGGGTTCCGGCGGTCCTGTTGGTTGCGGTCCTGGCCTTCAGCAATGCCTGCGCCCTGGTCACCGCTTATCCTTTCCGGGACGCACATACTTTCCGCCTTCCCCTCCTGGAATATGTGCGGGGCCTGTCGGTGCCCTATGCCGATCGTCTTACCGCCGTGGTAGATTTTTTCAATCGGGAGGCGCATCCGGGGGACATGGTCCTGTCGTTCGACCCGGAGTTTCCCCTGAGGTTTTATACCCGGCTGGCGGTCATTGATGGTGTTTTGATGGCGCCGCCCAAGGGACGTTTGCCGGATTGGATTCTGCCGGACAGCGCCTCGGGAGTCGTGGCGCAGGCGGCAGCGGCCTTGCCGGATTTCCTGCGGTCGCATTATGAACGAGTCACCATCCCGGTGCCTGATTCGGTCCAGGCCGGGAGTATTCCCGAGCCGGACATCTATCAGTACCAAAGCGTCCAGACGCGCGTGCCATTCATCCTTTACCAGCTGAATACCGGGACCAATGCCCGGCCCTCACGGTGATGAGGGGCCGTTTTTTCATCGGCCCGGCATTTTCCCGGCCCGGGGAACAGGCTGTGCATGACCTGTGAACAGGTGTGAATAACTTGTGCTTGTATCGGACAGAATCAGACACGAGATTCGCTATATCATATTGTAATCCACAATATTAAAAGTCTTACCCTTGGTGGCTGTCTTTTGAATCAGGGCCTGACCGCCACCAGCGCTGGAGAAAGTGAATAAGCATGAGTGCCACAACGTCAGTACAGGAAACGCTTCCATTGGAAGGGGCCAACCCGTGTTATTTTTTGGTGATGTACGAGGACGCGGTGACTCACGATCTGGCCATGGAGGTTTGCGGCGGGATTGTCAGCCGTTTTGGGACGGAACTGACCTTTGCCTTCAGTTTTTGGAAGGTCAAAGATTTGCAGGATCCGGCCTCGGCTCATTGGGCGGCCGAGGCGGTGGCCCGGGCGGACATCATTTTATTTTCCCTGCCGGGCCGTGACCTGGCTCCGGAGACCAGCCACTGGTTGGACGCGTGTGTGACAGCCAGAACGAAGACGGAAGGGGCGCTGGCACTGGCGATTGCGGGGGTTTCCGGCGCCGGTCTGGCGGTGGAAGCGCTTTTGTCCCGGCTGCAATATGCCGCTCATCGGTTGCGGATGGATTTTTTACCGCTGTTGCCGCGGACCTACAGCCCGACCTCCGGAAGCCTGGCCAATTCGTCGCTCGCGCTGTTGAGCCACGCCCCCGAAGACCCCGGCAGCAATCATTGGGGATTAAACGAGTAGTCCCGGATGCGCCCGGACCAGCCGGCAAAGGAGGTCGGCTGGTTCGGGATTTCAAAAATCCAAGGCCGGTCACGTTGCCGGATAGCGGATATTTTGCTGGCTCTCCCGGGGCACAAAGCATAATGGATGGTCGCCGCACGACGTCCGGAAGAGCGGTGACAAATGGTCGAACGTCCAGAACCATCATCGGGGAATCTTCGGTCCGTCAGGGCAACCTGGACTCTGGTGCTGCTGCTCCTCATCCTGGCGGTGGTGACGGCCATCCGGATCCGTCTGTTGGACCTGCCTTTGGAGCGCGATGAGGGGGAATATGCCTATGCAGGCCAGCTGCTGCTCCAAGGGGTTTCGCCGTACCAGGCGGCTTACAACGTTACGCTGAAACTGCCCGGCACGTGTGTGGCGTACGCGTTCATCCTGGCCGGGTTAGGGCAGACGGCCAGGGCCCTTCATGCCGGGGTGATTTTGATCAATCTCGCCAGCGCGCTGCTGGTTTTCGTGCTGGGACGCCGCATCTGCGGGAATGCCGGCGGAGTGGTCGCCGCCGGCACGTATGCCCTGCTCTCGATTGTTCCGACCATGCTGGGGTTGGCCGCGCACGCCACCCACTTTGTCATGTTGCCGGCGCTGGCGGGCATCGTTCTATTACAGAATCTGGACGACCGCACATCACCGGCACGGATTGTTTCCGCCGGGCTGCTCATCGGGCTGGCGGTTTTGATGAAACAGTCGGGCGCGGCGTTTGGACTTTTTGCGGCCAGCTGGGTGGGGTATCGGGAATTTTCATCGGGACCGGTCGCGTGGCGGCGCTTGATGGCCCGTCTGGGCTGGCTGGCGCTGGGCGGGGGGTTGCCGCTGGTTTTGACCTGCCTGGTACTTGCGTTCCGGGGCGAATTTGGCCGGTTTTGGCTGTGGACGATCGTGTATGCCGGCGAGCATGGCACGATGTTCAATCTTGGGCCTGAGATCAAATGGATGTTGGCCAACCTTGGCCTGCAGTTCGCTGCCGCTCCCGGATTATGGAGTGCCGCGGTTCTGGGTTTGATATTGCTCCCCGGTAACCGGTCATTTCACCGCTGGCGTTTTTTCATCGTCAGCTTTTCCTTCTTTTCGTTTCTGGCGGTATGTCCGGGCGGGTATTTCCGCGGCCATTATTTCATTCAATTGCTTCCGGCGGCGGGCTTGCTGGCCGCGGTGGCCTTTCATATGGCTGCTGGCTGGCTGGCCCGGCTCAAATTTCCCCGGTCGCCGGTGGTGCTGCCTTCCCTGGTTTTTGCCGCGGTGGCCGCCGGTTCGCTGATTCAAGGCAGCGACATTTACTTTCGCCTGTCACCGGCGCAGGCCAGCCATGCGATTTACGGCACCTGTCCTTTTCCGGAAGCGGTGGAAATTGGCCGCTACCTGGCCGGGCACAGCGCCCCGGATGCCCGCGTGGCGGTGATCGGTTCCGAGCCGGAAATATTTTTCTACAGCCGGCGCCGTTCAGCCACCGGCTATATCTGCACCTACCCGCTGGTGGAGCCCCAACCGCATGCCGCCGCCATGCAAACCGAGATGATCCAGGAAGTGGAACAGTCCCGCCCGGAATATGTCGTTTATGTCAATGTCCGCAATTCCTGGGTGCAGAGCACCGCTCCCGTTGATCCCGCGATCTTTGAGTGGTTTGACCGGTATCAACGGAAACAACTCCAGCTGGTGGGGCTGGTGGAAATTTCTCCCGATGGCCCGGCGCAATACCAATGGTTTGACCGACCGCAAACCAACGTGCTGACCGAGGCGGAATCGTGGCTGGCAATCTTCCAGCGCCGCGCGGACCGCGGGCCGGTCCCGCCCAAAGCCAATTAATCCGTGCCGCCAGCCCGGGAAACGGGAATCATCGTTGACTTGGTTATACGGTGGTTGTAGAATAAGCTGCGATGATGCTCAGGACTTTGGCCAGCCGAGGGCGAGTAAGCTGGCTGAAATATTTTTCACTGGGCGTTGTTTTCACGGTTCTGGCCAGCAGTCTGAGGGCTGAGGAGCGCTTGTTCATTACCGAGTTCATGGCCGCAAACCGGGAAACGATTCAGGATCAGGACGGCGACAGTTCCGACTGGATTGAACTCTACAACGAGGGCACGAATGCCGTCAATCTGGCCGGCTGGCATCTCACCGATGATCCGGCGAACCTGACGAAGTGGACCTTTCCCTCAACCAATCTCCCTTCCGGCAGTTTTCTCGTAGTGTTTGCCTCCGGCAAGAATCGTGCCGTGGCCGGCGCGGAATTGCACGCCAGTTTTCAGCTGAACAGCGATGGCGAATACCTCGCGCTCGTGAAACCGGACGGCGTCACCATTGCACACGAATATGCACCAGGGTTTCCACCACAACTGACCGATCGTTCCTACGGGCTGGGGATGACGAATATCGTGCAAACCGGGCCGCCGGCTGCACCGATAGACCCGGGGACGCTGGGACCATACGTTTATCTGCGTGCCGACACAGGGTTAACGACCAACCTGGCGGGCAACGTGACGGCGTGGCTGGACCAATCAGCCAACGCCTTTGTGTTTCATGCCAATCATCCCCTTGCTTCAGCCAATGATCCGCTGAGGGTCCCCGGCCCGGTGGCAGGCACGGCTGCCGTGAATTTCGACGGCACGGACATCATTGATTCGGACCTGAACCTCCAGCTTTTTACCACGTCGAGCTCGGGTCTGGCGGCGTTTGTGGTCTTCAAACCTACCAGCATCACGGGGAGTCAACGTTTTGTGGTGAACCATGCGCCGGGCGTTGGCGGGGACAGTTATGAACTGGGGCAGGACGCCGGACAAGTCGAACCCTCGGGCGCGTGGGCAATCCATCGGGGCAGCGGCGACTCGACTTCGACCGGCCCCGGCGTGCTGGTGCAGAACCAGTATCGCATTGCTACCGCCGAAGTGCTGACCACCGGCAGCGCCGGCGCCAACGTGCGCTTCTACACCAACGGTGTCTTGATCCCCAACGCCGCCGGAAATTGGGCGGCGGCGGGCAGCTATGACACCGGCTCGGACCCGTTGGCGATTGGCGCCCGGGTGGACAACAAGGGACAGGGGTTTAATAACCTCACGCCGGACGGGTATTTCATTGGCGACGTGGCGGAGATCATCCTTTTCCGGCGTGTGCTCACACCGGACGAGCGTGCCGGGGTGGAAAATTATTTGATGAACAAATACGGCTTCACTCCGCCGTCACAAACGTCCGGGCACAGTCAAATTGTGCCGGGCCAAACCGGCTATTTCATGACGCCCACCCCCGGGGCCGGCAATGGCACGCCACTGGATGGATTCGTTGCTGCTCCAGCGTTCAGCCCGGAACGGGGTCTCTACGACACCAATTTTGCCGTGACAATTACCTGTGAAACGCCTGGAGCAGTCATCCGGTATACGACCAACAGCACAGTGCCGACGGCCACGAGCGGCGCGGTATACACCGGGCCGATACCGATCAACCATACGACGGTGCTGCGCACGGCGGCATTCAAAGACGGCTTCGTTCCGTCGGAAATCGGTACCCACAGTTACATTTGGTTAAACGACGTGTTACAGCAGCCAGTCCAACCGGCGGATTTTCCGACAAGCTGGGGTGAAGTGCCGAAAGATTACGAAATGGACCCGGAGGTCGTTGCCAATCCGGCTTACGCCACCCTGCTCAAGCCGGCGCTGCTGGATGTCCCCACCCTCTCGTTGGTCACCGACAAGTCCAACCTATGGGACACGGTAAACGGCATTTACTCGCACCCCGGCAACGATGGTGATGCCTGGGAGCGGCCCGTTTCATTCGAATACATCAATCCCGGCACCGGTGATAATTTTCAGTACGACGCGGGCCTGCGCATCCACGGCGGCGTCAGCCGCCAGGGAGTCAAACAATCCTTCAATGTTTATTTCCGGGGGCGCTACGGCATGCCGACATTGCAATTTCCGCTGTTGCCAGACAACCCGGTGACAAGCTTTGATACCCTTATCTTGCGTGGCCAGTGGAATGACGGCTGGATCAATACCATTTCTCCGGGAGGCGACAACCGCGAGGGGGTCTATCTGCGCGACGAGTGGTCCCGGCGCGTGCTCGCTGAAATGGGGCATCTGAGCACGGTGGGCGGGGCGATGCATCTCTACGTCGACGGGCTTTACTGGGGTCTTTACAACCCGGTGGAACACATCAACGCCGCCTTTGTGGCGTTCCACCGCGGAGGGAACGAGACCAATTACGACGTCCTCAAGTTCAATAACGATATTGAAGTGATCGATGGCGACACCACCGCGTGGGATTCACTCGTAGCTCTGGCAGAGGCCGGGCTCGGCAGCGATACGGCCTATCGGAACATCCAGCAGTATGTGGATATCGATGACCTGATTGACTATATGATTCTGTACATTTACATCGGAAATGAGGACGGGCCGGGGAAGAATTGTTTTGCCTGGCACCAGCGCACGCCATCCGGGCCGTTTGGTTTCGCCGCGTGGGACAATGAATGGTGTCTCGGTCATGCTTTCGAAGGGTTCGACCTGTTGGGGGTGAACGTGGTTGACGTGGACGCTCCCGACACGCCCAAGCGGCTTTACACCCGGCTTCGGGCCAATCCTGAGTTTCGCGTCCGTTTTGGCGACCGGGTGCAAAAACATTTTTTCACCGGCGGGGCCTTGAGCGTGGCCACCAACCAGATGCGCTATGCCCGCCTTGTCGCCGTGATCACCAATGCTGTGGTGGACGAGTCCGCCCGCTGGGGTGACCTGAACAATGTGGCCAACCCCGGCCATCCCTATACTCGCAATGGGGATTGGGTGGCCGAGAACAACTTTTTAATGGGAACGTTCTTCCCGCAGCGCCGGGACATTGTCCTGGGTCAGTTGCGCAGCGCGGGATTATATCCGGTGATATTCCCTCCGGCATTCAACCAATATGGCGGTGCGGTGCCGGCGGGTTTTGGCCTGGTCATGAGCCAAACCAACAGCAGCGGCACGGTCTTCTATACGCTGGACGGCTCTGACCCGCGCGTTTACGGCACGGGAGCCGTCGCCCCCGGCGCACAGGCCTACAGCGCCCCGGTAATCATCAATGCTACGACGTTCGTGCGTGCCCGGGTGTTGAGTGGCGGCCAATGGAGCGCCCTCGTGGAGGCCTCGTTTTATCCGCCGCAGGACCTCAGCCGGCTGGCCCTGACCGAAATCATGTATCACGCGCCCAATGTCGGTTCAACGAATGGCGATGAATTTGATTTCATTGAGTTGAAAAATGTCGGCACCAACACCCTGAATCTGTCCGGCCTGAGCTTTACTGCCGGAGTGTCCTTCATCTTCACCAACGGCACGATGCTCGCGCCCGGGCAGTTCTTCCTGCTCGCACGCAATGCGGCGGCTTTCGGCGCGAAATATCCCGGGGTGCCGCTCAATGGACTTTTCACCGGCAAGCTCGACAATGGCGGTGAAGCGCTGACCCTTTCCCATCCGCTTGGAGCTACCATTTTCTCGGTGACCTACGATGACGAAGCGCCCTGGCCGGTGGCGGCGGACGGCTTTGGCTTTTCGCTGGTTCCCCTGAATCCGGGGCTGACACAAGCTCCCGATGAGGGCGCAAAGTGGCGGGCCAGTTCACAGCCCGGTGGCTCACCCGGAGCGGATGATCCGTCAGCCGGCATCCCGTCGATTGTAATCAACGAAGTGCTTGCGCATACCGATCCACCACAGGTGGACACCATCGAGCTTTACAATCCCGCCGGTACGAATGTGGACATCAGCGGCTGGTATCTCACTGACGATCCGGGGGTGCCAACGAAATACCGCATCCCCGACGGGACGATTTTGGCGGCCGGCGGCTATGGGTATTTCGATGAGCACCAGTTCAATCCCACACCCGGCATAGGCAACAGTTTTGCGCTGAGCGCCGACGGCGAGAGTGCTTATTTGTTTTCCGCCACCAACTCCCAGCTTACCGGCTACAGCCATGGCTTGATTTTTGGCGCCTCGTTCAACGGCGTGGGTTTTGGGCGCTACGTGAATAGCGCCGGCGAGGAACAGTTCCCCGCGCAAATTTCGTTCACGCCCGGCACGACCAACTCCGGCCCCCGCATTGGCCCGGTTGTTTTCAATGAGATTCATTATCATCCTGACAGCCAGGGCGACGAATTCATCGAGCTGTTCAATATCAGCAGCAACACCGTGCCATTGTTTGATCCGGCCCACCCGACCAATACCTGGAAGCTGAGCGGAATTGCCTATCTATTTCCAACAAATCTCTCGCTCGGCCCCGCCCAATTGTTACTGGTGGTGTCCACCAACCCCGCCGCTTTCCGGGCCAAATACGCCGTCCCGGCAAGCGTACAAATCCTCGGGCCCTTCACCGGTGTTTTACAGGACGGCGGCGAGCAGTTGGAGCTGCAGGCGCCGGATGCGCCCGATGCCAGTGGTGTCCCTTATGTCACCCGGGAGGCGGTCCGATACAACGACAAATCCCCGTGGCCGGCGGCCGCAGACGGCAGCGGTTCATCGCTTCAGCGTTTGAATGCCCTGGCTTACGGGAATGATCCCACTAACTGGGTCGCCGCCGGGCCGACGCCGGGACAATGGTACGCCGGTGCCGATGCTGACGGCGACGGCCTGCCCGACAGCTGGGAAATCACCCACGGTACCAGGTGGACTGTTCCCGATGCCGATCAGGACCCGGACCATGACGGAGCCAGTAACTGGCAGGAGTTTTTGGCCGGAACCAATCCTCAAGATCCGGCCAGTTGTTTAAAAATCTTGAATATCCTGGTCAATGAAAGCAGCGTCTCGCTGCAATTTCCATCGGTGTCGAACCACACTTACAGTGTGCTCTACAAGGCGACCCTGAAGGATGCGGTATGGAACAAACTGGCTGATGTGCCGGTCCGTCCTACCAACAGTTTGGAAATCATTACGGACGCGGGGCCAGCCCAGGGAATTCGCTTCTACCAGCTGATCACACCCGCGCAACCCTGACCTGGTGATGGTACTGATCCTGTCGGCGGAGGCGGCCCGGCCTGGAAAAACAGCGGTATAGGGTAAAATCAGGCATCCGACGTTTGACACTTTTCCGGCGATTTATTACCATCCCTTTTCGTACAACCAACAACGAAGGGCTCCGATAGTTATGCCGCCGAAAATTGCCGAAAAACCCACCGCCGACACGAAGGAAACCAAGGATATCAAGGACACCAAGGCCGCCTCCGCGCATTCGCGCGAACTCGATGCCGCCATTTCTTCCATCACCAAGAGTTACGGCGAAGGCAGCATCATGCGCCTGGGAGACGCCCGGGCACTGGTCAAAATTGAAGTGATCCCCACCGGCGCGCTGGCGCTGGACCTGGCGCTGGGGGTCGGCGGCATCCCGCGCGGCCGCGTCATCGAGATTTTCGGGCCGGAATCCTCCGGCAAAACCACGCTCATGCTGCACGTCATCGCCAACGCCCAAAAAGCCGGCGGCCTGGCGGCGTTCATCGATGCCGAGCACGC
>CAYPSF010000108.1:0-15059 GCA_964413165.1 uncultured Bifidobacteriaceae bacterium
TCGAAAGCGAGAAACAACTGCTGGCCACCGCCGAGGCGGTGAAGGCCGCCGGGGCGACCTTCCTGCGGGGCGGCGCCTTCAAGCCGCGCACATCGCCGTACGAATTCCAGGGGCTGGGGGAAAAGGGCCTGAAGCTGCTCGACAAGGCGCGACGCGCCACCGGGCTGGCCATCATCACGGAACTGCTCTCCGAAAACCATGCCGAAATGGTGGCCGAATACGCGGACATCATCCAGATCGGCGCGCGCAATTCACAGAACTTTCAGCTGCTCATCGCCGCCGCTAAGACCGGCAAGCCGATTTTGCTCAAGCGCGGTCTGGCGATGAAGATCGAGGAATGGTTGCTCGCGGGCGAATACGTGCTCGCCAATGAAAATCCGAATCTGCTGTTCTGCGAACGCGGCATCCGGACCTTCGAGACCTACACGCGCAACACGCTCGACCTCTCGACCATTCCCATCATCAAGCGCGAATCGCACTGCCCGATCGTGATCGACCCGAGCCAGGGCGCCGGGCGGGCCGACCTGGTGGCGGCGATGTGCAAGGGCGCAGTGGCGATGGGTGCGGACGCGTTGTTGATCGAGGTGCATCCCAACCCGGCGGAAGCCTGGAGCGACGGCGCACAGCAGTTGTCCCTCGACGGCTTCGCGAAGCTGATGCAGGAATTGAAGCCGTTCATCGCCGCGGCTGGCCGCGAATGAGCTCTCTGCCGCAAAAAAGCGCAAAAGGCGCAAAACTTTAACTGCGGATGGACACGAATGGTAGGGCGCGTCACTCCGTGCGCGCCGCATTTCGTATCACCCTGCACTTGCCGCTTGTCACCCATGTTGGCCGTGGCAAAATCGCGTCGGATCGGCCGTACCCGGCACGTTTTTCTATGAACACTGTTCCTCGCGAATTTATTGTCGAAGCTTGGGAGCGCCAGTGCGCCCTGGCCGAGGAACCCACCCGCGCTCTGATGGGACAATTCATGACCGAGCAACCTGCCGTGGGTATTTATCTGACCGTCTGCGACGAACAACTGGGCGACGAGCGGGAGCAAAGCCAGTTGATTCCGCTAGCGTCAGCCGTCTGGGAGGCCATGACGCGGATGCGCGGACGCCGGCTCAAGACGGTGCGACCTAAAATCGTCGAACGCGCCGATACTTCGAACATCCGGATGTTGGAAAAGCTGGAGGACGTTTCGGAATACGAATGGCAGGAGTCGGTGGAAGGGATGTTCCTGGGCTACAAACAACAGCCCTTGTTGGCGTTCTGCATCGAAATCCTCATGGCCCGGGATGAAGAAGCGCCCGAACTGGCCCCCCAACGCATTGGCATGGAACTGAACTGGCTCAAGACCGTGATTGACTGTTTTGACCAATGACCGTCATTGCCGCGAAAAAAAACAAAAGGCGCAAAACATCAACCAGGATGGACACGAATTCGCTTGCCGGCTGACGACCATTCTCCCTCTCTTGGAGGAGAGGGCCGGGGTGAGGACGGACGTTGAAACAAATTCCTTTCGTGCCCGACAGGCGGCCAATTTTTGGCTCGCTGCGCCGTTTCATGCAGCCGCCGCCGATGTGAGTTTATCTGGACAAACTTTTTTGACGGGCGCAAAGTCAAAATTATGAAACGAGACATGCAAACGCCCATCTCGTGCGCGAAACCAGCAGCTACTCTGGCGCAGAAAAAGCCTCTTAGCTGACTAATTTTTTATGAAATACGAAGAGGTTATAAAACGAGGCGAAAAGATTGAAAAAAGAGGTAAAGAGATTGACCAACTTATTGCTGACCGCCACAAACCCGGGGAACTCGTAAAGGAGCGTCTGGGCAAATGTGGCGACGATCTAATTCTCATCACTCTCAAGGGACATTTGATACTTGAGAATTTGCTAGAAATGAACCTCTGTCGCCTGCTGAAAATTGATCGTTTGCCTGAAAGAGGTGATGCCGAACTGACATTCAAACAAAAACTCAAATTGGTTCAATCTGTGGTCGAGCAACGCGAACCGGGACCAAACGCAGACAGCCGAGGCCGCCAAGCCGCCTCTTACGTGGTATGAAAAATTGGCTAACGTTCTTTTAGGCTGCTTTTGCGGATGTTCGACTCTCATAATGGCCCTCGTAATGATTGCGTGTTTATCAGAGGATGACAGACAAAGTTCAGGCATGTCATTTGTCGGAACGTTAATGCTTGTCAGCATTATAGGCGCGATTGCTTTTGGTCTTGGATTCATTACATACAAGTGCTTTAAAGCGGTCGTAAGATAGCCAAAAATCTCCCGTCGAAGAATTTCTAAATTTCCCGCATCACTTCCACAAACCGATTGAACTCCGCCCCCTGAACTTCAAAAGCAATTTCCCGTCAGTTATTTTGCAGGCGTTACGCCCGGATAGGACATTTCAATGCGGCTGTAGATGGTGCTGCTGCCCCCCGGCCAGTATACGCCGGCTCCGCCAAAGCGATTGGGCACGATGGCTCCGTTCAAGGTCAGCGTTTCATTGTCTACATCGTTGGACGCGCTGACCGTCAGGTTGGTGCCCACGGCCTTCAGGATCATGTACGTGGTCGTTTTGAACACGCCGCTCAATACCTGCCGGTCGTTCAGCGCCGATCCAGTGCCGTTCTCGATCTTGTAGAGTTGAAACATGCACTTGTCAGCGGACTGGGTTGTTCTCCAAATCCGGAGGGCGTAGCCATTCGTGGTGCGCGGATCATACTTGATGTACATGTCGGCGTGGAGATTGCGCGGGCCGTTGTCAGCGGGCGAACCCGGGACCGAAAATCCCTGGCCTGATTTCTCGGACGCCATCACCAGGTCAACCTGCATGTCGCCGCAGTCGGCATCTTGCTGATAAAGGAGATAGGCCGGGCTGCCCGGCCGGATGCCATAGCCAGGCTCAAAATTATCTCCGGGTACGACGGCCCAGGTACCCAGAACCGTCCACAAGCCGCTCGCGTACGTGTCATTTATATCCGGCACGAAATTCCTGAAATTCGGGGAAACAACGGCGGGCCGGATGTCTGCTGCCGCAACGGGTTTTGCGCTTATCGCCTGCACTTCCGGACCGGGATCGCTGATGTTGTGCTTGGGCTGAACCGTTACTTTGAGATATTTGCCGACATAGCCTGGCGTTAGCGGGAGCGTTTTCAGGGGCTGGTTGCCCCGACTGATCGCGACTGTTCTCGGATTGGTTCCCGCGGCGTCAGTGCAAATAGACCACGAAACGAGCGACTGGTCCTCCTTGCCGTGCAAATCGAGCGCGTAATCCACCGTGGCCTTACCGTCCGCCGGCGGATGGATGGTCGGTCCCGCGATCACCGCTGGTGGATCAATGTATTTGGGTTCCACATAGACATAGGCTGTCACGTAAACGCCGTTGGACGCGGTGGCGTGAACGGCGACCCATTCCGCCTGGCTGGTCGTATTTCGACCGGTCACAACAACATTCGAGCCCGCCGTTCGGCTGAGTGAAATCAGATCGGATCCGGTTGACCACATAATCCTCCGGTCAGCATGAGCCGGCAAGACTGTCGCGCCGATGGTGGTTCCGGCGCCGTCCGTGCGGATGGACGCCGTGCCGTTTGTCAACGCGATGCGAAACGGCAGATTTCCCTGTCCGGCCGATTCATACTTGTTCCTGGCTCCAGCCGGGTCCCAGTCGTCCGCTGGCGCGTTCGGTGCCGCCCGGAGCAGGTTCCACGGGTTGAAGGCCGGAAGTTCCGACTGGGACAATTCCCTCGAGTACGTGAACGCGGGCGCGCCAACGGTGCTGTCATAGATGACCGCGGGATGACCTTCGGCGTCCTTATTGTGCCAGGTAAGGGAAAGCTGGCTGGGCCTGGGCGCGGCTATGCCTCGGACCCAAGCGACGTGAGCCTGTCGTGAATCGACCGGCAACACGCAGTTGATCAGGACATTTGGCCGGTTGGCGCCGCGGAATTCGGCCTTGTAGAACCGCATGCCGCGGGTCGCTTCAAACCGGCAGCGGAAGAAGACGACTCCCGAGGCAGACATCACCCCGCTCCCGGTCGGGTAGACCAGAGTGCAATCTTCCCAGACGCTGATCTGACCTCCGCCCATCCAATCGTCCGTACCTTCGATGTAGACGTTCTTGAAGTAAGAACGCGTGGTCCTCAGAAACATTGTGTCCAGCCGGCCCAGAAGGGCGACGTTCTCATAGACGTGCTTGTCCCCTGCAGCCTGCAACGCTACGCCCTGGGTAATGACATCCGATCGTTTGGTCAGATTTTTGCCCGGATCACCGGGATACTCGTAGTCGGCATTGCAATAATTGATGATCGTCAGATTCTTTGCGGTGAATCCGGTGGCGTTGACATCGATGATGAAACCATCATCGTCGGCGCCTTGCATCAGGCCGCGATTGTCCGCCAGCACCACCGTGCGGCGGTTATTGGTCAATCCCAGCAAGGTGATGTAGTTCTTCGTGATGCTCAGGCTTGGGCCTCGCGGGGCCAGGCCCGGAAGCTGATACACGTTCGGCTTGATCCCGATGACGGTCGGCCTGGCTTCAGTTCCCTCGGGCGCGGCGGCATACGCAGCCTGCAGTGTCTTGAATTTTTTCGCGGCCGGGTCGTCCTGGGGCAGGTTGCCATCCACCAGGTAGTCATAGGACAGCCTGGCGGGATCAATCGAGCTGATAATCGGTTCGGCCCCGCCCGGGACGCTGTCTTGCGCCTTGGCGCAACCTCCGCCGAAAGCAAGAATCGAGATGCCAAGCAGCAGGGTCGGTTTGAGGCCTTTCATGTGAGTGATCGGACTTTGACTTGGCGATGGCCCTGACGTCAATGGCTTAGTTCGATCGAAATTTGGATTCGGTTTATTGGCCGAAGAATTTCTGAATTTCCCGAACCACTTCCACAAACCGGTCCACCTCGGACTGGGTGTTATAGAAATAGAAACTGGCGCGGGCGGTGGATTCGACGCCGAGCTTGTGCATGAGCGGCTGGGTGCAATGATGGCCGCCGCGCAACGCCACGCCCGCCTGGTCCGCCAGCGTCACCACGTCGTGCGCATGCACGTCCGCAAGCAGAAAGCTGACGAGCCCGGCGCGGCCGGTTTTGGGACCGAACAGGCGGATGCGTTTCAGTGCGGCCAGTTTTTCGTAGGCGTAGGCCGCGAGTTCCTGGTCGTGTTGCCAGATGTTATCCCGGCCAATAGCGTCGAGATAATCCATGGCTGCATGCAGGCCAATCGGGCCGGAAATGTCCGGCGTGCCGGCCTCGAACCGGTGCGGTGCCGGTTTAAACTCGGTCTTCTGATATTCCACGGACAAAATCATTTCACCGCCGCCTTGATACGGCGGCATGGCGTCGAGCAGTTTCTGACGGCCCCAGAGCACGCCGATGCCTGTCGGCCCGCAGATTTTATGGCCGGAAAACGCGAGGAAATCGCAGCCGATGGCCTGGACGTCCACCGGCATGTGCCCGGCACTTTGGGCGGCGTCCACCAGGGTCGTGATGCCCAGCTTGCGCGCGCGGGCGCACAGGTCGGCGACCGGGTTCACCGTGCCCATCGAGTTCGAGATGTGGACCATCGCAAACAGCTTGACCTGTTTGGTCAGCAATGAATCGAGCTTGCCCAGGTCAAGCAGGCCTTCATCGCCGGTGACCGGTACGTAGGCGATCTTTGCACCGGTGCGTTGGGCGAGCAACTGCCAGGGTACCAGGTTGCTGTGATGCTCCATTTCCGTGAGCAGAATCACGTCGCCGGATTTGAGGTTTTTCGTGCCCCAGGCATTGGCGACCAGGTTGATGCCCTCGGTCGTGCCCCGCGTGAACACGATTTCCTCGGCGCTGGGGGCATTGATAAACTTTGCCGTGCGCACCCGGGCGGCCTCGTAACCCGCCGTGGCGCGGTTGCTCAGTTCATGGATGCCGCGATGAACATTGGCGTTGTCGTGCTCATAATAATGCACCAACGCGTCAATCACCGCGCGCGGCTTCTGTGACGTCGCGGCATTGTCGAAATAAATCAGCGGTTTGCCGTGGACCTGCTGGTCGAGGATGGGGAAATCCTTTCGCAGTTTGGCCCAGTCAACGGTTTTATTCATTGGAAGTTTTTAGCCACAGATGAAATACAGATGAAACACAGATTAAACGCAGATAAAATGAAAAATCTGTGTTTCATCTGTGATAATCTGTGGCTACATCAGCCCGAGTTGCAGCTTGGCGGCTTCGGTCATCATGCTCTGGTTCCAGGGCGGGTCCCAGACCAGCTCCACGTTCGCCTCGTCAATCGGCTCGAGGTTCAGCAGTTTGTTCTGTACGTCCTGCGCCAGCGTCGGACCCATGCCGCAGCCGGGCGCGGTCAGCGTCATTTTCACGTCGGCTTTGTAGCTGTTTTCACCCACGGACGTGAGGTGACAGTCGTAAATCAAGCCAAGGTCCACGATGTTGACGGGGATTTCCGGGTCGTAACAGGTCTTGAGCGCCTCCCAGACATGCTTTTCCAGCTGTTCCTGCGTCATGGGACCGCTGCTGGTGGCCCCGGTCGGCCGGGCCTGCACTTCAACGCCGAGCGCATCGGCATCCTTGTCGGCAATGCGGAACATGTTGCCATTGACGACGATGGTATAACTGCCGCCGAGCGATTGCGTGATATACGCCGACTCGCCCTGTTTGAGCGTGACCTTGGTGCCTACGGGCACCACGGAGGCCTCCACGTCACGGGTCAAAATTTTTGCTTCATTGGAATTCATAAAACACCTCTTAAATCAATCACTGCCAGTATCTTCGCCGCAATTGCGGGTGAAATCAATCAGGTCTGTTCGTTTTCCGTGCTCACCGGCTTGGCGTCACCCTTGAGCGCAGCCATGACGGCGTGCCAGGACAAAATCGCGCACTTCACCCGGGCTGGAAATTTATACACGCCGGCAAACACTGCCAGCTTGCCGACGTCGCCCTGGATGTTGCCGGTGGTGACCATTTCATGGACCTGGCCGAACATTTTTTCCACGTCCGCCTTCGTTTTGCCCTTGGCAAATTCCGTGAGCAGCGACGCCGAGGCCTTGGAAATGCAGCAGCCGGACCCGACAAAGCTGATGTCCTTGATGGTGTCGCCGTCCAACTCCAGAAAAAGCTGCAACTGATCGCCGCAGAGCGGGTTCCGGCCCTGCGCGGAGCAGGTTGCCTGCGGCATTTCATGGAAATTTCGCGGTTGCTTGCAATGGTCGAGGATGACCTGCTGATAAAGGTCATTTAGGTCTTCGAACATGGATTACGATTCCTCCAATCAATTCTTTTGCGCCAGGTGATGGTTCGCCTCCAGGCGATCCCACACCAGCTGGTCCAGCTTCTCGCGCGCGGAATCGTGCTTCACGCGGGCGATGATTTCGCCGGCAAAGGCGTGGATCAACATCCGCCGGGCATTGTCCGCGCCGATGCCGCGCGCGCGGAGGTAGAAAATTGATTCGGCGTTCAACTGCCCGATCGTCGCACCGTGCGTGCATTTCACGTCGTCGGCATAAATCTCCAATTGCGGCTTGGTGTCCGCCGTCGCGTCGTCGGAGAGCAGCAGGTTTTTGTTCGTCTGCTTGGCGTCGGTTTTCTGCGCGATTTCCCGGACCAGGATCCGCCCGTGGAAGACGCCCTTCGACTTGTCGTCGAGGATGCCGTTAAAATATTCGTGGCTGGCGCAATGCGGCTGCGCGTGCTCGACAATCATATGATGGTCGGCGAGCTGCTCGCCGCGGGTGAGATAAAGGCCGTTGAGAATGCACTCCAGGCCCTCGCCGTCGAGTTTGGTACGGATGTTGGTGCGTGAGAGCTTTGCGCCGAGGGCGAAGGAATGGACGCTCACGTTGCTCGCGCGGCCCAGCTGGGCGGCGATGGTGGACAGGTGAAACGCGGCGGCGGCTTCGTCCTGGAATTTCACGTGCTCCAGCGCGGCGTTTTCCCCGGCAACGATTTCGGTGACGGTGTTGGTGAAGTAGGCCGTGTCATCCGTCGAGATGTAACTCTCCATGACCGTGGCCCGGCTGTTGGCCCCGGCGAGGATCAGGTTGCGCGGCAGGATGGTTTCGCCGTCCTGTTTCGTGGTGGAAATGAAAATGAACTGGATGGGTTCGGCCACCGAAACCCCGGCGGGCACTTGAACGAATCCGCCGTCGGTGAAAAACGCCTGGTTCAACGCTGCGAAGGCATTGTTTTCCGTCAGCGCATAAAGCCCGAACTGCTTTTTGATGGATTCCGAGTCCGCCACGATTGCCGCGGTCAGGTTCGACACCCTCACGCCGGCGGGCAATCCCTGTACGGCAGAGAGCGTCATTGAGTATTGGCCATTGATAAACACGAGCCGGGCCCCGGGCAGGTGGGCGAAGACGTGCTTTTCCAGCGCGGCTTTGGCGGCGGCATCATTTGCCGGTTCCGCGGCGGGTTGAAGGGACAGCCTGGTGAGCGGGGCGAGATTGGTGAAGCGCCAGTCTTCGTCCTGCAACGTCGGGAAACCGAGTTCCAGGAAGCGCGCGATGCCCGCCCGGCGCAACGGCAGCAGCCACGACGGTTGCAGCGCCGATTCAAAGCGGCTGAAAGTTTCGAGGAACAGTCCGATCTCCGGTTTTGACGGTTTTTGTGTCATGATTTAAACATCCAATCCTAACAATTAGACCGTCAATTTCCCATGCCCTGCGCCACTACGCAAGTCTGGAGCACGAGTTTGGCTATGCACGGGCGACTTTCCCGTCGCCCGATGCGTCCGATTCCAGGCGGGTAAAAGCCGGAACTCCAAACACTGGCATCCCGGCGCCAATGTGCTAACCTGTTGCCGTGCTGACGCAAGACGACATCAAGAACGCGCTGAAGGCCGTGAAGTACCCGGGCTATTCCCGCGACATTGTTTCCTTCGGGCTCCTCAAGGAAGTCTCG
Source organism: uncultured Bifidobacteriaceae bacterium (assembly GCA_964413165.1). GTDB lineage: Bacteria > Verrucomicrobiota > Verrucomicrobiia > Limisphaerales > UBA11358 > UBA11358. The sequence continues at coordinate 8,873 of CAYPSF010000108.1, forward strand.
GCGGCCAATGGCGCGGTCAGCGTCATGATGCAATTGACCACGGCCAATCCGGACGCCGCGCGCCAGATCAAAGAGGACAGCGAGCGGGTTTTGAAGGCGCTGCCGGAAGTCAAACTCGTGCACGTCGAAGTCAAACAACCTGCCGCCGGGCAATCTCCGCCCGCGGGTGCGCTGGCAAACCAAAATCGCGTGCCGGGCGTCAAGCGCGTCATTGCCATCGCCAGCGGCAAAGGCGGCGTTGGCAAATCCACCTGCTCGGTGAACCTGGCCTGCGCGTTGAAACATCTCGGCGCGCGCGTCGGCCTGTTGGATTGCGATATTTATGGCCCAAGTATTCCGCTGATGATGGGCGTTTACGAACGTCCCACCATCAGCGCCGGCGAACGGCTCGTCCCGCCGGTCAATCACAGCGTCAAGGTGATGAGCATCGGGTTGCTGCTCGAGAACGACCAGCCGGTGATCTGGCGCGGGCCGATGATTTCAAAAACGATCCAGCAATTTCTGTTCAGCGTGGAGTGGGGCGATCTGGATTTCCTGCTGGTGGATCTGCCGCCGGGCACGGGCGATGCGCAACTCTCGCTGTGCCAGACCGTGCCGCTCGACGGCGGGGTCATCGTGACCACGCCGCAGGAGGCGTCGCTCGGCGTCGTGCGCAAGGGGATTGCCATGTTCCGGAAGGTCAATGTACCGCTGCTGGGCATTGTCGAGAACATGAGTTATTTCACCGCACCCGGCGGCGAACGCGTGGAGATTTTCGGCCATGGCGGCGGCCGCGTCGAGGCGGCGCGACAAAGCATCCCCTTTCTGGGCGAAGTGCCGATTTTCACTCAAATCCGGGAAGCGGGCGACCGTGGTGTGCCGATTGTGGTCTCCGCTCCCAAAACGCCGGCGGGCCAGGCATTCATTCAAATTGCGGAGACGCTGCGGAAGGGCCTGGGCTGAATATGCCGTAACCTGTTTGTTTTAAGCGCCTTATTTAAGTTGCAAGCCGGGCCGCAAAGTTTTAACGTGAAGGTAACAATTACTATTTAATTATGTCGAACGCTGTAAAAGAACCATCGTCGGCGAACGATTTGTTAAAAAATTCCTCGCTCTACCGTGAATTTCAAGCCGAACGCGAAGAAATCCTCAAGCACAAGTGGATTGAGTCGGAAAAGGCCGGGCATGACATCGGCTTCGAGCGGGCGCTGACGGAGTGGATCATCAAGCACCGTTCCAGCTGGCGCAAGGCCCGCCAATCCGCAGCCACAAATTGAACCGGTAAAACTTTGTTCCTTTAACGCCGCCCAGCGAGGCAGCGAAGGAAAATATGAACGCTGAATACGCGACGCGAATCGGCTCCGCCCGGCGGAGAGGTTCGCGTTTTTTTTATGTCTGAAGCCACCGTCATCCTCGATGCCGTGGCGATCCAACGCGCGCTCACGCGCATTGCCCATGAAATCGCCGAGCGGAACGAGGTCGGTACGGACGTCGTGCTGATTGGCATTCCCACCGGTGGCGACCACCTCGCGCAACGGTTGAACAAAATTCTCCTGGGCATCTGGAACCAGCCGGTGCCCGTGGGCATCCTCGACGTCTCCATGCATCGCGACGATCTTGACCAGCGCGCTGCTCCGAAGGTGTTTCCCACCGTCATCCCGTTTGACGTGACGGGCAAGACGGTCGTGCTGGTGGACGACGTGTTGTTCAGCGGCCGCACGACGCGGGCGGCCATGGACGCGCTCAACGATTTTGGGCGGCCCAAAAAAATCCAACTGGCGGTGCTCGTCGACCGCGGCCATCGCGAATTGCCCATCAAGGCGGACTTTGTCGGTAAAAATGTACCGACATCACTGGAGGAAAAGATTTCGCTACTCCTCGTCGAGGCGGGTGCGTCCCGGGACGAGGTGGTTTTAGAAAAGAAATGAGCTGGCACCGCAAACATCTGCTGGACATTGAATCGCTCACCGTGGACGAGATCACGACGGTGCTCGACACGGCGCGGGCGTTCAAGGTCGTGGGCGAACGCGCCATCAAAAAGGTCCCGGCGCTGCGGGGCAAAACCGTGGTCAACCTGTTCATCGAGCCGTCCACCCGCACGCGCATCAGCTTTGAACTGGCCGAACAGCGGCTGTCGGCGGACATCATCAATTTCACTGCCGAGGCCTCGTCGCTGAAAAAAGGCGAGACGCTCAAGGACACCGCGCGGAACCTGGAGGCGCTCAACGCCGATTTTATAGTCATGCGCCACAGCGCGTCGGGCGCGGCCCATTTTCTTTCGCGCGTGCTCAACGCCAGCGTCGTCAATGCCGGCGACGGGGCGCACGAGCATCCCACGCAGGCGTTGCTCGACGCCTTCACCATTCGCGAACGCAAGGGGAAGATCGCCGGGCTGAATGTCACGATCCTGGGCGACATTCTTTACAGCCGCGTGGCGCGCTCGGACATTTGGGCGCTGACGAAACTGGGCGCGCGCGTCACGCTTTGCGGGCCGTCCACGCTCGTGCCCAAAACCTTCGAGCAAATGGGCTGCCGCGTGACTTACGACATGGATGAAGCCATCCGGGACGCCGATATTATCAACCTGCTCCGCATCCAGCACGAGCGCCAGCGCAAGACCATGTTTCCCAGCATCAACGAATACACCCAGCTGTTTGGCCTCAACAAAGCCCGCCTGGCCAAAACCCGGCCGGATGCGCTTATCATGCATCCAGGTCCGGTCAATCGCGGTGTGGAAATTGACAGTGATATTGCCGACTCGGGCCGGTCGTTGATTTTGGAGCAGGTGACCAATGGCCTGGCCGTGCGCATGGCGGTTTTGTACCTGGTCAACGGCGGCAAGGGGCCGCAGGAACTGGCGGGAAATTGAGGAGTTACCGGTCGGCCAGGGCGATGGGGTTTGGTACAACTTTTTTCCTGACATCCATCCGCTGACACTCATGATTGAAGGGATGGCCAACTGCCCGGAGGTTTTTTTACCACGACCCTTCGGTGAGCAATTCCGTAATGTTTCGGGCCAGGTCTTCCGCGAGCAGCGGTAATGACTGGCGCTCCGAGTCCGCCAAATCCGTGCCGACATGAACCAGCGTGTAGCCGTTCACGTTCTTGTCGAGCAACAGCTTGCCCGTGGCACGGTCGCGGGCGATGACGTGCGCAACGACACCCACCCGGTAGTTTTCCGTCGTGGTGACGTCGTTGTTCAAATAACTCAATCCTTCGCGGTTGTAGCGCGTAATCACGCCGCTGACGACGACATCGCCGGGCCCGCGCGTGGCGAGATGGTAGGTGGCGTCGGTCTGGAGCCGTTGGCGCAAGGCCTGCGTGACCGCGTCGCCGAGCCGTGGTTGCAGCGTCTGGTTGTTAAACGGTAAAACTTCAACCGACTTTTCCCCCGCAACGGCGCCATTGACCGGACCGAGATGATAGCCGGCACAGCCGGCGAGCAACAGCGTCGCCGCCCAAAGGACAAAAAGTTCCGGCCGGCGCATGTCAGTTGACCGTTGACGCCTGGATGTGCGGTTTGAGGGTTTCAATGCGCTGGCGCGCGGCGGCGGCGTAAGGGGAGTTGGGATCCAGCTGCAGCACCTCGTTATAATAGACAATCGCGCCCCGGGCCCGTTGCGAGGCGTTCAGGGTTTTGCTGTCCTCGTAAAACCGCGCGATTTCATAATTGCCGCGGACCTGCTCGGCTTTGAGCAGCGCGATCGCCTTTTGGGCCCGCGGTACGCGCCGGTCATCGGGATACAGTGTGAGGAAATCGGTGAACCGCTCAATGGCCTGCACGGCGGTGTTTTGATCGTATTCGGCCTTGGCTGCCTGCCGGGCGTAGGAAAGACCCTCCCGGAACAGCGCATCGGAGGCGATGGTCGGCTGGTTATAGTAGCGGTCGGCGGCCGTGGCGTAAGCCTTCACCGCATCGGGAAAATCTTTCTGCTTTTCCCGGGCGGCGCCGATGCGCAGTTGCGCGTGCGGGGCAACCACGCTGTACGGACCGTTGCTGACAATTTTGTCGAACAATTCCGCCGTCCGGTTCATTGAGGGATAAAGCGGGATATAACCCAGGACCCGGAACCATTGGCCGCCCAGGAACCGGTTGGCGATTTCATACTGCCGCCAGAGCACTTCTTCGTAATGGCTGCTGCGCGGATATTTTTCAATCAGGTTCTGGTAGGCATTAAAGGCGGCTTCGTCCCGGTCCGTCGCCTCCAGGCAGCGGCCGACCAGATATTCTGCGTCCGGTGCGTAGTCCGACAACGGCCACATGCGCAGGATCCGGTGTGCCGCATGGAGGGTGGTGTCGTAATCCCCGCTGTTGAAAGCCTGCTGGGCGACGTCCAGTTGATCCTTGGCGCGAGTGCGCTGCCATTTGACGTTTTGACCGTAAGGTTCGTAATACCAGCCTTCCCCCGGCACATAGAACAGCGGCGCGGGCGCGGGCGACGGAAATAAAATCACGCCCGCGGCGACCAGGAGCAGAACGGCATGCCGGCGATTCATGTAGCGACAGTAACGACCCAAAATCGGCAAGTCAAGGCAGGCCCAAAGGGATTCATCCCCGGTAAATGATGAGGACGCCGTAATCGTTCAATATCTTTTGCGTGCCGACGTCGAAATGGGTGTAGCTGATCGTGTGGATGCCAATGAGATTGGCTTCGCCGGCTTCATGCAAAAATTCCGCAACCCGCTCGTCAAACTTGTCGTGGCCCGCCTCGACACAGGCAGCGTGTCGAATCGTCCGCACCCGGGGTTTTTTGTCGGCGCCTTTGGCCACTGCCTCCAGGGGCGGTTTTGGCTTGGCAATGAGAACTTCGCCCGGCTTGTCCCGCACGGGTACTTTGAGATGCATTTCGACCTTGGCGGCGGCCGACGAGGCGATGGAATGGGCGGGCTGCTGGGAGCCGTCGGCTTGTCCCGCCGGAGCAGCCTCCGGCGGAGGGGGCGTGGGGGCCGATGGAATCGTAAGTTTCTGGCCGCAGGACGGGCATTGCACTTCTGAGCCGGCGCCGGAACTATCCACCGACATTTCCTGTTCGCAATGGGGGCAGTTGAAAATGATGTCCATAAGCGCAAATGGTTTTTCTGTAGGGTGAGGTTAAGCCCGTCCCGCACTGCAAACCAGAAAAAAATGCGTCAAATTATTCCCACTCAATCGTTCCCGGGGGCTTGCTGGTGAGATCCAGGACGACGCGATTGAGGCCGCGCACTTCGTTCGTGATGCGCAAGGAGATCTTTTCCAACAGATCGTAGGGCAGCCTCACCCAGTCTGCCGTCATGCCGTCCTGCGATTCCACCGCCCGGATGGCCAGCGTCCAGTCGTAGGTCCGTTCGTCGCCTTGTACGCCCACGCTGCGCACGGGCAACAGTACGGCAAACGTCTGCCAGGTCTTGTAATAAAGCCCGGCTGCCTTCATTTCCTCCACCACAATCGCGTCCGCGCGGCGCAACACCTGCAATTTTTCCGGGGTCACTTCCCCCAGGCAGCGCACGGCCAGGCCCGGTCCGGGAAACGGCTGGCGCAGGACGATCTCCTTCGGCAAACCGAGTTCGAGCCCGAGCCGGCGGACTTCATCCTTGAACAGGCATTTCAACGGCTCGACCAGAGCGAACCGCATTTTTTTCGGCAGGCCGCCGACATTGTGATGGCTCTTGATCATCGCCGCCGGATTGCCGGCGATGGGGATGGACTCGATCACATCGGGATAAAGCGTGCCCTGCGCGAGGAATTTCGCCCGGCCGGCGCGTTTCGTCGCCGCCTCGAAGACCTCGATGAAGGTTTTGCCGATGACTTTGCGTTTGCGTTCCGGGTCGATGACGCCCTTGAGCCGTTTCAGGAACAGTTTGGTGGCGTCCTCATACTGGAGCTTGATGCGAAAATGTTTTCCGAAAACCTCCTGCACCACCTCGGCCTCGCGCGCGCGCAGCACGCCGTTGTTGACGAAGATGCAGGTGAGCTGTTTGCCGATGGCCTTGTGCAGCAATGCCGCAGCCACGCTCGAATCCACGCCGCCGCTCAAACCGAGGATTACCTTTTCCCCGCCGACCTGCCGGCGGATTTCTTCGACGGCCTGGTCAGCGTATTGGTGCATCGTCCAGTTTTTGCCGCAGCCGCAGACGCCGTGGACGAAATTGGCGATGATTTCCTTTCCTCGCGGGGTGTGGACGACTTCGGGATGAAATTGCAGGCCGAAAAATTTCCGCGCGCGGTTCT
>CAYPSF010000109.1:0-15006 GCA_964413165.1 uncultured Bifidobacteriaceae bacterium
GACGACGTTGTTCTTGGCGCTGCCGCCGATGATTTCAATGCCGGTGTTCTGGTTGGCACTGGCAATGCAGGATTGGATGCTGCACGACGAACCATAAATCATGATGCCATGGTTTGCCCCCTGGACCGTCAGGCTCTGGAGGGTGACGCCGCTGTTGCCCGCCGGCACGTAGAAACCATCCGCCGAGGCGCCCGTGGTGAAAACAAAGGTGGCCGGCCCTTTGACGGTCACGCCGCTCGGCACCTGGATCCGGGTGGTGATGCCGCTGTAAGTGCCGGAGACCGTGACCGTTTGACCGGACTTGGCGGCCTGAATGGTGGCAACAATGGGATTGTTCGCCCAGGCGGCAGTGGCGCCGGCCACGAGCAACGCGGCTGATATGCTTAGTTTATTTTTGTATGACATGGCTATTTCTCCTGTTGGTGTGACTTGTTTGGTTGGTTTGGTTTTACCCTGCCTGAAAAGACAGGGCAAATGAAACGGCCAGGGTCTTTCCCCGCCAGGGACAAACCGTCCACCCGGCCGGTGGAATGAAACCGGATGCCGCCGGCAAAGACACTGCGGCTGAATGCGGGTAAGCTGCCGGTCTCATGGAAAATCACCCTGCTTATACACCACACAAGTGGAATTTATCTATGTTCATTTCTGCAAATAAGCATGAAAAAAATGCGGCGGCGTTGGCGGCATCCTTCTGGCAAACCCGGCTCACGATCAAAATCGAAGCGGCAAATTTCAATCAGGCCGGCCCCGATTTGCCGGAAAAAAACTCGCGGACGGGCGGTCCGCGCTCCTATTTTCTCCGCGTGCATCTGGCTCATCTACGACTCCGGGATTTCCGCAATTACGCGCGGTTGGACGTCGACTTTGCCCCGGGCTTTCACCTGCTGCTCGGCGACAACGCCCAGGGCAAGACCAACATCCTGGAAGCGGTATATCTCCTGGCCACGCTGCGCTCGTTCCGCGGCGTCGGCGGCGCCCAGATGATCCGGCACGGGCAAAAGGGTTATTTCGCCGGCGGCAACGTCGTCGGCCAGGGCGAACACGAAATCAAGATGTTCTGGTCGGCCAGCGAGCGTAAACTGGCGCTGGACGGGCAACCGGTGAAAAAGCTCATCGACTACCTCGGCGTGTTGCGCACGGTGGTTTTTTGCACGGAAGATTTGCAACTGGTCAAAGGCGCCGCGCGCGCGCGCCGGCGGTTTCTCGACCTGCTGCTGGCGCAAACCCGGCCCGGCTACCTCCCCCTGCTCCAGCGCTATATGCGCGCCGTCCGCGCCCGCAATGCCCTGCTCAAACATCGCTCCCCCGATGAGACCGCGCTCGACAGTTTTTCGCAGGAACTGGTGAAACTCGGCGACGAAATCATCCGCGCGCGCCGCGAGCTGGCGCCGAAATTTTCACCGCTGGCCCGGCTGGCCTATCGCCGCATTTCCAATGACGCCGAGGAACTGCGCCTCGAGTACCAGCCGAGCGTGAAAAAGGATTTTGTCGTCGAACTGGCGCAATCCCGCAACCGGGAACGGACGTACCGTTCCACGCTCATCGGGCCGCACCGCGACGACCTGCAGCTGCTGCTCAACGAAAAGTCCGCCGCGCAATTCGGCAGCGAAGGCCAGAAACGCACCCTGGCCATCGCCTTGAAAATGGCGCAGGCGGAGTATCTGGCCGGCATTCATGGCTCATCTCCCATCCTGCTGATCGACGACGTGATGGGTGAGCTGGACGCGAAACGGCGCAGCGGTTTCCTGCCGTTGCTGGAGCAGGCGCGCAAGACCGGCGGCCAGGTGTTCATGACCGCCACGGAGGAAAACTGGCCGGCGGAACTGGGGAAGGATCTCCTCCGGTGGCAGGTCCAGACCGGCAACTTGAAACGATTTTAATCCGCAGATTACGCCGATTTTCGCAGACGAAAAACGGGTTTCGAATAAATCTGCGTTCCTGTGCGCAATCTGCGGATGAAGTTTCCTGCTTTCCTGCACTCTTCATTTATCTTTATCATCCGTTCATGCGAATACTGTCGGGCATCCAACCCAGCGGCGCGCTGCATCTCGGAAATTATTTCGGGATGATGCGGCCGGCCATCGAGCTGCAGGAAAAGGGCGAGGCGTTTTATTTCATCGCAGATTACCATTCGATGACGTCGCTGTTTGACGCCGCCGAACGTCGCAACAATACGATGGATGTGGCGCTGGATTTTCTCGCGTGCGGACTTGATCCGAAGAAATCCGTTTTCTTCCGCCAGTCCGACGTGCCGGAGGTGACCGAACTGAGCTGGTTGCTTTCCACGGTCACGCCGATGGGCATGCTCGAACGGGCTACGAGCTATAAAGACAAAATTGCCAGAGGCATCGCGCCCATGCACGGCCTGTTTGCCTATCCGGTGTTGATGGCGGCGGACATTTTGATTTACGACTCGAACGTGGTGCCGGTCGGCCGCGACCAGAAGCAGCACCTCGAAATGACGCGGGACATCGCCATCAAGTTCAACGAACAGTACGGCCAGACTTTCGTGATTCCCGAGCCGCAAATCCGCGACGAGGTCGCCGTGGTTCCCGGCACGGACGGCCAGAAGATGAGCAAGAGCTACGGGAACACGATCGAAATCTTTGGCGAGGAGAAGGCAACGCGTAAAAAAATCATGGGCATCACCATGGACAGCCGCACCCCGGCCGAGCCAAAGCCCGACGCGGAAAAGAACCTTGCGGTCCAGCTTTTAAGGCTCGTTGCGACGCCGGCGGTCGGAAAAGAATTTGAAGACAAACTGCGCGCCGGCGGCCTGGGCTACGGCGACCTGAAAAAGGCGTTGTTCGAAAGCTACTGGAATTACTTTGCCGAGGCGCGGAAGAAACGGGCGGAACTGGCGGCGAACCCGGCCTACGTGAATCAGGTGCTTACGGATGGGGCCGTCAAAGCTCGTGCGCTGGCAAAGCAGGTTTTGAAGCGCGCCCGGAAGGCCAGCGGGTTGGAGTAAATGATGTCTCGTTTAAAACTTTTTTACGCGCTGGCCTGTCTGGTTTTTCTGGCTGGAACGACCGGTTGCCGGACGACCGGTGATAATCCAGATGTTTATTGGGGCACCCACAGCAACGGAAGGCCAGCCCTGTACACACCCTTTGGCGATTATGAAACCTCCCACTGATCTTATTGGCTCCAACCAGAGTGTCCTTCTGTGAATCCATCAACCCGTCTGCGCCTGCGGGTCACTGCGACGGCCGAAACCATCGTGCGTTCCGGTCATCCTTGGCTTTTCGCTGACAGCATTCACGAGTCGAATCATGCCGGGCAAACCGGCGAACTCGCGGTGATTTACGACCGCAAGGACCGTTTTCTTGCCGTAGGCCTGTTCGATCCCGACTCGCCGATTCGCGTGCGGATTTTGCATGCGGGCAAACCGCAGACGATCGATCACGCATGGTGGCAATCACGGCTGGAACACGCCCTCGCTCGCCGGCGCGGTTTATTCGACGCGCAAACCACCGGCTACCGCCTCATCCATGGCGAAAGCGATGGTTGGCCCGGGCTGGTGCTGGACCGCTACGACACGACGCTGGTGCTGAAACTCTACACGGCGGCGTGGCTGCCGCGACTCGATGAGACACTGGTGCTGCTCAGGGAAGCTGTTCCCGGTGAACGCATCATTCTCCGCCTCAGCCGCAACATCCAGTCGGTCGCGGAACGCCGAGCACCGCCTCGGCGCGATGGGGAAATAGTTTCTTCAAAACCAGCCGCGCCGGAGGCCGGCGCTCCGGTTATTTTTATGGAAAGCGGCCTGCGCTTCGAAGCCGATGTTTTGCGGGGGCAGAAGACCGGATTTTTTCTCGACCAGCGCGAGAACCGGCGCGAGGTGGAAACCCTGGCGCGGGGCCGGCGGGTGCTGAATGCGTTCAGCTTTTCCGGCGGTTTCTCGGTTTACGCGGCGCGCGGCGGGGCCAAGACGGTGACGGACCTCGACATCAGCGCGCACGCATTGGCCGCCGCCCAACGCAACTTCGCCTTGAACAAGAATTTTCCCGGCGTGGCCGCGTGTCACCATGAAATCGCCCAGGGCGATGCGTTTGCATGGCTGGCGGCGGGCGCGGAAAAGTTTGACCTGGTCGTGCTGGATCCGCCGTCACTGGCCAAACGCGCCGCCGAACAGGCCGGCGCCGTGCACGCTTACGAACGACTGGCGGCGGCGGGCATCGCCCGGCTGGCACCCGGTGGAATCCTGGTGGCCGGCTCGTGTTCCGCACATGTCCCGGCCGAGGCATTCTTCGAGGTCGTCCGGCGCGCCGCGGCTGAGTCGGGCAGGAAATTCACGGAATTGAAAACGTTGCGGCATCCCCCGGACCACCCGGCCGGCTTCAAGGAAGCTGAATATCTGAAGGTGATCTACCTGAAATTGGGGACGTGAGCAGTCCGCGCGAGGTTCATATTATTGCCAGCCTCGGCGGTCCGGGCAATCCACCCGGCCAACAAGCCGACGTTTCACGTTCGGCACGATCAAATCGCAACAACCCGTTGGCGCCGTTTGAATCCAAGCTTGTTTTTGACGTGGGCGCGGCAGAGACTGAAAACTCCATAAGGGAAAATGGAAAAAACGGTGCGTGACAAACCCAAGCCAAACCAAAGCTTCCAAACCGATGTCTGACTTGGGACCCCAAACCCGGTCGCCGGGGTTGGCAAAAAGAGTTTCAGAGTGGAACGCGCGGCACCCGGTCCTGGCGATCCTGCTCGTCTCGCTGTTGGCGGTCATCATCAATTGCTACCCCATCATCTTTTGCGGCCGGAGCTATGTTTCTCCCGCGAGTGTGGCACCAGGCGGACCAATCGTCTATGACTGGGAACCCCCGCTCCCGGGTATGAAGAGTTCGACCACGCCGGCGCCGAGACACGGGCAGGATACCTGGGCGATGATGTTTTGGGGGATTCCGGCCGGATTTATTGAGGCTCGCAGCCTGCTGGAGTGTGGAGCCCTACCGTTGTGGAACCGGTACAGCCACGCGGGCGACACGCTCATCGGCCAGGCAACCTCCATGCTGGGCGATCCGTTGCAGTTAATTGTCATTCTCGGACGCGGTTCCGCCGGAGCATGGGACATCAAGTTTCTGGCGGCGAAATTCCTCTTTTGCGTCGGTTTTGGTCTGCTCGTTTTGCGGCTTTTGGGAAGCCGGTCATTGTCGCCGATTTATGCCGCCCTCGCGGCCTACTGCGGCGCTTTTTTTTACATCGGCAACCACCCGGCTTTTTTCGTTTTTTCCTATGCCCCGTGGATTCTGCTCTCCGCCCTCGGCCTGCTCGACTTGCAATCGAGGCGGCAGATCCGCTGGGGGCTGATTTGGTTGCTGGTCAACTTCGGCTGTTTCAACGCTGGATTCGTGGAATTAGCAGTGGATTTGATTGGTGGATTGAATTTGGCGGCACTCGCCTGGGCCTGGTCCGGCTGTCGCACCGTTGCTGATTTGGCCAGAGTGTTGGGGCGCCTGGCCGTGAGTACGCTGCTTTTTTTAGGGCTGACGGCGCCCGTGTGGATGTCATTTTTGGGAGCGCTGGATAAGGCTTATTCCGCACATTCGGAGGTCCGAGTCGTTCAACTTCCGCTCAAGTGTCTGCCCGGCGTGTTCGAAGACTCATTTGATTTTCTTCTCGCCAGAACCCCCGCGTATAACGCGCTCACTCCGGAAACCGGCCTGTTGGTTATGATTGGCTGTATCATTGCGGCCTGGCAATGGCGGCAACTCAAAGGCGAACCATTCTTCTGGGTCAACAGCGGCGCCATCCTGTTATGGGGCGGATGTGTGTTTGGGTGGATTCCTGCTTTTGTCCTCGCCGCCATTCCTTTGTTGAACCGTGTGGGCCATGTCTATGCTGACTTTTCCTATCTGCTGGTCATCCATCTGATCATCCAAAGCGCCTATGGTTTCAAGTCTTTGGCGAAGGTGGAAAATTTCCGCCGCGTGACGGTGGTGTTGGTTGGAATGGTCCTGGTTTTCGAAGGCCTGATTGTTCTGGCCTGCGGCTTGGGATGGATGCACTGGTCTATCGAATGGAATTATTTGCTCTGTGCCGCGGCGGGAGCCGTAGGCGCGCCGTTGCTTTTTATGTTTTTAAAGAGCCGCGCCCACCAGATCTCCGCGATCCAGTGGCTGGGCATTGGCATTCTGGGATTTATCCCTCATTACCGTTTCGCGCTTTATCACTGTTCCTGGAGCAACGACGATTCGCTATTGCTTCCCGGCCCGCGAGCGGCGCTGAATGCCCCCAGCCGGGCCGTAGACAAGATCAAGGCGGACCGCTCCGGCCCTTTTCGCGTGGTCGGATTGAACCGGAGTTTCTTCGGTGATTATTCGGCGGTATATGGCCTCGAAGACATTCGTTCCTGCGCCCCGTTGAGCAACGGTGAATTCATCAACTTTTTCCAGAATTGCCGTGGCGTCAAATTCGACGGAGTCTGGGTCATACAGGTGGTGGATCCGGTTCAGGCGCAGCCTTTATTGAACCTGCTTAACGTCAAGTATCTGCTGGCTCCGCCGGATGCCAGCGACCACGAGCGACCTGGTTTCCGTTTCACTGATCGCAGTGACTTTGGAGTTTTGGAAAATTTGCAGGTGTGGCCCCGGGCTTTTTTTGCCCGCCAGGTAGAGTCCATCGCCTCCAACGAAAAGTTCATCACCCGCCTTCTGAAAAACAGCCAACAGCCGTTCATTGCCTTGACCAGGGCAGAAATCGAAAAACAACCCGGCCTTCAGCAGTTGGAAACCACGAATCCGGCAGCCATATCGCCGGCGACAAACTACCGGCTGTTTCCCAATTCAACTGAATTTGACATCCATGCACCATCCCCGGGAATGGTTTGCCTCACGGAAGGACAGGCAAACGATTTTACGGCAAAAGCCAACAACCAGTCCAGGAAAGTTCTGACCGTCAACCGCGCGTTCAAGGGGATATACCTCGACCAGCCGGGTGATTACCACATCCAGTTTGTCTATCGGCCCCGCCATTGGCGGCTGGCCTGTGCCGCTTTTTGGATTTCTGCCGGCGCGGTCATCCTGCTGGCCGGGTTGGGCTTCATCCGCGTCAAAGGTGCGGCGAAAGGGCCGGCCCCGCTCATTGAGCCGCCGGAAATTTGCGACCTTCCCGGCGGCGCGAGTCGGGGTTGACGGGAGAATGAATCGGCTCACGCCCACGCTGACATGATTTTGAGCATCGGCCGGTCCGGCGAATCCGCCATCCCGCCGGCGTGCGGCCCGCATTCATCACGACCAAACCGCGGCAACTCATCTGCGCTTTTTGAATATGCGAATCGAGATTTGTTTTTGACGCTGACACGGCAGAAACCTAGTATCCATAACAGAAAAACTGGTGCGAGACGAAACCAACCCAAACCCAAGCTTCCAAACCTGTGCCTGACCTGGACTCCAAACCTCGAAAGCCGGGATTCGTGGAACGGCTTTCCGCCTGGAGCGCACATCATCCGGTCCTGGCCATAATCCTCGTCTCGCTATTGGCGGTCGTCATCAATTGTTATCCGGTCCTCTTTTGCGGCCGCAGCTATGTCTCGCCCGCCGGCGCCGGTCCGATGGTTTACTCCTCCTGGCCGCCGCTTCCCGGGATGAAGCCGGCCCCACCGGTGCAGCGGCATGGGAGTGACACCTGGGCGATGATGCTCTGGGCGGTTCCGGTCGGATTCATGGAATCCCGCGACCTGCTGCAATACGGAGAACTTCCGTTGTGGAACCGATACGGCCAGGGCGGCGAAACCCTCATCGGTCAGGCGGTCTCCATGCTGGGCGATCCGTTGCAGTTGATCGTCATCCTCGGCCGCGGGTCCGCCTGGGCCTGGGATCTCAAGTTCCTGACGGCAAAATTCCTCTTTTGCGCCGGGTTTGGACTGCTCGTTCTCCGGCGGTTGGAAAACCGTCCGTTGGCGCTGATGTACGCCGTGCTCGCCGCGTATTGCGGCGCTTTCTTTTACATCAACGATCACCCCATCTTTTTTGTTTTTTCCTATGCCCCATGGATCCTGCTCTCCGCCCTGGGATTGCTGGACGTGCCATCGAACCGGCCGGTCCGCTGGGGGCTGCTTTGGTTGCTGGTCAACTTTGCCTGTTTTAACGCCGGGCATGTTGAAGTGGCGGTGGTCTTGATCGGCGGATTGAATCTGGCGGCGGTCGTCTGGGCCGTGGCTTCCGGCCGCAAGGTTGCTGATTCGGCCCGGGCGCTGGGACGCATGGCGGTGGGCACGCTGCTTTTTTTGGGGCTGACCGCACCGGTGTGGATATCATTCTTGGTGACCCTGGAAGATTCCTGGTCGGCCCATTTGGCAACCCGGGTTTTGCGGCTGGAGCGCATGAGCCTGCCGGGTGTGTTTGACGACTTTTTTTATCTCCTCCTCCGCGAAAAAGACACCGAGATTGCCCTCGCGCCAGGAACCAGCCTGTTGGTGCTGGCCGGTTGCATTCTTTCGGCATTGAGATGGCGGCAACTGAAGGGTGACACTTTCTTTTGGGTCAACACGGGTGCCATCGGGTTGTGGGTTGGTTGTATTTTTGGCTGGGTTCCCACCTCGGTCCTGGCCGCGATTCCCTTGTTGAACCGGGTGGGCCATACTTTCGTCGATTTGTCCTATCTGCTGGTCATCCATCTCACCCTGCAGAGCGCCTATGGTTTCCATTGCCTGGCCCGGGAGGAAAATTTCCGGCGAACGGCCGTGGATTTTCTTTGGCTGGTTCTGGCCTTCGCCGGGATGTTTCTGGCGTATCGCTTCGGCATCACCCACCAACCCATCCCCTGGAATTATTTTCTCTGCGCCGGGGCGGGGGCTGTCGGCGCACCGTTGCTGTTTGCGTTCTTGAAGAGCCGCAACCGCCAGATCGCCGCGATCGGATGGGCGGGGATTGTCCTGTTGGGATTGGCCGCCCAGTTCCGCTTCGGACTTTATAACTTTGGCAACGGGGATTGGCTGATGATCCCGGGTCCCCGCATGGCTTTGGATGCTCCCAGCCCGGCCGTTGACCGGATCAAGACGGACCCGGCCGGGCCGTTTCGGGTGGTCGGATTGGAGGGAAATTTCTTCGGTGATTATTCGGCGGTTTACGAGCTGGAAGACATTCGTTCCTGCGCGCCGTTGAGCAACCGGGAATGGATCACCCTCATCCGGAAATTCCCGGGCATCAAATCCGGCCAGGACTGGTGGATCCAGGTGGAGGATCCGGTCGCCGCCCAACCCCTGCTGAACCTGCTGAATGTCAAGTACCTGCTGGCTTCTCCCAGTGCCGGCCTCCCGGCGGGGCCCGGTTTTCGCCTCACGGACCGCAGCGACTTTTGGGTTTTTGAAAATCGGGACGTGTGGCCGCGGGCCTTCTTCTCGGACAAGGTGGTGGCCATCTCCGCCAACGAAGAATTCATCAAACAACTTTTGGCAAATGGCAAACAGCCGTTCATTGCCCTGACCGGGGAGGACATCGAAAAGCGACCCGGCCTGCGGCAGTTGAAAACCACTCCGTCGGCAACCGTGTCGCCGGCGACCCACTATCAACTGCTGCCCAATGTAACGTCGTTCGATGTCCATGCCTCTTCCGCCGGCATGGTTTGCCTGACCGAAGGACAGGCCAAAGATTTTAGCGCCACAGCCAACAACCAGGCCAAGGAAGTTCTGACCGTCAACCGCGCGTTCAAGGGCCTGTACCTCGACCAGCCGGGGGACTATCACATCGAATTCACCTACCGGCCTCGCCATTGGCAGCTGGCCTGCGTCTTGTTTTGGAGCGCGCTGGGCGGGGTGATGGCGTTGGTGGCCATGCGCGTCGCCTGGGCCCGGCGCGACGAAAAAGTCGGGCAACCTTATACCTGAAAATGAGCCGCATCGATATTCCATCCGGCGAACGGCACACGGTCAAATCCTGCCCGGTCTGCGGGCGGGCGCGGATCTACTACCTGTTTTCGACTTCCGATTACCGGGTGGTGCGGTGCGATGATTGCGGGCTGGTGTTTCTCAATCCGCAGCCGAGCCACGATGAATTGGCCCGGATTTACGGCGCGGATTATTTCCTCGGCAGCGACACCGAAGCGGGACGCCGGGCTGTCAGCGAGATTAAACAGGCCACGGCCCGGCTTTACCTTTCAGAAATCTCCCGTTACTGCGGTCCGGGCTGCGGGCGCCTGCTGGAGATCGGTTGCGGTGACGGCGATTTTCTGGCCATGGCCGAGGCAGCCGGCTGGCGCGTCACCGGGGTTGAATACTCGGCCTCCGCCTGCGAAAAAGCCCGGCAACAATTGAACCACGGCGAGGTTTTTTGCGGGGAGCTTCAATCTGCCCCCCTCGAGGCGGGACAATTCGATCTTTGCGTGCTCTCGGACGTCCTCGAACATGTCCGCTCACCCGTGGATTTCCTCAAGGAAATCCACCGTCTCCTCAAACCCGGCGGCGCGCTGTTCATCACCACCCCGTCCATCGGCTCCTGGTCCGCGCGGCTCATGCGCCAGAAATGGATGGAATTCAAGGCCGAACATCTGATCTATTTTGACCCGCAGACGCTCCAGACGGCGCTATTCCAATCCGGTTTCCGCGAGGTCCTCATCCAACCCGGCTGGAAGATGCTCAGCTTCGATTATGTGAAAATGCATTTCGAGCGGTTCCCGGTTCCCCTGGTGACGCCGGTTTTGAACTTCCTGGCCCGCCTGCTGCCCCAAAAGCTGCAACAGCGGCATCGTCGGATCGTGGCCAGCGGCATGATGGTGTTCGCGCGCCAGGCGGAGGTCCGGCCGCAGCCGGTGCTGTCCGTGATTGTTCCTGCCTACAACGAGGCGAAAACCTTCGGCACCCTGATGAAAATCCTGCTGGCCAAGGAACTGACCGGCCTCGGGATAGAAATCATTGTGGTGGAGAGCAACTCGACCGATGGCACCCGGGAACTGGCGCTCAAGTACCAGGACCATCCGCGCGTGAAGCTGATACTCGAAACGCAACCTCGCGGGAAAGGTCATGCCGTGCGCACCGGCTTGCAGGCCGCTACCGGCGACTACGTGCTGATTCAGGATGCCGACCTGGAATACGACCTGGAGGATTACGACGGGTTGCTGGAACCATTGACGGCCGGGCGCGCAGCGTTTGTGCTCGGCTCCCGGCATGGCGGGCGCAAGGTCTGGAAAATGCGGCAGTTTACCGGACAACATGGCTTGAGTTTGTTTGTCAATCTTGGCCACTGGTTCTTTACCGCGCTCATCAACGTTCTTTTCTTCCAGCGGCTCCGCGATCCCTTTACCATGTTCAAGGTTTTCCGCCGGGATTGCCTTTATGCGCTGGAGTTGGAATGCAATCGCTTCGACTTTGATTTTGAACTGCTCATCAAGCTCATCCGCAAGGGTTATTGCCCGGTGGAATTGTCGGTGAACTATCGTTCACGCTCATTCCAGGAAGGCAAAAAGGTCCGGATGTTCCGGGATCCACTGTCCTGGCTGGGGGTGATTGCCTGGTTGCGATTTGTCAAAATTGACCCGCTGGCGGTAGTCAAACAAATGCGCTGGGGTGATCCCCAAAAAAAGGCCCGGGGTCCGCAAGGGCCATCAATCACCCGTCATGAGTGACCCATCCAATCCGCGGGCCACGGTCGATGGGACCTATTACCGGCACACCGGCAGCATGGGTTTCGCGCGGCGCATTTCAACCGTCGCCCGGCGGCGGGTGCATGACCTCTTAATGCAAACAATGCAACCCAGGCCTCAGGATCGTATCCTGGATATCGGAACCAGTGACGACACCGGCATCGAGGCAAACATGCTCGAACAGAGCTATCCTCACCGGGAAAACCTGACCTGTGCCAGCCTGACCGACGGTAAATTAATACTGGCCGCCTACCCCGGCGTGCACCATGTCCGGATTGTGGCCGGCGAGCCGCTTCCCTTTGCCGACAACGAGTTTGATGTGGTTTACAGCAATGCGGTGCTTGAGCATGCCGGCTCGCGGGCACAGCAAGGCCGGTTCATCGCCGAGATGTGCCGGGTCGCTCCGCGCCGCTTTCTGGCTGTACCTAACCGCGGTTTCCCTGTTGAGTCCCATACCTGCCTGCCCCTGGTTCACTATCTGCCCCAACCATGGTTCCGCCGGTTGCTGCGCGACACCCGCTACGATTTCTGGTCGCACGAAGAAAACTTGAATTATGTTTCTGCCGCCGACCTCCGCTCGCTGTGGCCGGCCGGCGGCTCGCCCACGATGGTCTATGCGGGAATCGGTTTTGGACCCTGGAAGTCAAACCTGGTGATTTATCAAATTTGAACCACTGGCGCACCGGGGCGGCGCCCGCAGTTACATGATCTTGAGCTTCGGCAAGTCCTGCGAATCCACCAGGCCCACGGGCTGGCGCTTCGCGTTCACCACGATCAAATCATCGATGTTCCGCTCGTTGAAAATTTTCACCGCTTCCACAGCCAGAGCGTCATGGCGGATGCAGACCGGGTTGCGCGTCATCACCTGCTTGAGCGGCTGCCCGAGCAAGTGCGGATCCCGCGCCATGTGCCGGCGGAAATCGCCATCGGTGAACACGCCCACGAGCCGGCCGCGCGCGTTCACGATGCCCAGGCTGCCGGACTTGGCCCGCGTCATGATGAACAGCGCCTCCTTCACCGTGAGACGTTCATTGGCGACGGCGTTGCGTTCGCCCGCGCGCATGATGTCGCCCACCTTGAGCAGCATCGCGCGGCCGATGGCGCCGGAGGGATGAAACCGGGCATAATCCTTTTGCTTGAAGCCGCGCGCCTGCAACACGGCCATCGCCAGCGCGTCACCCATGACCAGCATCGCCGTGGTGCTGGACGTGGGCGCGAGATTGAACGGGCAGGCCTCCTGCGGCACGTGGACGTTGAGCACCAGGTCGCTGTGGCGGGCCAGGGTGGACTTGGGGTTGCCGGTCAGCGTGATGAGTTTGACCGAAAACCGTTTCAACGCCGGCAGCAGGTTCAGCAATTCCTCCGATTCACCGGAATAACTCAACGCCAGGACCACGTCGCCGTCGTTGACCAGGCCGAGATCGCCGTGCAACGCGTCCACGCTGTTGAGCACGACGCTGGTGGAACCGGTGCTGGTGAGCGTAGCGGCGATTTTCTGCCCGACATTGCCCGATTTGCCGATGCCGACGACCACGATTTTGCGCCGTTGCACCAGCATTTCAACGATGGCCTGGACGGCATGGGTAAACGAGCCATCAAGTTGGGCGCGCACGGCCTTGAGCGCGGCCAGTTCGATGGCGAACACTTCACGGGCTTTGGCAAGATGACTCATTGGGGTTGAGCATGCCGACGCGGGCGGTTGATTTCAACCCGTAAGCGGGGACCCGGCGCGGGAACGGAACCCCGGGTTCACATGCCGCTGGCGGTAAACTGTTGGTCGGCGACGGAACGACGAAACTATTTCGTCTGCGCAAAAAGCATCAACACGCGCGGGCCCCGGTCAGTCATCAACTGATATTGCTCCTCCTGCGGGCCGTGCGGAACGGCCAGGCCGTCGCAATGCTTGTCGCGGACCGGTTGGCCGTCCACGAGCAGCATGTAGTGATACATGCGGCCGCATTGCAGGTTGTGCAGCGTGACATGCCAGGCATCCAGCACCCCGTCCCGCGTCAACGGCACCTTCTGCCAGTTCGTGAACGCGCCAACGACCTCGACCGAGGCCGGCGCCTGAGTCCGGCCGGCGGGCAAACGCCAGCGAAAAATCTTGCTGTAGGACTGCCGGGCTGGCGACGGCTTGGGTGCCGGAGCCACCCGGCCGAAGGGAGCCGACGGAATCGATGGAACCGAAGGAGCTTTGGGGGCGACCGCCCCGTCCTTTTGTGGCGGTTTCTTTAAAAAAGCATTGCCAAAATTTTGCGACATACGTCTGGTTATGCAGTGGGAAGGTACACGAGGTTCAAGCCTGACTCAAGTTGCGGACATCTTTTGCGAGATTGAACCTATTCCGTGTTCGGATACGAACCGAGAATTTTGACGAAATTGCAATGCCGGCCGAGGTCCTGGATGGCTTTAATGACCCGGCGGTCCTGCACGTGGCCGTCGCAATCAATGAAGAAGAAATACTCCCACGCCTTCCGCTTGCTGGGGCGCGATTCGATCTTCGTCATGTTGATCTTGTAACGGCGGAACGCGGCAATCGCCTCGTGCAACGCACCAGCCTTGTCCGCCACGCTGATCAGCAGGCTGGTACGGTCGTCACCCGTGGGTGGGCTGCACTGGCGCCCGAGCACCAGGAACCGGGTTGCGTTGGCGGCGTTGTCCTGGATGTCCTGTTCCAGCAGGCGCAGGCCGTACTTCTCGGCAGCGAGAACGCCGGTGATGGCCGCAGCTTTCCCGCGAAGTTTTGCGTTCTTGACCGTCGGCTGGGCCACCAGCTCGGCCGAGCGCGCGTTGGAGGAGGTCTCAAAAATTTCCGCGCGCGGCAGGTTTTTTTGCACCCAGGACCGGCATTGGGCCAGGGCCTGGGGATGCGCATATAGCCGTTGAAGGTCATTCCCCCGTCCGTTGCCGGCCAGGCAGTACTGGATCGGCAGAACAATCTGGGCCACGATCTTCAGTTCGCTGTCCACGAACATATCGAGCGTGTGCGTGACGACGCCTTCGGTGCTGTTTTCCACCGGCACGACCCCGTAATCCGCGCGGGTCTTGGCGACCTCGGCGAACACGTCGGCAATGGTTTTTTGCGAAGCGTACCGCAGGCTGGAACCGAATTTTTGAATGGCCGCCTGGTGCGTGAACGTCGCCTCCGGCCCGAGATAGGCGATGGTCATCGTCTTTTCCAGGGCCAGCGCGCTGGACATGATTTCGCGGTAGATGGCGCGCAACTGGTCCTCGGTCATCGGCCCGGCATTCAACCGGCAGATGCGCTCGAACACGGCGCGTTCCCGATGCGGCGCATAAATCTCTTCGCCGGCCTTGAGCTTCATGTCGCCAATGGCGAGCACATGTTTCGTGCGCTCGTTGAGCAGCCGGACGATTTGCGCGTCCAGCCGGTCAATGGCCTGGCGATGTTTGGAAATGCTC
>CAYPSF010000110.1:0-14818 GCA_964413165.1 uncultured Bifidobacteriaceae bacterium
TGCGCATGATCCCCAACTGCATGACCGCCGTGGAACGGCGAAAATCGTCGAAAGCGCGTGCCAGATCTTTGTCCCTCTGGTGAATCAACTTGTAGACTCGCAAATATCGCTCGTGCGCTGTGCCTTCAGTAGCGCTGATTTCGGTGTCCAAGTCCGCCAGCACACGAGCACAGTAACGTTCAAGCAACACCGAATGCACTTTCTTGAAGTGACGCCAATCCGATTCTGGAAGGTCTGAAGGCATGACTGCTCAACCCGCCGAACGTCCAAGCTCAGGCACAGGCGCGGGAAACGACGCCACGACGAAGCCGGGGAGCAGAGAATCTCCCGCGCTGTCCAAATCTGAAAGCGCAGCGTCTTTTGCCTGCGGCGCTTTGTTAGGCATCGCGATCATAAACTCTAAAACACTCTCCGCCAATCAATGTGGGGCTCCCGGCAACGGCGAGAAAATGACCAACCGCTTCACTCTTGGGTCTTCTTGTAGCACCTTTCTCGCCTCAGCCGCGTGATTCGTGGAAACATATATATCATAGAGGATAGATCCTCCCATAGAGCAGTCGATTCCCTTTTCCTTAAGCACTCTTTCAACCATCCCATAATGCTTAGGGTCGGTCCCATCACAACCAGCAACAACCACCCAAGTCGCCCTATCGTTATAATTAATGTGAGAAGACTGCCCCACGTGGGAGCAACCACAGTATACAACCGTGGCAACGATTGCTGGGAGGATCTGTCTAAATTTCATCGGCAAGCCTATCCTGGCTCATGTGCTCAACGATGCCTAACAATTGTTATACGACGGTCCATGCACGGCCCGGTGCACGGTCGGTTTTTATAACCTTTTTTGCTGCCATGCTCTTACGAAAGCAAACCTGCGAATTTCTATCAAGGATTTATCACCGAAACAATATCCCCCAGTTCGGATTTTCGCCTTCAGGCGGTCGGGTTGAGGTGGGCTCAAATCGCGTAAACGCGGAACTCCAAACGGGCATCCCCAATTTGGCAGTGATGCTTTTTGGTGGGGCGGGGCTACTGACGAGCCGGCTCGCGAGGACGCTCGCCCCACCGAAAATTGAAAAACGTACCACTATCCCTAATTTGGTGGACTTGTCTTTCCGTTACCTTTGCCGGATGCTGGGCGTCCAATTTCCTGTCAACCTGACCATGAAATGATGCCGCTGCAATCCATCGCCGTGCGAATCAGCTTTCGCTGCCAGCCTTTTGGAAAGCTGCAACGATTTTGGACTGCGGTGGCAAAGCGCAGCGGCGACACCGCTTTTCGACTGCGTTTGGAGCTTCCAAAGCGGCGTGGCGCTCCGCTTCCCGCCGCAGTCCAAAATAGTATAGTTGCCTCCCTCTGTGGACTCTGCGTCTCTGCGTTAAGAGTGGGTCTAAGGACGCGCTTCACGGCTGTTGCCATCAGCCTTACGATCTTGTTTTCCCTGCGCGCCTTCGGCGGGCTCTCGCTGGCCGATGCGCCCGGGGCGGGCGACTTCATCCTGTTCGACGGCAAAAACACCGCGCCCATTCTGGTTGAAACCAACGATGAACGCGCCGTCAGCCGTGCCGCGGCCGATCTGGTGGAAGATGTTCAGCGGGTGACCGGCGCGAAACCGGAACTGGCACCCGATGCCGGCGGCAAAACCAATCTGGTCATCATCGGCACGCTCGGCCAAAGCAAAACCATTGACCGGCTGGTCGCGGATGGAAAACTGGACGCGGGCGGCCTCCGCGGCCAATGGGAAAGTTACGTCCTGCAGATCGTCAAAAAACCATTGCCGGGCATCGAAGAGGCGCTGGTCATCGCCGGCAGCGACCGACGGGGAACAATTTACGGGATTTACCAGTTATCGGAACTCATCGGCGTCTCGCCGTGGTATTGGTGGGCGGACGTGCCGGTGAAAAAGAAAAAACTGGTCGCGATTCACGGCGATATTTTCAAGCAAGGCCCGCCGGCGGTGAAGTATCGCGGTATTTTCCTGAATGACGAGGATTGGGGCCTGCGACCCTGGGCGGCCAAAATCTTCGACCCGGAGACCGGCAACATCGGGCCCAAAACCTACGCCAAAATCTTCGAGCTGCTCCTGCGGTTGCGCGCGAATTACCTCTGGCCGGCGATGCATCCCGACACCCGCGCCTTCAATTTTTATCCCACCAACAAGGAAATCGCCGATGCGTACGGCATCGTGATGGGCTCGTCGCATTGCGAGCAGATGCTGCGCGACAACGTGGACGAATGGAAACGCGACGGGCAGGGCGAATACAATTTTGTCACCAATCCGGACGGCGTGTTGAAATACTGGGAACAGCGCGTCCGGGAGAATGGGAAATTTGACAACGTTTATACGCTGGGCATGCGCGGGATCCACGACGGCGCGATGCCCGGCGGGGGCACCGTGCCGGAAAAAGCGGCGCGCCTGCACACCATCATCGCCGACCAGCGTGAGATGTTGGGCCGCCTGGTCAACACCAACGTCGCCGCCGTGCCGCAGATTTTCTGTCCCTACAAGGAGGTCCTGGAGCTTTACCAGCGCGCGCCGGACATCCCCGACGACATTACGCTCGTCTGGCCGGACGACAACTACGGCTACATCCGCGAATTTTCCGACGCGCGCGAGCGCCGGCGCAGCGGCGGGGCAGGGGTTTATTATCACGTTTCCTATTACGGCCGCCCGCGGGATTATCTCTGGCTCTGTTCGACGCCGCCGGCGCTCATCGCCGAGGAAATGACCAAGGCTTACGATTACGGTGCGGACAAGGTCTGGATCCTCAATGTGGGCGACCTCAAGCCGGCGGAACTCGATATTGAATTCTTCCTCAACCTCGCGTGGAACCTGCAGGCGTGGAACGGGACGAACACGTACGACTTGTTGGGAAAGCAACTGGCGCGCGATTTTGGCCCGGCCAATGCGCCCGAACTTGCCTCGATCCTGGCCGAATATTATCGCCTGAACTTCCAGCGCAAGCCGGAGCACATGGGTTGGCCAACGAACCAGCTGTTTTCTGCCGATGAGGCCGGGCAACGGCTGGCGGCCTGGCAAAAGTTGTCCGTGCGCGTTGATGCCATTGGAAAAAACGTGCCCCTGGAATCGCAGGACGCCTTTTTCGAACTGGTCGGGTATCCGGTCAAGGCGGCGGCGGCGATGAATGAGAAATGCCTTGCCGGCTCGGCGGCCGATGAAATTCGCCGCCTCACCGCCGTTTACAACAACCAAACCGCGAGCGGGAAATGGCGTTTCATGATGTCATCCAATCCGCGTGGCCAGGTGGATTTCCCCATTCCAACCGCTTCGGAAAATCATTCGGATGAACGTAGCAGCAGTCGGCAGACTGCCAAAATCGTCAGTAACACAGCCGTCTCTGGCGCTCTGCCGAGCGCCGCCACGAGCAGCGGGGCGGAATTCATCGAGGATAACCATCGCGTGGTCATGGAAGCGGAACACGCATCGGCTTTCCTCCCGGGCAAGGACGCGCAGTGGCGGAAAATCATCGGCCTGGGCTACAACGGTGAGGCGGTCTCGGTTTTTCCAACTCTGGTTCCCGTGCGCGACCAGCCGCCGAAGATTTTGAGCGAATCGCCGTGCCTGCAATACAAAATCTGGATCCAGCATCCGGGCGACTGGCAGTTCACCGTGCGGGCGCTGCCGACCTTTTCCGTCGAGACCGGCAAACCGCAGCGTTATGCGATTGCAGTGGACGACGGGCCGCCGCAAATTGTTTCGTTGCCGGCATCGCAAAGCGAAACGGACCGGCATTGGCAGGAAAATGTTTTGCGTAACGCGGCGCCGACCGCGAGCGTCCATGCCCTCACGCAACCTGGACAACACACGCTCAAAATCTGGATGGTGGACCCGGGCATCGTGATTGACACCATAATTGGCGATGGTGACCACCAGCCGTTGGGTTACAGTTGGCCCCCGGAAGCCCGGAACCGGCAGCGGAGCGAGTAGGTGTTTTTCCCCAAGGCATGGTCGCAGAAACAAACGTAATAAATCTATGACTGGACTTCTGTGCGATCGGAGCGCGGACAGCTTTGTCCGCGAGTTCCCGGGACGTGTGATCTTCCGGACAAGACTGTCCGCGCTCCGTGGAGACGTTCAGCGCGAGTTTTTCAACCGCTGTAAATTACTGCCCCGATTATTTATCACGATGGCATTGGCGGGAACCCTGGTCAGCACCGGTTGCGCCCGGACCGGAGCGGAGACCAAAACGGCCCCGGCCGCATCGGCCAAGTCGGTCGCTGTCACCGGGAAGGTAAAACCGGATTCCGCTGCCACCAACGCTCTGGCCCCGGACCTGGCGACCAATCCGGCCCCGCCGGCGGTCGCCATCAATCCCGTGTTGCCCGGCATTTTTATTGCGGGTGATTCCACCGCCGCCCGGGGGGCCGGCACCAACCAGCAGGGCTGGGCGGTGCCTTTCGCCGGTTACTTCGACCCGGCCAAGGTCAATGTTGTCAATCGGGCGCGCGGTGGCCGCAGCAGCCGCACCTTTATCACCGAGGGTTTGTGGGACCAGTTGCTGGCCAACGTCAAACGGGGCGATATCGTGTTGATCCAGTTCGGCCACAACGATGCCGGGGCCATCAACGATACGAACCGCGCCCGCGGCTCGCTCCCCGGGCTGGGCGAGGAAACGGAGGAAATTGACAACCTGCTGACAAAGAAACACGAGGTCGTTCACACCTACGGCTGGTACCTGCGCAGGATGATTGCGGACACCCGGGCCAAAGGGGCCACACCTATTGTGCTCACCCTGACAGTGCGTGACATTTGGAAGGACGGCCGGATTGAGCGCGGGTCCGGCCGTTATGGTCCCTGGGCCTCCGAGGTCGCGCGATCCGAGCACGTGTTGTTCATTGATTTGACCGACAAAATGGCCGACGAGTTTGAAGTGCTGGGCGAGGACAAGGTCAATGCGTTGTATCCTCGCGATCACACGCACTTCAACGCCGCCGGTGCCGAATTGCACGCCGCCGGTGTGGTGGCGGGGTTGAAAGGATTGCGGCCCAGTCCGGTCGTCAAATTTCTTTCCGCCCAGGGCCGGGAGGTTCCCGCCGACCGCTTCAGCTGGCTGCAGATGTTGCCGCCGGCCAATCCCAAACTGCCGACGCTCTTTCTCATCGGCGATTCGACCGTGCGCAACGGCCGGGGCGACGGCGCCAACAACCAGTGGGGCTGGGGCGATTTTGTGGGCCAATATTTTGACCCGGAAAAAATCAACGTGGTCAACCGCGCCATCGGCGGCACGAGCAGCCGTACCTACCTGCGGGAAGGACAATGGGACCGCGTGCTGGCCCTGATGAAGCCGGGTGATTTCGTGATGATGCAATTCGGCCACAATGACAACGGTTCACCCGCCGCCGGCCGCACCGCCATCCAGGGCATCGGCAACGAAACGCTGGCGGTGGACAATCCCACCAACCATCAGCACGAGGTCGTGCTGACGTTCGGCGGCTATTTGCGGAGGTATATTGCCGACGCGCGGGCCAAGGGCGCCACGCCGATTGTCTGCTCGCTCATTCCGCGCAAGATCTGGAAGGACGGCAAGATTGCCCGCAACAAGGACAGCCACGCCGGCTGGGCCGAACAGGTGGCGAAGGCCGAAATCGCCCCCTTTGTTGACCTCAATGAAATCATTGCGGAACGCTACGACACACTCGGGCCGGAAAAGGTTGATCCGCTGTTTGGCGACCCGCATACGCATACCAGCGCGGCCGGGGCGGAATTGAACGCCCAGTGCGTGGTCGCCGGCCTGAAAGCGCTCGCCGACGATCCGCTGGCGCCTTACTTGAAGGAAGAAAAACCATGACGATGAAACAATGGTTTTCATTTCTGGCAGCGATGGCCTTGCTGCTGGGCGACACATCGATACAAGCCAATGAACCGCTCCGCCCACCATTGTCATTTGACAGCGACTGGAGGTTTAATGCGGGCGCCATCCCGGGTGCGGAGCAGCCGCAATTTGACGACAGCGCCTGGCGCCGGATTGATGTGCCGCACGACTGGAGCATTGCGGGACCGTTTTCCGAAACCAACCGGACCGGCGGCGCGGGCGGCTTCCTGCCGTCGGGTGTCGGCTGGTATCGAAAGGATTTCACGCTGCCGGAAGCTATTTCAAACCAGTGTGTCTTCGTCGAATTCGACGGGGTGATGGCCAACAACGAGGTCTGGATCAATGGCGTGCTGCTCGGCAAACGGGCTTACGGTTACGTGAGTTTTGGTTACGAACTTACCGGCCATCTCAACTTTGGCACCGATCGGACGAACGTTCTCGCCGTTCGCGTCGATACTTCGGATCAACCCGCTTCGCGGTGGTATTCCGGCGCGGGAATTTATCGGCACGTCCGGCTGGTGGTGACGGACCCGGTGCACCTGACGGAAAATGGCGTGTTCGTCAGCGCACCGGTAATCAAATCGAATCAGGCGACGATTCATATCGAAATGATGGTTACAAATGAATCCCATTCCGACCGGCATGTTGTTGTCATCAGCTCTCTGCTCGCACCGGGACAGAAGTTTTCGGATGCCGACCTTGAACTCGAAGTCAAAAAACCATGGCTGGGAGCTCCGCAGGTGCCGGAACATCATTCATTTTTCAAACGGGCGACAGCCGCGCCTGCGCCTTACGCAGTGCTCGCGCCCGACGCGTCGACGAATCTTGCGGATGAGTTTATCGTGGAGTCGCCGAAACTTTGGGACCTTGACCATCCCAACTTGTATCGACTGGTTGCTCGTGTGATCACCTCGACGGAATCCGTCACCAATCGCGTTCAACCAGGCAAATTTGTGGATGAGGTCGTCGTTCCCTTCGGCATTCGCGATGCCCATTTTGACGCCGACACCGGATTCTGGCTGGACGGGAAGAATTTCAAGATTCAGGGCGTCTGCCTGCACCATGACGGCGGCGCGTTTGGCGCGGCGGTGCCGCTGGGGGTCTGGGAGGAGCGGTTGAAAACCTTGAAATCGCTCGGGGTGAATGCCATCCGCACGGCTCACAATCCGCCGGCGCCCGAGTTTCTCGATTTGTGCGATCGCCTGGGGTTCCTGGTCATGGACGAAATGTTCGATTGCTGGACCGTGGCGAAGAATCCTTACGACTATCATCTCTACTTCAACGAATGGTCGAAAACCGACGAACGCGACACCATCCAGCGCGACCGCAATCATCCCAGCATCATCCTCTACAGCGTCGGCAACGAAATCCACGACACCCCGAACGCGGAATTGGCAAAGGGCATTCTCCAGGGGCTGGTCGAGGTTGCCCACGAAGCCGACCCGACCCGGCCGGTGACGCAGGCGCTGTTCCGTCCAAACGTCAGCCACGATTACGATGACGGCCTGGCGGACCTGCTCGATGTGGTCGGGCAGAATTATCGCGAGAACGAAATCCTCGCCGCGCATGAACAAAAGCCGACCCGCAAAATCATCGGCACGGAAAACCGCCACGAACGCGCCGTCTGGCTGGCGTTGCGGGACAATCCAGCCTATGCGGGGCAGTTTCTCTGGAGCGGCATTGATTATCTGGGCGAATCGCGGCGCTGGCCGGTGATCGCCGCCGGTTCGGGCCTGCTGGACCGCACCGGCGCGCCGAAGCCGATGGCGTTCGAGCGGCAAAGCTGGTGGAATGACCAGCCGATGGTGTTTGTCACCCGCCGCATCGCGCCCAACGCTCCCGGGCCGACCGACCCCGGCTATGAACCGGCCCAGCAGGATGCGTTGCGCCGCCCGCAGGTGCTGTTTCACGACTGGACGCCGAAAGACACCACGCCGCACGAGGAGAACGTGGAGATCTATTCCAACTGCAAGGAAGTCGAACTGTTCCTGAACGGCAAATCGCTCGGAGCCAAACCGCTGAATTCCGACGCCTCCTCGCGTAATTGGAAAGTGCCCTACGCACCCGGCACGCTCAGGGCGGTTGCCCGAAATGGCGACAAAATCGTCGCCACGGATGAATTACGCACCGCCGGA
Organism: uncultured Bifidobacteriaceae bacterium; assembly: GCA_964413165.1. Taxonomy (GTDB): domain Bacteria; phylum Verrucomicrobiota; class Verrucomicrobiia; order Limisphaerales; family UBA11358; genus UBA11358. Next base: position 7,971 of record CAYPSF010000110.1, read on the forward strand.
ACACCGGCGAAGATTATCCTCAACGCCAACCGCGACCAGCTTCCATTTGACTGGAACGGGGTTGCCTTTGTGCGGGCGATGGTGGTGGATGCCCACGGCGCCCTGGTCCCCTCCGCCACCAATCTGGTCGCCTTCAAAATTTCCGGCCCGGGGGTGATTGCCGCCGTGGACAATGCGGACAGCGCCAGCCATGAACCGTTTCAAGCGAATGAACGCCATGCCTTCCAGGGCCAATGCGTCGCGTTTGTCAAAGCCAGCGCCCCTTCCGGTAAAATCATTTTGACCGCATCGGCCCCCGGCCTGGAAAATGGTTCCCTCACCCTCAAGGCGCTCCCACCGGTTTGGGCGCCATGAATGGTCATCATCTCACGAATACCCCGGTAAGGCGCGCAGTCCTCTGCGCGCCGCGAACAGGGAAGAACCAACACCGGTTCGGAGACGGCGCGCGCGGAGTGACGCGCCCTACCTGTTCCGATGTGCCATGCGAGAATCGTCGAAGCTCACCATGAAAACCCTCTTGGCCGTCATCAGCGCCTTAAGCTGTCTGCAAACCGTTGCGGCTGACCTGGCGGCCACGAATCAGAACTCGCGTACCGGCCCGTTCATCCTCGGGGCGGAAATTTCCTGGGCTCCCGAAGATGAGGCCGACGGCGCGGAGTACTACGATCATGGCGTGCGGAAGGACATCTTTGAGATCCTGAAGAAGTACCAGTTCAATTACGTCCGGCTGCGGCTGTTTGTGGATCCCGGCGCGCCGGACGGTTACGCCGCGCACCGGAAGGAGGCGTTCTGTGACCTGGCTCACGTCGAGGCGATGGCGAAGCGTGCCCGGGCCGCGGGCATGGGCCTCCTGCTGGACATTCATTACAGCGATACGTGGAGTTCACCCGGGCACCAGAAAAAGCCGCTCGCGTGGGAAAGTTTGGATTTCTCTGGCCTGACCCGGGCCGTCCACGATTTTACCTGCCAAGCCGTCAAGGGTCTGAAGGAGCAGGGTACACCCGCCGACATGGTGCAGATTGGCAACGAGATTTCCGATGGTTTGCTGTTTCCCGACGGCCGCCGGAGCGACTGGGACAGTTTTGCGGCCTTGTTGAAGGCCGGCATTGACGGGGCGAAGGAGGCCGACCCTGCGGTTAAAATTGCCCTGCATCATCACCTCGGCCGGAGCAGCGAGCGGATGCGGCCGTGGCTGGACAATTTGATCCAGCGCGGTGTGGCGTTCGACATCATCGGCATGTCGTGCTACGCGCAGGCACAGGAAGGCGACTGGAAAACCAATTTTGCCGACCTGGCGAAACGGTATCCCGACAAAGGGCTGCTCGTGGTGGAATATTCTGCCCGCAAACGTTTCATCAACGACCTGATGTTCAATACGCCGGACCGGAAAGGGCTGGGCACGTTCATCTGGGAGCCGACGCGGCATCGGGAGGCGCTCTTCGACAAGGACGGCAAGAATGCCGGTGGCGGACAGGCTTCAAATTTCACCACCGATGAGGGTATCAATCAGGGCGAACGTTTGACCCGAACCAACGCCCCGGCCGCGGCCAATACCGACTCAAATGCAGCCGCTTATCACCGTTTTGGCACCAACGAGGCCGCCCGGGCCGAATGGCGCAAACGCCGTTTCGGCGGCCGTTATGACGTCAATGCACTGATGGATTTGTATCCGCTGATGTCCCGGGACTATGAGCCGGGCAATGCCGGACAGCCCAAAAGCAAATCTCCGTCTCAGTGAATCGAAGCCAGGGTTCTTAAAATTTCCTCCCGTTGCGGGTCGGATAACCAGGTGGCGGTGGCGACGTATTGCTGAGTGGCGGCCGGGTCCGTCTGGTTCCATTGTTTGAGGACATGGGCAAGCGAATCCAGCTTCAGCGTCGGGTCGTCGATGTTTTCAACCCATTGCATCGCCAGTTCGGGGGTGCGGTTCGCTCCATCAGTTTTGGCAATCATCAGGGCCGCACCGACGTCAGCTTCCTCGCCGGGGGGCAGGGTATTCACCCACACCGCCAGGCCCGCCGGATCCTGCAAACTCCAGCTGTCCATGGCCTGACCCAGGGCGTAACTGCGATTTTCACCCTGGGGCATGGCCATGGCATGGGCCGCCAGGCCTGCCGGGTTGCCGGCGCTCCAACCCTCCACCACAGCGTGAAAAGCGGTGGCGCGCAGGTTGTCATCGGTAATATTTTCCAATGCCCGAACCGCGTCCTCCGGCCGGCTCTCGCCCCAACGATGAAAGGTGGCTGCGGTCCAGTCCGCGCGGGAATCCGGCGGCCCGTCATTCAAAAATTCCAGAGCGGTCTGAAATTGTCCGGCATTGCTCAAAGCCACGACCAGCGCCGGGCCGCAGCCGGCACTGTCCTCCGGATCATCCGCCAGCAGCCGGCGCACGATCGCCAGGGTCAGTTGCGGTTGCCGGACGGCGCCGGCCAGCACCGCTTCCATGTCCACCCGCCGCTCGTCATCATCCTGTATCAATGCCCAATCCACGGCGCCGGCCGGATCGTTTTCTCCCCAGGCCCGGACCACGGCGAAACGCAATCGCTCACGCAATCCATCGCTTTGCGACCGCGCCCAGGCAATGGCGCGTTCGGGTGAACGGGTCACCAGGCACCGGACCAGGGCCAGCAGTTCCTCATCGCTCATCGAATCGTTCAAACTCGGAAATGATTCATCGGCGGCGGCGGTGGCTGCCGGGGTTGCCATTGACGATGAAACGGCGGCGGTCCCGGTTTCCGGTTCCGGCCGGGCAGGAGACCGATGCGGCCGGTGGAAAAGAAACAGCGCGATCCCGCCGGCCAGACCGAGGGTCAGGCCGATCCTTCCGAAATAAAATCTGACAGATCGCAACATTTGCATTTGAGGGTCGCTGCGAGCCCGGGCCCGCAGCGACCGGTTAATTCGATGATTTAGTTGTCCAATTCAACGCAGTCGTAGCTGCAGCCCGGGCTGAGATAGCCGCTGCCGCTGGAACCGCTGATGACGGTCAGCGTCATGATGTTTTGCCCGGTCACAAAGGCGCTGGCCGGAACGCTGAAGGTATAGGTCGTGTTATTGCCCCGGTAGGAACCGATAGTCATGGTTCGAGTGCTGGGTTCGCTGGGAGCCGCCGGGTTGGCGGAAGTCCAGGCATTGACCGTCAGCTTGGGCCGGCCGCCGGCGTACGCAGTGGTAATGCCGAGTTTTACCGTGTGCGCGGCAACCTGCGCGGCGGTAAGATTGAATTTAACCGTAGTTGGATTGTTGATTGCCACCCATTGATATGCCGGGAAGCTGCCGGCCGAGCTGCTGCCCACGGTGTAGGTGACCGGCCCCCAACTGCTCATCCGCACATCCGAAGGATGCATGGTGGTGAGGCGGGAACCGTTGAGAAATTCGTTGGGCGTGCCGTCCCAGTTGCCGATACGCCAGATCGTGGCGGTGGTGCTGGGATCGGCGGTGATCGTGATCGTGTTGAGCGCGACCGTGCCGCCCGCCGCGACCGTGACACTGCCGGTCCAGACCGCGAGTTCGTTCTTGTAGATCGTCATCGTATAGGTGCCGGGGCGCATGTTGGCGCCGGTGAAGGCGCCGTTGCTGGCCGCCGCCGTGGCCCAGTACTCGGCCTTGCTGTTGGCGAAGCCGACGGTATACGTATAAGCGGTATCGCGCCCGCTGATGCCCACGCCGGCAACCTTGCCGCGCCCGGCAGCCGCCACATAGCCCGTCAGTCCCATGCTGCTGAACCAGGAGGTATCAATCGTTCCCGGAGTCGCGCCCGTGGTGAAGACCAGCGTGTAGGCGTTGAGAATGCCGGTGCGATAAGCCTCGGTTTGCGCCTCGCCATAGTTGACGATGTAGGTGATTTCCTGGTCGGTCCCGCACTGGTTCAACAGGGAGCGGTAAAACGGCCCGCCCGAATTGCCTTCGTTGTTGTCCCGCACCATCCAGATGCCGACGCTGTTGCCCGTCGCACCAATGTAACTCCAATCCTTGAGTCGCATGTTGGAGTAATGCTTGGAGCGCGTCTGGCCGTTGGCAAGAGCGAAGATGTCGCTCGACTCAACCGTGCTGACGGTGTTCCGGATGTCGGAAGGAACCGGCCCGTTCGGCAGCAAGGTGGACGGGATGCGAACGATGTAGCGGCACAACCCCAAGGTGTCCGGTTCCGTGGTGAAATAGGTTGCCATGTAAATGTGGGGAAACCCGCTGCGCGCCAGGTAATAATGGGTCACGTTGCCGGCCTGCACGGTGATCCTGATGAAGCTGGTATTTACCACGGCGGCGCTGACCGAGACGGCGGAAACCCCGGAATAGAGAAAGTCGAAACCGGAATTGAGCTGGGAACCGCGACTCTGGTTCTGGTATTCGACGCCGTTGAAAACCAGGCTGGCGATGTCGCCAGCCGACTGGGTGCTGACACCGTTGTCGGTCCGTCGGACCTTGAAAACCAGCCCGGCTCCCGTGTCCACAGTGTAAAAATCCGTGGAGCTGGTGAGGCCAAATGCCGCCTGGGCCTGGTCGGTGACATTTAAGCAGGCCGCCAGACCGAAAGCTGCCGCCAGCCGGACAATTGATTTGTAATGTATTGAGTGCATTGATGGTTAGTTGGTTGATTGATTTGGCCGGAAAACCCGGCCGGCGGAAATGTCCCACCGGCCGGATCCGGGCCGGAACAGTCTTAATTGTCGAGTTCCAGGCAATCGTAAGCCCAGTTCGCACTGAGCCAGGTGCCGAGGTCGCTGGAGCCGCTGATCGGAGTGATCGTCATGGTATTGGCGCCGGACACCAGGTCGGCCGCGGGGATGCTGTAGGTGAACGTGGTGTTATTGCCGCGATACGTTCCAATGGTGACGCTGCGGGAACTGGGCTGGCTTGAAGCGCCCGGGTTGGTCAGGGCGTGGCCGTTGATGGTGACCGAAGGCCGCCCGCCGATGTAAGCGCTGCTGATGCCAATCCTTAACGTGTGCGCGGCCACCTGGCCGGACGTCAGGCTGAAGGTGACGGTGGTCGGACTGTTCGCACCACGGAATTGCACCGCTGGGAAGCTGCTGGCGCTGCTGCCGATCGCGAACGTCTTCGGTCCCCAACTGCTGTTGCGAGGATCCTGGGGATGCCATTGGGAGATGTTGTTGCCATTCAGGAATTCCTTGGGTGAACCATCCCAGGTGCCGACCTTCCAGATGGTGGTGGGATGCGACAGGGCCGAGGAGAGGTTGAGGGTGGTATTGCCGCCGGCGGAGACACTGGCGCTGACCGTGGCCACACCTAGTTCACCCTGATAAAGCGTTGCCGTGTAACTGCCCGGCTTCATGTTGCTGCAGGTGTAGGAACCGCCGCTGACGGTCGTCCAATACTGGGCCGTGCTGTTGGCGAAACCGACCATGCCGGTGGTACCGCTGTCGAGACCCGACGCCGTGCCATGCACTGTGCCGCGGCTGGAAACCCAACCGGTCAATCCCAGAGCCGACATGAAACTCATGTCGGGAGCGGCTGGAGTGGAACCGGACGTGAAGACCAGCGCGTAAGGACCGTGCAAAACATTGGCGCGAAAGGCCTCGGTCTGGTTGTGGCCGGAATTCATGTAATTGTAGAGCTCCGAATCGGCGCTCGTGTCGCTCTGGTTCTGGATGTCACGGAAGAACGGGCCGCCCGAGCTGCTTTCACGATTGCCGTAACACATGAAAACCCCGACGCCGCTGCCGGTCACTCCGCGGACGGTGAGGTCCTTGGCCTGCTGGTTCCCATAGTATTTGGAAGTGGTCTGCCCGTTGGAATGGCCAAACACGTCCGAGCTTTCAATCGCCCCGGTATTTCCCGAATTGTTCGATTGCGCGGGAACTCCCGTGAGCACATTGCCCTTCAACCGCGTGATCCAGCGCAGTTCGCCCACGGACGGTTCGGCCGAAATCCAGGTGGCCATGTACATCGTGGGGTCCGCATTGCGCGAAACGATGTAGTGTTTCAGCGTGCTGGTGGTTTCTGTGATGATGACGGTGCTGCCGGAAGGAGAAGTTGTCCAGGTGGTTGGGGCGCCGATGCCCGAACTGATTTCAGAATGTCTGGACGCGTCATTGAGCTCCGTGCCATTCCATTTGATCGAAGTGACGTCGCCGCTGGCTTTCACGACGGTGTAAACCAGGCCGGCGTGGGTATCCACGACAATGGTCGTACCGTTGTCGGTGACGCCGATGGCGGCACCCAGAGCGGATGCCGCGGCCAGCAGAAAACATCCGGCCAGGCCGAATAGGATTGTTTTCCATCGTGCCGATCGTCCAGGACGATTTGAATCTGATGATGATTTTGGTTTCATTGTGTTGTTGGTTGTTGGTTGACTTCACCATGCAAACAGCCGCAACCCGGGCACAAAGACGCCTCCCGCGGCAGACACATGGGGTTGGTACGATGGCAATTTTAGCAAACTTTTCTAATACACACCATCACCAATTCTGTCGATACGGGAAAAAGGGCTGTTTTTTGGAAATCGCGCCTGTCAGTTTTTGAATGTCGGGCCATCTCCCCAAAAACCGGACCGGCCAAGCCGGATTGAGAGGACTAATGACATAATCAGAATTGGTGACAGGCCGAATATGGCCGGAACGTGTACATTAGCCGGATGCCAATGGCTCTGAAAAAAGCCCGGGGTGTGATTCCACATTCCGGGCGGCCGCCTTTTTTTATGAAATCACTGATTTTAAAAATGTTGGGAGTGTTTGGTTGTCTGGTTGCCGTTGTCCCGGTGTTCGCCAACCTGCCGGGTGGCGGCACCGGCACCGGGCCGAACGTCACCCTGGTGGATAACGGCGATGGCACGGTGACCATGGCCAATGGCATTGTTTCCATTCACATCAACAAGACGAGTGCGGTCG
>CAYPSF010000111.1:0-14784 GCA_964413165.1 uncultured Bifidobacteriaceae bacterium
ATACCCTCTTTGCACATCTCGATGGCGCACGCCGAACGCTAAACTCGGAGATCAATCGTTGGATGAAGAAATCTCCATCAGCCGTCGCGGCTACTTGGCCCTCTTACAAATACGAGGAAGGAAGAATCTTTAAACGGACGCTTGTATCGATCTCGACGTTTCTGCGTGCACAAAAGAGTAACTAAGGTGAGCACACGTCACTGACTGCCCTATATTTTGAATTCGCTAGGTTGTGTGAAGAGTAGATTAAATCCGTGTCCATTCATGTTCATCCGTGGTTAACGCCCCCAAAATATCAATTTTCAGCATTTTTTGGCTAAAATGCTCGTTTTCAGGCTGTTGCTACAAAAATACCTGCTCGGGAAGCCGTTTTACCGTCTCGGATTGCTCTTTTCCCGGCTGGGAATGTCGTTTTCCGAGCCGGGAATGTGACTTGGCCAAACATCCGGAAAACTGCATCCGACAAATCCGGCAGAAATTAAAATAGTCAGACCTTGGCGTCCTCTGCGCCTTGGTGTTTAACACCTTGCTTGGTGCCTATCAGTTCTGTCCCTATTTACTTCGTGGTTCGCGGGGCGGGGCGTTCTTCACGTAACGGTCGAACCAGCCGATCATCTCGTAGAGCTCCTGTTCGTTGGACTCCATTGCCGAGTACCAGTGCGGTTCGTGCGGGAGCATGACCAGGCGCGCAATGCCTCCGTTTCCCCGGATGGCCTCGTAAAGCTTTTCCGCTTGGAGCGGGGTTGTGCCGGGGTTTGCGTCGTCTTCGCCGTGCATGATCAGCAGTGGCAGCTTCAGTTTGTCGGCCGAGAAGAACGGCGAAACCTTGAAATAGACGTCCGGCGCCTCCCACACCGACCGCCGCTCACTTTGAAAACCAAAGGCCGTCAGCGTCTTGTTGTAAGATCCGCTGGTGGCGACGCCGGCGCGGAACAGGTCGGAATGCGCGAGCAAATTCACCGTCATGAGGGCGCCGTGGCTGTGGCCGGTTACACCGATGCGATCGGGGTCAGCTACGCCGATCTCGACGGCCTTGTCGACGGCTGCCTTGGCGTCCGCGACGAGTTGATCAAGATAGGTATCGTAGGCTTTTTTCGGATCCCCGATGATTGGGAATGCCGCATCATCGATGATGGCATATCCCGCCAGCAGCAGGAACCGGTAGTTAGCCAGGCGCGTGAAGGTTTGTTGGGATCCGGTAACCTGTCCCGCCTCCGCAGCGTTGGCAAAATCGAGGGGATACGCGTACAGGATCGTTGGTACGCGGGTCCCTTCTTTGTATTCAGGCGGGAGATAGATGGTGAACGACAGGTCCAAGCCATCCTGTCGCTTGTACTTGACCAGGTGTTTGCGGATCGCGCGCACGGCCGGGGCCGGATCGGGGATGTGCGTAAGAGGCCGTGAAGTCCAGGCGTACGCCGCCTCACCGATGGGAGCGTCCGACACGGCCGTGGCAGACGTGAGCAGGAAAAGGTTGGGAGGATCCGCGGGTGACTGATGCCAAGTGAGCAGGTTGGTTGACGTGCCGCCAGCGAAACCGACGAAGCGTTCAAAAGCCGCCTTGTCACATCGGAACAGCCGTTCCGACTTGCCAGTCTTGACGTTTAGGCGATCGAGGAATGGCCGGTCCCCATCTGGTGAAGATCCCGGTCCGTTCAGGTAGATCCAGTCGCCCTCTTGCCGCACAACAGAAGCGCCATTGGCGAGGGGCTTGAACACTGGATAGCCGGGGTATTTGTAGCTTTCGTCGGTGCTCAGGTCCCACAGCAGCCGCAGATGGGCGGTGGGGTCATCCACGTCGGCCACAAACGTTCTCGTCCAATGGCGGTTGTCGTCGAAATCGCTGAGCAACGCGAAATTTGTCTGTTCACCCCACAGCATGCCATTGAAGCGTTGTTCAAGCCGGGCGATCTCCCTCGGTGGACTGGTGAACGGGGCAGTCTGCATCATCACTTTGTCGCGCGCAGGCACTTTCACATTCCAGTCTCCACCGTCGAGCGCTTCGGCCCATACCAACGTTGCCGGCATGTTGGCTCGCCACTCGAAGTCGCGGGCACCTGTCCGGACACCGTGAACAGGAACCCGGTCTGCGAGAGGGATCTGGGCAACGCGGCGGACGATCTTTCCGGCGCGGTCCCAGACCTCCACGTCGCGCGGGAACCTTTCGGAAGTGACGAGATGCGAGTATGGCCGGCGGATTGTCTCGACGAGAATGTGCTCGCCATCAGGAGCCGGTTCCACGTCCGCGTAGGCGGCCACAGGTCCGACAAACGTGACCGCTCCCGTTGTCGTATCGACCAAAGCGAGCTGTGCGGCCGAGTAGTAGTCGAACAGATCCTCGTCATGCCGGTTCTTGAGGACGTCGCGTGCCTCGTAGGTACTGCTCTGTCCTTTCTCACCGCTCGTCTCTTGGATGCCAGGACCAATGGAGACGACCTGTTCCGAAGGAGGCGAACCTTGGTTTGGCGGCACGAGTTTCACTAACAGCGTCTTTTGGTCGGACATCCACTGGACGGTGCTGCCGAGCATGGGGTTGAGCCTCAGGTCTGTTACGCGATTTACTTCAGCGCTGTCTCCGTCACCGACCCAGAGTTCAACTGAGTCGGCCCCGGTATTCTGAAAGGCAAACCGTTTGCCGTCGGCGGACCAGATCGGTGGTCCGGCGCAGACACCTGGCGGCAGATCTACGTGAATCTGGGAAGCGTCGGAGATTCTCAAGAGTACATAATCGTTCGCACAAGGAGCGATGCCGTATCCACCCGGAGTTGAGTGGTTGCTGCGGTTGCGGGGTTCGACGCGCTCTCCGGCGAGCCGAAGAAAGGGCTCCGCCACGCGGGCGATGGAAGGATATTGGACCCAGGTCACGAGCAGCGCCTTGTCGCGCGGCGGGCTCAGAACGGGTACCGCGGGCGCCGGAGCAAGCAGGACGTCGAGCACGTTCTGAGGAGGCAGGTCGTATGCCGTCCGAAAGGCCGGCTTCGCAAGTTCAGCAGCCGACGTCGGTATGAGCGCGACTATCCAAGCACTGACACCAGCAGCAAAGAAGGCCAGCGCACTGAAACCAAAGGATGGAGTTTTCATTTGGGATTTCCCATTTGGCTTCTCGCCTGCGACCAGCGTGGGCTGGTTTTCAGGATTTTGACTCCCCTCTGCATGGTTGCAAGGATTTTTCATCGTCTTGCAGTTTCTATGATCTGTTTTTCTTGTTCCGAGGCTCAGCAAACAAATTCAGACGTGGCCCGTCAGCCCGATACCTTGTTTGAGCGGTTGCCCTCCCAAAAAATGTCAAGTTTCAGCGTTTTTGGGCTAACGCATTCGTTTTCAGCCTGTTGCTATAAGAATGCGCGCTCGGAAAATCGTTTTTCAATATTGCGGAGTGGCTTTGCAACCGTGCAAATCGTCTTTGCAACCTTGAATCTTCAATTTACCAGCCAGTCCGCTTCGTCCGCGAACCAGTCCGCTTTATCCGCAAGTCGGTTTGCTTCGTCCGCAAGCCGGTCGGTTTGGTCCGCATCCTTGCGAACAGCGTGGACCACCTTGCGTGTTTCGTCTGCAGGCTTGCAAACGTCATGGACAAGTCTGCAGGTTTCGTCCGCAAGCCGGTAAATCGTTTCCGGAAGCTTGCAAACGTTTTCCGCAAGTCGTTGCAAACTTTGTCTGGAATCGCCATCGGCCGGCGCTGGGAGGCATGGTTACTTCGGCACTGATCCGGCAGCGGGTGCTGGCGGAGGGCCGCAAGAGACAAAGGAAATTGTTCTCACTTTTTAACCTCGCGCGACACAGGAAGGTCTAAATCCACCTTCCAGGACAACTTTATCCGTTCTTGTTCTGAATCCAGGTCACTATAGCTACCTTTGCTTTTCAGAGTTAATTGTTTCCCGTCGAATTTATAGTCTGAAAAATATCTTCCCAAGTCCTCGGGCTTCCATGCCACGGTCCTGGTAATTGTCGTTCCCGGAATCACGCAGCTTAAATCCGCCTGGCCCACTTTATTATCCTTATCCAGCGATAGAACAAGCATGGCATGGCCACTTCTCTCCAATTCCCTGGCGCCATTCCCTAAAATATCAGTTCGATCTTTCTCTGTGAGTGGCCTTGTAAAGAACTGAATTTCGAGCCTTGAAGAATATCCAAGAATTCCTTTCTGTGTGAGTGTAACGAACGCGCTGACTGTACTGATGCTGTTGGAACCTTGCTTCAGGACGCTTGAACTATTAACCACAGATTCAAAAAACGCCTTCGTTTCAAAGTCTTGTGAGTGAAAGGGAACGACATGGTTTGTTTGAGCCGCTGCGACGCTGCAAAGCATGGCCACTCCGAAGGCAACCCATTTCTTAAATGTCATATTCATAATCACTCCTATCGGTTCCGTGGCCCAATGTCCAGAGCTCAGCGACCCGGCGTACGAGACGCACCGATTGCTACCGCGACGCTCTCGCCGGGTTCGCTGCAGCGCATGATTAGGTTACATGGTCATACTCTGCAAGCTCTCATGACCGCTATCAGCAGATATCAGGGTTGACCCGGATTTGTTTCTTGAACGGCGGAGTTGGCGGTGCTAAAAAGGGTTATTCGGAAGCATTATGAATGCCCTTGGTTCAAGAGGAGTCGCCGTGTTACTGACGCTGGCAGTGTTACCCGCCGCGGTCCGGGCGCAATTTTCCTACTCGATTGCCAACAACCAGGCCACGGTTACGTCCTACTCCGGGCCGGGTGGTGCCGTGGTCATCCCCAGCACGACGGCCCCCATCTTAAATTTCCCGGTCGTCGGCATTGGCAGCTCGGTATTCCTTAACAAAACCAACATCACCAGCATCACCATTCCCTACGGCATCAACAACATCGGCGATTCGGCATTTTCCGGTTGCATCGGCCTGACGAGCATTGCTTTTCCCGACAGCGTCACCAACCTCGGCAACGGGGTTTGTGCAGGCTGCACCAGCCTGACCAATGCCATCATCAGCACCAACATCCCGAGCATCGGGAACAGCGCGTTCAGTTCCTGCTCCGCCCTGACTGCCTGTGCCCTCGGAGGCGGCCACGTCGGGAATATTGGCAACTTCGCATTTTATAATTGTTCCGCTCTGGCGAGCGTCGCCTTTCCCGACAGCGTCACCAACCTCGGCATCGCGGTTTGCCAGGGCTGTACCAGCCTGACCAACGCGACCATCGGCAGCGGCATCCTCAGCATGGGGAGCGGTACGTTTTATGGTTGCAGCGCCCTGGCCACCTGTTCCATCAGCGGCAGCCACATCAATATCCCGGACGAAATGTTCAATTCCTGCGGCAAGCTGAGCCGGCTGACGATTGCCAACGACATCATCACCATCGGTACCGGTTCATTCTTTCAATGCGGCAGCCTGACCAACGCGCCGATCGGCACCAACCTTACCAGTATCGGGCAGGATGCGTTCGGTTACGACGGCGCCCTGGTCAATGTCACATTCCCCAACACCCTCACGACCATCAGTGACGGAGCGTTCTATCAATGCACCGGCCTGACGAGCCTGGTGATTCCGAACAGCGTCACAAACATCGGCAACAACGGGACGTTCTATTCCTGCATCGGCTTGACCAATCTCGTGTTCGGCACCAACCTCAACAGCATCGGGACCTATGCCTTCTGGGCCTGCTCAAACCTGACCAGCGTCGTCCTCCCCAACAGCCTGACCAGCCTCGGGGATTATGCATTCTATGGGTGCACCAACGTCCATACCCTGGTTCTCAGCACCAACCTCACGAGCATCGGCAACTGGGTGTTTACTTATTGCGATATCGTCAGCCTGGTCATCCCCGCCGGAGTCACCAATATCGGCGATTACGCCTTGGGCGGCTGGTATTATGTGAACTCGTCCATTTATTTCGCCGGGAATGCGCCGACGCAAGGAGCCGGAGTGTGCCAGGGAGATTTCGGCACGGTCTATTATCTGCCGGGGGCGACCGGTTGGACCTCGTTTTACGGCGAGTTACCGACGGTGATGTGGAATCCGCAGGCGGCGCCCGGCGGAGTGTTTGGAGTGCGAACGAACCGATTCGGCTTCAACATTACCGGCAACAACGGGTTGACGGTAGTGGTGCAGGCCTGCACGAATCTGGCGAAACCGACCTGGGTGCCGGTAGCTACGAACACACTCACCGGTGGCACGGCGTATTTCGGCGATTCCCAGTGGACGAATTATCCGCGGCGTTTTTACGGCTTCGGGCTGCCGTGAGGCGACTGGTGGGATCATTTGTCCCCAACTCTCAGCCCTAAACTGACTCAATCTTTCGACTGCCGTTCGGCTTGGTGGGGAGAGCGCCTGTCGCGCCGTAGCCTTGGCGAAGGCCGATCCCCGCGAGCCATTCTTCAGTTCGACGTTGAGCGCTACGCGTTCACGCTGCTTTTCAGCTGGCTGGCCGTGCGTGTTTTTTTCTTCCGTTGCCGGCACATTTCAAAAATCTCAGCACTGCGGCTTCGTCTGGCCGGAGACGGGACGAGGAGGCTGAAGACGTTTTGCTCCTCCGTCCGTTCAACTTCGTAATCAACGTGCGGTCAAGATAAGCTTCGATGACCGCGGGGTGGATATAGGATTTGCGGCAGACAGCGGGGGTGTTGCCGAGGCTTTGGGCGGTGGCTTTGACAGCGGCAACCACGTTTTTCTTAAGGTCGGTCTCCGAATCATCGGGACCCAGCCGTCGCAATTCCCAGGCGGCCGAAATCGTCCCCACCCAGGTCCGAAAATCCTTGGCGGTAAAGTCGCGACCGGAGATTTCCCGCAAATAATCATTCACGTCGCCGGAGCCGACGTCGTGCTTTTGTCCCTCGTCGTCCACGTATTGAAAAAGTTCCTGGCCCGGCAGGTCCTGGCAGGCGCGAACGATCCTGGCTACGCGACGATCTTCGACTTCAACGACGTGTTCCCGGCCGCTCTTGCCGCGAAACTGGAACTTGATTTTCGCACCGCGCACCCGGGCGTGACGGTTTTTCATCGTGGTCAGGCCGTAGGATTTGTTATCGCGCGCGTACTCGTCATTGCCCACGCGGATGAGGCTGATCTCGAGTAATCGCACGACTGTGGCCAGGATTTTTTCACGGCACAAGCCCTTATGCCCGAGGTCGCGCTTCAGCCGCTTCCGGATGCCGGGCAACGCGCGGGCAAAATCCATCAGCCGTTCGAACTTGGTCTGATCGCGAGTCTCCCGCCAGAGCGGATGATAGAGATGTTGCTTGCGTTTTCGCTCATCGCGACCGGTCGCCTGAAGATGGCCGTGGTCGAGCGGACAAATCCAGACGGCATGCCATGCCGGCGGGATGACCAGCGAATTGATCCGCTTGAGTGTATGCCGGTCGCGGATGAGCCGGCCTTCGGCCGAACGGTAACGAAACCCGTGTCCGCATCGCTCGCGGCAAAGGCCGGGGCGTTCGTCGGTAACGTATCGCAAACCGACCGCCTGCGCTGACTTCGCCGGGGAGGGCCGGGTGTTGGTGTTCATGTTGATATCTGGATCATATGCCCCGACGGTGACGTCGTCCACCCTGGCGCCGCTGATTAGAGGGACATGCTGTGGCGCGTTTGGTCAGACGGTCCCGATTCCCGGTGGAAATTCAACCGCAAAGAGCGCAAAGAACGCATAGAAAGGGGAGCAGGACACTACTCCGGCTCCCCCTATGAGAACTCACCATATAATGCGGTCCTTTCACTTTACTTGCTGCCTGTACTGATAGTCGTTTTACCACGAATCACAATGGGGTGTTGACCCTAGGGATTTAACCGTCCACCTGCGTTCCGGCCTGCGGGACTACGGTGGACAGGAAGAACGCAAAGACCACAGAGCAGAGGAATTTCAGGTTTGAACCGCTAATCTTCACTTATAAGCGCTAATAAGCATGAATGAGCGGTTGGTTTCATTGCGTTCCGTGTGCACGCTTTAGCGTGCGGGATGCAAACTCACACCCTGAAGGGCGGACACCAAACAGGACATTTCGCGTATTTGGCGTGTTTCGCGGTTAAACCTTTTGCGCTCTCTGCGTTCTTTGCGGTGAAAAATGTTTTGTGCTTCGCGCCTTTCTGGGAGCAGGCAACGAAGAGAAATACCCGGCGTCGGGTGGATATTGTTCACAGCAATCCAAATAATGTCTATTTCCGGCTTCAGCCATTTTTAGTAACATAACTCGTCTGGCCAGCACAATGGCCGGAGGCGGGGAAACGTAGGGCGTGCAGTCGGTTAATCAATCAGAAGGTGAAAAATGAAAACGCACAATTCAATAATTCTTCGTCGGGCTCTGACTTGTGTTTGTCTATCCACGGTGGCGGTTTTGTCTCCCGGGTTTGCGGGTATCGCGCGGGCGGACATCACCCACCGGTACAGTTTCAACGACGGTACGGTTAATGACACGGTGGGCGGCGCGAACGGCGTTCTGGTGAACGGCGCTTCGGTGAGCGGCGGCCGGCTGGTGCTCGCCAACAACGGCGTGAACACCAGTCCCGTTACGGGCCAGTATGCGTCGCTGCCCGTGAATATCCTGCATACACAAAATTTCACGCTCGAAACGTGGTTCACATTCAACGGCGGGAATCCCTGGCAACGCATTCTCGACCTCGGCAACAGTGTTCCGGACCCGGTTTACGGCATGATCGGTCAAGGCTTCATCATTCTCACGGAACAATCCCAGGGCCATCCGCTCGGCCAGATTTCGCTCAACAATTGGGACAACCCGCTGTACTCCGACGCGGTGGTGGGCATCAACAACGCTTTTCCCATGGGCGGCGAACATTGTCTGGCCTATGTCCACAATTTCTACTACACCGGCCATGCGCAACTCTATCTGGACGGCGTTCTCATCGGAACCGGCCAAGCCGATCTCGATCCATCAACCGCCAATTACTCAAATTTCTGGATCGGCCGCTCGCAATTCTCAGCGGATCCGTTTTACAACGGTTCGATTGATGAATTGCGAACGTACAACAATGCCCTGGGCGCAGCTCAGATTCTGGCTGATTATCAAGCCGGTCCGAACGTGCTGCTGGTGCCGGAGCCTCAGAGTCTCGCGCTCCTGGCCATAGGCGGACTGCTGCTTCTGGCGCGGCGGTTGAGGCGGGCCGCGAAGTGCGAAGCCCCATGACAGCGGGCAAGCATGGGAATTCATGAACACAAGATTTACGTTCAATAGCACCGGCATTGTCTTCGCCCTGATCCTCCTTTGCTCCTGCGCCATCGAATCCTCCGCCCGCGGCGCATTGCCCCCCGACGTGCCCATCAATCAGGACGCCGGGCGAGGAAACTGGTTGATTGTGACCATCCAATCGGGCAGCGGCCAAAAACTGCCTGTTATCGTGGACACCGGCGCGGGTGCCACCGTGTTAAATGAATCCCTGGCGCCAAAACTCGGAAAACGCCTCGGCACCGCTGTCCTCAACCATTGGGGTAAAGCCATTACCAACGGCGTTTATGTGGCGCCCAAGCTCTATTTGGACGGCACGCCGCTGCTGATAACCGGTGATGGTATCATTTGCGGCAACCTGGATCTGCCGCGCGGGACCGACCGGAAATTGATGGGCATTCTCGGCATGGACGTTCTGGAAAATTATTGCATCCAACTGGATTTTGCCGCGGGCAAAATGCGCTTTCTCGACGACCAACACGCCGATAAATCCGCCTGGGGCAAAGCCTTTCCCATCGTGACGTTGAACGACCAGGACCCGCGGCCCGCCGTCACGGAAAACTTTCTCGGTCTGCAAGGCCCGCATTCGATCATTGACAGCGGTTATCTTGGCGATGGCTGGCTCACGCCGAAAAATTTCCAGTCATGGACCAACGCCGCGGTTTTGCCGACCAACGGGGAATTGAACTGGCCCTACGGCATGTTTAGTGGCAAAAAATATCCCTTGTTTTCCTTAAGCTTGGAGAACGTCGAGTCCGACGGCATCGGGATTGATTTTCTGGCGCGCCATTTGGTCACGTTCGATTTTCCCAATCACACGCTCTATCTCAAGCGCCAATCCATCGGTCCGCGGCCTGGTCCCAAGATGGCCGAATACAAACCCATCCCCGACCGGGAACCCGCCGTCACCGCCCACCTGCGCGCCGTGCTGCAGGCCCGAATGGATGGCACCGCTCAAACCGATGACTACACCGCGTCGGCCTGGAAGCGCTTGCTGTCCAAACAAAAGGACATTCAAACGTATAAAAAGTACGTTGGTGACATTGTCTCGCTGACCCTGGTGGAGCGCAGCAGTGTATTTGGCTGGCGGCGCAGTTACCGCTACCGGATCGAGTTCACCCGGGCGACTGTGCTCGCGCATTTTGTCCTCCACGGACGGAACAAGGTCGCCTCCGGAGAGATTAGAACCGTGGAATGGAAAGAGCCGCTTGACTGATGGGGATCCGTGTCCATCTGTGTTCATCGCTGGTCAAAATCCGAGCGGCCGTGATCATTGTGCCCGGCGAGTGAGGTCACGATGGCGATGAGGACTAAAATCAGCTCGTCGTTCCCGATTCGCGGGCTATTTCCAATAATGGAATGTAAATGTGACCGTCGAATAAGGTTTGACCACCGCTTCAATCATTTCCGGTGTCCACTTTTCATAAGGAGCCGATTTTAAGACGGCAGTCTGGCACATCGTTACCAGGGGCTCTTTCACCGTTTTCTTAATAACGATTAAATTGGTAGCGACGCCATTGGTTTGCACATCAAACTTCAGAACGACCATCCCTTTCTGGTTTTGCTTTAGACCTTTTAACAATTGATACCAATTGTTTGTGATTACATTTGCGATTTGCAGTTCGTATGGCTTGAGAACATCCGGCGAATGGACTGAGATATAGACATCGCCAGCCTCAAGTTTTGATTTGGCCAGGTATCCAAATTGCGTCTCTGGATAATGATTGGTTGCGTATCTATACATCGCATTGGCGCTGTCGTACTGATCCATTTGCTCCCAGCAGAGACCCTCCAAATAGCATATCTCCGAACCGATTTGCGGAGATGGGGTGGAGTAGTGCCAGGCCTGCGATAAATTATCCAAGGCCTTCGGGTATTCTTGCTTGTTCATATCCTCACGTGCGTTTTCCAATGCGCCCAATTGAGCCACGGCGCATCCGGCACAGATTGCCGCCAGCACTGGTAAAAGACCCAGAACGACATATGAACTTTTCATGCGATGACTAATTGTCGGAGAAATTGAGTTACTGTTAATAGAAAATCAAGGCCTTATCCTGCTGGCGTCAAAGGGTCTTGCTGCAGGTAATCTGCATCCATCTGGTTAGCGCCTTTTTCGTGTCACCTGTCACCCGTCACTTGCCACACGCCGGAATATTAATGCTGCTGGCGCTGGCTCCAATCGTATTCTTGTGCAATAAATTCAATGATTTTATTGCCGGCTCCCGAATTGTCGTTGGCGTTGATCATGATGACCGCACCCTGGCCAGTGTTGGCAAATGCAACCATGATGGCATCAAAACCTTCATCGCGTCCTTCATGCGAAAACTTAAGCGTTTTATCCCGGCCTCCCAGGAAGACGCCCAGTCCATCGTCCGCCTTTTGCCGGGTCAACATCAGACGGGTGGTCGCCGGCGACAAGACCGGATTGGATTTGCCGGCCAGCGCCTGTTGGATGGCGATGTCGAAACGGGCCAGATCGGACGGCGTCGTCCACAAGCCCGCGGCCGCCATCTCCGGATACACGTGCCATTTGCCTTTCACGGCATTACCGTTGGCGTAATAGCCGGTTGCGGCCGAGGTCGCCAGGTCTTTCGGCAACGGCTGTTCGTACGTGCTGTTGGTCATCCCGAGCGGTTGCAGCACCGTGTCGCTCATGAATTTCGGGAACGGTTTTCCGGTCACATCAATAATAAACTGCTGCATGACCGTGTAGCCGCCCCCGGAATATCTCCATTCGCTGCCGGGAACCGTGTCCACCCGAATCGCCGCTGTGTTGGCCGGTTTGACGCCGTCCAGCACCTGAGTCAGCGTCGGGATCGGACCATTCCGGTCGTAGCCGGGGAACCCGTGAACGGTCAGGCCGGCGCTGTGCGACAGGATTTCCCGCAAGGTGACCTTCTGATCCTGGGTAAACTTGTTCTCCGGTACTTTCCAGGTCTGTAGCCGGGTATTGACGTCGGCATCCAGCGACAATTGCCCTTCCTGGACCAGACGCAACGCGCCGAACGCCGCCACGGATTTGCTGACGGACCCTGCCATAAAGAGCGTATTGGTCGAGACCGGTGTCCGGCCGCTTTTATCCGTGAACCCGTAACCCTGCGCCTTGATGATTTTGCCGTCCCGGACAATGGCCAGGGAGAGGCCCGGGATGTGGCTTTCCTGCATCCGCGCGATGATGAAATCGTCCAGGGAATCCGCCGGCGCGCTCAGCAAACCGGCGCCAAAGACAATAGTGCCGGTCCAACCAGCGAAACGGTTGGCGTTGCCGAAGCGAGAGCGGCCTTTGCCCGGAAGCTTCGGCCCGGCAGGCGGGTGACGAGTGACGAGTGGCGAGTGACGGGAACAGGTGTTCACGGCGGAAACGTTATCAAGGCCGAAGGCTCAAAGCCAAATGCTAAAGGCTGGACCGGACAGGATCGTGCAGCGGATGAGGCGAGAGTTGGGCAGGCAAGATGGCCACAAGGAGGCGCAGAATTCTTAAAAGAAATCTTTGCGTCTTTTGTGCTTTTTCGCGGCAAACCCGTGTCCATCGGTGTTCGTCCGTGGTTGATATTTGGTTATTGCTGAGGGCTGAGAGTTGAGCGGCGCGCACGGAGTGACGCGCCCTACCTT
This sequence comes from uncultured Bifidobacteriaceae bacterium, assembly GCA_964413165.1. Lineage (GTDB taxonomy): Bacteria > Verrucomicrobiota > Verrucomicrobiia > Limisphaerales > UBA11358 > UBA11358. The sequence continues at coordinate 12,755 of CAYPSF010000111.1, forward strand.
TTTGTTTCCAGTCATGTCACCCGTCACCTGTCACTTGCCACCCACCGCTGAGGCTTGATTTCTGCTGGACAAGGACTTATGAGAGAGAGGTGAATCATGAAGCCGGTCATTGCAGGAATTGTTTGCCGACTTGGGGCGATTGTGTTCGTCATCAATCCGGACCGGAGCGCGGGCGCGGGCTGGTTTCGGGAAAGTCGTTCCGCCTGATGAATAGATGCCTGTTGTTGGTCGTCCTGTTGGCTTTCCCGGTGTGCCGGTCAGCGGCGGTGTCGGTGAATTTGTCCGCTAATATCCGAACCAATCTGGTCGCCCGGACGAATCACTGGGGAGCCAATCCATTGGGCGTGAATGGAGCGGAATCCATTTTTTTAAGCAGTCCATGTCTCCCGCAGAATATCGATGGCAGTTCCTGGGGGGTCACGTCAACGAATTGGGCCACGACTCAACCGCTGGTCCGGAACACGAATTTCTGGCTGTACTGTGCGCCGGAAATCACGGCCATACCGCAGCGATTCGCCACGGGCGGGGCCAATGCTTATCAATTGGGCGGGGCGGGCGGGTTCATGGCCATATCGCCACGCCATATCCTGACGGTTAACCACATGCTCGGCGCCGGCAATACCAATGACCAGAATCTATTGTTCATCGATGAGCGGGGTTCCAATGTGGTGCGTTGGCTGGTCGGAGTGGTTGAGCTTTCCAGTGTGGATTTTGACGTGGGGATTCTAAACGCGGATTTGCCGCCGACGGTACATCCCTTCACCGTCCTGCCCGCCGGCTATACGAATTATCTGCGTCAGTTGAGCGTGCCGGGGTTGCGCGGGCAGGTGCAACTGGTGGTTTGCGACCAGTGGCGGGCCCTCAAGCCCGCGCTATGGCAATTGTCCGCCAACAACGGTCTGTTTAACCTGGTTTATTTCAACGATGACAGTCCCCTCTGGCTGGGGACCAACGGTAATCGGGCGCATATCGGCGGCGACAGCGGTTGTCCGATCATGGCCCTGGTCGGCACCAACCTGGTCTGTGTCAGCACCTATGATGAGGGGGCCACGGCTCCCGATGTAGCCGGTTACATCCCGGACATTAACGCGGCCATGCATGGTCTCTCCGTTGCCTGCAATGCGGGAAGCGATTATCAGCTTACGACGTGCAATCTATCGGGATTCGCCACCAACGCTCCGTCGTTTCCGCCTCAGAGTTTTCGCGTCGTCGGACCGGGGCCGTGAAATTTCAGGCTGAGGAGAAACATTCAACTCTCAACATTCAACTTCCAAGTCGGACAAGATGCTGCAGCGGATTTTGGGAAAGTTGAAGATTGATGGTTGCGGGAAAAATCCATGTCCATCCACGTCCAGCTACGACGCAGAAATTCACCCACGCCACCTTAACGTGTCACGACGGTTCTGGCGCACAATCCAGACCTGTGCGCAAGAAGAGTGCAGGAGCGGCAAAACCGCAAGATTAGTCAAGCGGCCCATAATGGCGTTTGCTAGTTTAGCGTGCAAATGAGCGGCACCCGGCCAAAGCATACGGCAACGTGGAATGATTATCACGAGCGCATTCTGCGGGTATTGAGGCATATCCAGGAGCATCTGGATGAGGCGTTGGATCTGGAGGAGTTGGCGCGGGTGGCGTGTTTTTCGAGTTTTCATTTTCATCGCGTCTTCGCGGCGATGACGGGTGAGACGATTGCGGACCATGTGCGGCGGCTGCGGTTGGAGCGGGCGGCGATGGAATTGAGGTCGGGCGCGAAGCAGGTGATCCAAGTGGCGCTGGACGCGGGTTACGAGGCGCATGCGGCGTTCACGCGGGCGTTCAAGGCGGCCTACGGAGAATCGCCGGCGGAGTTTCGCCGCGCAGCCGGGCCGATTGCCATTCTCGCCGCGCCGTCCGGCGTGCATTTTCAGCCGGGAGTGCCTTTGGCCACCTTCAACACAAACCACATCACAGCCAAAGTTATGAAAGTCATTACCCAAAAAATCAAACCGATGCGCGTGGCTTATTTGCGGCATGTCGGGCCATACGAAGAT
>CAYPSF010000112.1:0-14703 GCA_964413165.1 uncultured Bifidobacteriaceae bacterium
GTTTTGGAGACCGCTACTCTGCCAATTGAGCTACTGCCGTATCCGCCCAATCTCGTTGTCTTTCGACAAACCCGGAGGCGGGACATTCAACTTTCCCGCCTGCCAGGTTGAAAACCGCGTCAGGCAATGATCTCCGTCACGCGCCCGGCGCCAATCGTCCGCCCGCCTTCGCGGATCGCAAAACGCTGGCCTTTTTCCATCGCTACCGGCGCAATGACCTTGATCTCCACTGAAACATTGTCGCCCGGCATCACCATTTCGACGCCCTTGTTCAGGGTGACGGTGCCGGTGACGTCGGTGGTCCGGAAATAGAATTGCGGACGATAGTTGGTAAAGAACGGGGTGTGCCGGCCGCCTTCTTCCTTGGACAGCACATAGACTTCCGCCTTGTAATTGGTGTGCGGGGTGATGCTGCCGGGTTTAGCCAGCACCATGCCGCGCTCGACTTCTTCCTTCTTGGTGCCGCGCAGCAATACGCCCACGTTGTCGCCCGCCGTCGCCTTGTCCAGCAGCTTGCGGAACATTTCAATGTCGGTGGCCACCGTCTTGCGGGTGTCCTTGAGCCCGACGATTTCAACTTCCGAGTTGCGTTCCAGCACGCCGCGTTCGACACGGCCGGTCACGACCGTGCCGCGACCTTCAATGTTGAACACGTCTTCCACGCACATCAGGAACGGCTTGTCCACTTCACGCATCGGCAGCGGAATGAAAGCGTCAATGGCTTCCATCAATTTCTGGATGGCGTCTTCGCCGTCCTTCTCGCCCGCCAGCGCCGCCTTGGCGCTGCCGCGAACGATCGGCGTCTTGTCGCCCGGAAATTCATACTTGGTCAACAGGTCGCGGATTTCCATTTCGACCAGGTCCAGCAGTTCCTTGTCGTCCACGAGATCCACCTTGTTCAGGAAAACCACGATGGCGGGCACGCCGACCTGGCGGGCCAGCAGCACGTGCTCCTTGGTCTGGGGCATCGGACCTTCCGACGCGTCCACCACCAGGATGGCGCCGTCCATTTGCGCCGCGCCGGTGATCATGTTTTTGATGAAGTCGGCATGGCCGGGACAGTCAATGTGGGCGTAATGGCGCTGGTCGCTCTGGTACTCGACGTGCGACACGGCGATGGTGACGGTCTTGGTTTCATCGCGCACCGTGCCGCCCTTCGTAATGTCGGCATACGAAATCGGTTTGGCCAGGCCTTTGCGCGCCTGGGTGGCAACGATTGCAGCGGTCAGGGTGGATTTGCCGTGGTCAATATGCCCAATGGTGCCGACATTGACGTGCGGTTTCGTTCGTTGGAATTGCTCTTTAGCCATTTTATTCTCCTGCGTTGATGTCGTTGGTTGTTAGTCAATAAATTATTGGAGCCCATGATCAGGTTTGAACTGATGACCTCGTCCTTACCAAGGACGCGCTCTACCAACTGAGCTACATGGGCGCCTTAAAATCATTAGTCCGACCCGATACACAAAACGACAAAAAAACCCGTTCCCCTCATTTTTTTCTATCAAAAATCCAAGGGGCAACTGGCTCTTTATGTCTTTTACTAGTCGCTACTGCTCTACTCCGGCTCTGCTAGTAGGCGCAAAATATTAAACACCCATCCCCCTGTCAACAGGTTTTTTATCTTTTTCTGGGCCGGGCGTCATCCGCTCCGGGACGGTGTCCATCAACGACTTGGGTGTGCCGGAAGGCCATGCCGGCAGAACCTCGCTTCAACCCGGCCCAAATGATAATCGAGGCGGTGCCGGCCGGCTATCTAAATTCGCCCCGGCCTGGCCCGGATTTCGCACCGGCTCAAAAGCAAAACGGCGTCGTAAAGTTGCCAAAATCCGGTTGGTGGCCTGACATCCAATCGGGTCGAATACTGTCGGCAAGTTGGTTTCAGTAGCGGGAGGAAGGCGAGCAGCCGGTTGAGCATCTACCGGCAGGAGGACAGCCATCCGGCCGGCCGGCAAAAAAGTGAGTTTTGCGCCGGCTGCTTCAACCTGCACCGATACGGAAAACATTTTTCTCTGTGGTTTTTGAAATTTTGTACAAGTCGTAAACTATGAACGTTTCAATTTCGTTCCGCCCGAAACTGGTGGACACGCTAAGGAATTATTCACTGCGGGATCTTCAGGCGGATATGGTGGCCGGTGTCACGGTGGGCATTGTCGCCTTGCCCCTGGCCATGGCGTTCGCCATCGCCTCCGGCGTCAAACCCGAAGCCGGCATTTTCACCGCCGTCATCGCCGGCTTCATCGTCTCCGCCCTCGGCGGCACCCGGGTCAGCATCGGCGGACCGACCGGCGCGTTCATCGTCATCCTCTTCGGCATCGGCGCCCAGTACGGCCCGGACAACCTGGCCATCTGCACCATCATGGCGGGCGTCTTCCTGCTCCTGATGGGAATCGCCCGGCTGGGGAACATGATCAAGTTCATCCCGTATCCGGTGACGATGGGTTTCACCAGCGGCATCGCGGTGCTGATTTTTGCCTCCCAGATCAAGGACTTCTTCGGACTCCAGGTGGACAAGGTTCCCTCGGAGTTCATCGAAAAGATGAAGGTGCTGGCCCTGCACCTGGGCGCGTTGCAATGGCCTACGCTTGCGACGGCGGCAGCGTCGCTGGCCATCATCCTGTTCTGGCCCAAAAGCTGGCAGCGGCGCGTGCCCGGCTCCATTGTGGCGCTGGTACTGGGCACCGTGGCCGTGGGCTTGTTCCAGTTGCCGGTTGAAACCATCGGCAGCCGTTTCGGCGGTATCCCGCAGGGACTGCCCGCACCTCACCTCCCGGTGCTGGCCTGGGAAAACATCCGGCATTTGTTTCATCCGGCCATGACCATCGCCCTGCTGGCGGCCATCGAATCGCTCCTGTGCGCCGTGGTGGCCGACGGCATGGTGGACGACCGGCATGACTCGAACCAGGAACTCATGGCGCAGGGCATTGCCAACATCGTCAGCCCGTTGTTCGGCGGCATCGCGGCAACCGGCGCCATCGCGCGGACCGCAACCAACGTCAAGAGCGGCGCGCGCTCACCCGTGGCGGGCATCGTTCACGCGTTGATCCTGTTGAGTATTATCCTGGTCGCCGCGCCGCTGGCGAAGTTCATTCCGTTGGCCACGCTGAGTGCGGTGCTCGTGAACGTGGCGTTGCACATGGGCGAATGGCACAATTTCGGGCGCCTGCCCAAATGGCCCGTCTGCGACACGGCCGTTTTTATGGTGGCCTTCACCCTGACGGTAGTGGTCGATCTGACAGTGGCGGTGGAAATCGGCATGGTGCTGGCGGCGATGTTGTTCATCAAGCGGTCGTCGGAAACCACGCAGATCATGGCCGTGGACGAAACCACGGAAACGGAAGGCTCGCAACATTCGCTGGTCGGCAAGGAGGTCCCGGAGGGCGTCATGATCTATCGCATCTTCGGCGCGTTTTTCTTCGGCGCCGCGGACAAGCTGGAAAGCATTCTGAAACGCGAGAAACGGGAACCCGAAATCCTTATTCTCCGCATGCGGAAAGTAATGGCCATGGATGCGACCGGCTTGAACGCGCTGGAAGATCTTTACGAGCGGTTGCACCGCAAAGGCAAGCACCTCATCCTGAGCGGACCGCACACCCAGCCGATGCTGGTCATGGGCCGGGCAGGGTTTCTGGACCGGATCGGGCAGGAAAATGTCTGCGCCCATATTGACGCCGCCCTGGCCAGGTCCCGGCAAATTCTCGGCCTGCCCCCTGCCCCGGTCACCGATCCGTTGCGCCTGGAAAAACGGAAATTTGAAGTCGCACGCCAGGAGTTGACCTCAGCCATGGAACGCGTCAACAGCGTCCTGAATTCCCCCGCCGGCAGCCTCCCCGATGCGGACCGCAGCCGGTGGTTGCCTGGGCTGGACAAGACTGATACCGTCGGCGGCGTGAAGCGCCGCGCCCTGGACCATCGCCATCCCGCTCCCCAACCAAGGGATCCAACCGGGATGGACTGAGCGGCCCGCCTATGGACCTCACCCCGACAACTTTATTGCCCTTGGCATTGGCAGGGTATGTCCTGGGTAGCGCGATGGGTTTGCTGTTTCTCCGGCACGAAAAACTGGCCGGCTTTTTTTCCTTCGGCTGCGGCACCCTGGCCGCCTTGTGCGGAGCGGTCGCGTGCGTGATGTCCCTGGCCGCGGACGCCACCAACGCCGCCCCGCTGCAGCTCCAGTTGCTGCCGACCCTGATTCCATACGTTCAGTTCACGGTAACCCTCGATCCGCTGTCGGCGTTTTTCGGACTGATTGTTTCTCTGCTCGCCTTCGCGCTGTCGCTGTTTTCGATCGGTTATGTGCGCGGGTTTTACGGACGCAAAAACGTCGGCGTGCTGGGCGCGTTCTTCAACCTGATGCTGCTGGCCACGACGCTCGTGGTCATGGCGGACAATGCGTTCTTCTTCCTCATGGTCTGGGAAATCATGGCGCTGTCGGCCTACTGCCTCGTCAGTTTCGAACATGAGAAACCCGAGACGCGCAGCGCCGGCGTCCTCTATTTTGTCATGTCGCACATCGGCACGGGCTGCATCATGCTCGGCTTCCTCCTGCTGTTCCAGGCCTCGGGCGGTTATGGCTTCGCCGGTTTTCATGCGCTGGCCGGAAATGCGGATTGGTTGTCGTCCGGTTCGCGCAACGCGGCTTTTCTTTTGTTCCTGGTCGGCTTCGGCATCAAGGCGGGCATCGTGCCGTTGCACACCTGGCTGCCGGCCGCCCATCCGGTTGCGCCCAGCAACGTCTCCGCCTTCATGTCCAGCGTGCTCATCAAGAGCGGCATCTACGGCCTGACGCGTGTGTTTTTTTATTTTCTCGGCAATCCGCCGATGTGGTGGGGTGTGACGGTGCTGACCATCGGCACGATTTCCGCCGTGCTGGGCGTGCTCTATGCCCTGATGCAACATGACCTGAAACGGCTGCTGGCCTATCACAGCATCGAAAACATCGGCATTATCCTGATGGGTTTCGGCGCGGCGCTGATGTTCCTGCATCAAGACGCTCTCCACCCAAGCCATCCGCTGCTGGCCACCCTGGCGCTCATCGCGGGGCTGTATCACACCATTAATCACGCCGTGTTCAAGGGACTGTTGTTCCTCGGCGCGGGCGCGGTGTTGCACGCCACGCACACGCGCGACATGGAACAGATGGGCGGGCTCGCCAGGCGGATGCCGCAGACGGCGTTCTGTTTCCTCATCGGCGCCGTGGCCATCTCCGCGCTGCCGCCGCTCAACGGGTTTGTCAGCGAATGGCTCACCTACCAGTCGTTGCTCCAGGGATTCGGCACCACGGACAGTTTGTTGCGTCTGATGTTCCCGATCGGCGGGGCGTTATTGGCCCTGACGAGCGCGCTGGCGGCCGCGTGTTTCGTGAAAGCGTTCGGCATTACGTTCCTGGCGCAACCGCGCAGCGAGCCGGCGGCGCAGGCACATGAAGCTCCGCTCACCATGTTGCTCGGCCAGGGCGTCCTCGTGGCCGCCTGCGTTTTCCTGGGCCTTTGCCCCACCCTGTTCCTCAAGGTTCTCGACCCATTGACGCAGCTGCTCACCGGCCTGCAAATCAGCCAGCAACTGACCCTGGCCAACGGCCTGGTGCTCTCCGGCGTCAATCAGGCCGGCGGCACGGTCTCAACCCTCGGCATCGCGGTGCTGGGTGTTGCCCTGCTGTGCATTCCTTTCGCGTTATGGCTGGTCTTCGGGCAAAAAACGAAAACCCGCATCGGCCCGACGTGGGACTGCGGTCTCAAGGGCCTGACCCCGCGCATGGAATATACCGCCACCGGTTTTTCCAAACCTATCCGGATGATTTTCAAGGCGCTGTTCCGCCCGCGACGCGAAGTGCAGCGGGAATACGACTTTTCGCCTTACTTCACCACGAGCATCCGCTTCGAGGCGCATGTCGAGGAGGTCTTTGAGACGCGGATTTATCGCCCGTTGCAACGGCAGGTGCTGCGCCTGTCGCGGCGGATGCGCGCCCTGCAGGCCGGCAGCCTCCAGGCATATCTCATTTACATTTTCATCACCCTGTTGCTGCTCCTGTTGTTCGCGTTATGAAACCGGACCTCCTCGCCATCGTGATGCAAACAGCGCTGTTGCTGGCGCTGGCGCCATTTATCACCGGCTGCATCCGGAACTGGAAGGCGCGGCTGCAAAATCGCCGCGGTCCGCGCACCTGGCAGCCGTATTTCGACCTGGCGAAATTCCTGCGCAAGGACATGGTCATTTCCGAGCACGCGTCGTGGGTGTTCTCGGCCGCACCTTACGTCGTCTTCGTCACCGCGTTGCTGGTGGGTTTGATGGTGCCGCTGGTGACCGTGTCGGCGCCGTTGAGTTTGTTTGGCGGTGTGCTGGCCGTTGTCGGGCTGCTGGCGCTCGGGCGGTTCTTCCTGGCCTTGGGCGGACTCGACCCGGCCAGCACGTTCGGCGGCATGGGCAGCAGCCGCGAGATGACCATCGCCGCCATCGCCGAACCGGCCCTGATGCTCGCCATCTTCACCGTGGCCATCACCGTCGGCTCCACCGACTTCAGCCACATGGTCGCCGCCTCGCAGTCATCAGGCTGGGAACTGTTGAACCCGACGCGCCTCATGGCCTTTGCGGCGCTGTTCATCGTGCTGCTGGCCGAGACGGGTCGGATACCCATCGATAACCCGGCCACGCATCTTGAATTGACCATGATCCACGAGGCGATGCTGCTGGAATACTCGGGCCGTTATCTCGCCCTGATGGAATGGGGCGCGTCCATCAAACAACTGGTGCTCATGGCCATCCTGGTGAATGTCTTTCTGCCGGTGGGCCTGGCCGCCGACGGTTCGGTGCTCGCGCTTGGCCTGGCACTGGCGCTTTTTCTCATCAAGGTTTTCATGCTGTCCGCCGCCGTGGTGCTGGTGGAGACCGTCAATGCCAAGCTGCGCCTGTTCCGCGTGCCGGACCTGTTGAGCGCAGCCTTCGTGCTCGCGGCCATGGCCCTGTTGTCCACGTTCCTGTTTCATTGATCTATGAATCCTCCCGCCGCCATTCCCATCCCGACCGAAATCGGTTCGCAGGTCATCATGTTGCTGGCGGCGTTGATGCTGGTGTTGCAGCTGCTCCTGGTGGTGCAGCGGATGTTGCTCACCAACATCCGGCTCTTCGCCCTGCAATCGCTCATGCTCGCCGCCATCGCCACCGTGGTCGCCTGGTATTACAACGCCACCCACGTCTATATCGTCGCCGTGCTCACCCTCGTCGGAAAGGTCATCTTCCTGCCCTGGCTGCTCAACCGGCTCGTCCGCCGCATCAATATCGTCCAGGAAATCGAGCCGCTGTTCAATGCGCCCACCTCCATGCTCATCTGCGGTGGCCTGACCCTCCTGGGTTACCTGGTCGCCCGGCCGTTCACGACCCTGCACAAGCTCGGCAACAACACGCTGGCCATCGCCATCGCCCTGCTGCTCACCGGCTTTTTCCTCATGATCAACCGCCGCAAGGCCATCTCCCAGGTGCTCGCGCTGCTCACCATTGAGAACGGCGTCATGCTCGCCGCCGTCGCCCTCACCACCTACGGCATGCCGCTCGTGGTGGAGCTGGGCATTTTCTTCGACGTGATGGTGGCGGTGATGGTGCTGGGCATCCTGGTTTACCGCATCCGCGAAACCTTCGCCTCCATGGACACCGGCAAACTCGACCAACTCAAAGGCTGACCAAGCAAAGGCTGAAGGCTGAAGTTATGAGTGAAAAATCGCAGGATTTGAAACCGAGGACGAAGACGCTTGCGCTTCGAGTGACCCGCATGTTGTTGTCCGGATGTTTCGGTCTCGCGGTGTTGACCAGCTGCGAATCTTTGCAGGACACGACGTTCGCTCCAATCAAACCGGTATTGGAGCCCGTGACCGGCGGGGCACAACACTTTGTTATCATTAACACCAGCAACCAGACTTTGCATAATTTCCGTTTTCGCGCCTATCTGTGGGATGACTACAACCTGACCTACACCGGGGGGAATATGCCATTCACACCCAGACGCCGCCCGGCAATGACTTACACCGTCACGGCTGCCGGGGTTAAATGGGAACCCGGCGTGGCGCAGCGCCCCAGGGATTGGAGAATGCCCAGCGAGCTTTCCATTCTAACACCGGTGACCCGGGTGCAGATTGTTGGCAGTTGTGATGAAGGTCAGTTTCGTGAGGATTGGCACATCAACGGGGCCGGTCAGCTGGAGCGGATGACAAGAGAGAAAGACTGAAGGTTAAAGTCAAGACGGGAAGGCGAAAGAAGACAAAGAATGCAAAAATCTTTCAGCGCTGAGGCACGCAATCCTGTTTGGTGTCCACTCTTCAGGGTGTGAATTCGCATCCCGGCACGCTAAAGCGTGTACACCGAACGTGAAGGCGCAGAGATGTGAAGCCTGATAACTGATTACTGATCACTAGGTTTAGCCTTTTTATTATGGCGTTGTTAACGCTCATTCTCCTCGTCCCGTTGGCCGCCGCGCTGCTCTGCCTGCTGACGCCGTCGCGCTGGCGCCGGCTCATGGAATGGATCAACATCCTGGCCTTCGCCGCCACGCTCGCGCTCGGCGTCCGACTGCTCCCGGAAGTGCTCGCCCATACCGTGGTGACGGAATGGAACCAATTTTTCTACGCCGACGCGTTGAGCTCCTGGATGGTGCTGCTCATCTCGGCGGTGTCCCTCGGTTCGTCGCTTTATGCCGGACGTTATTTTCGCCGCGACGTGGCCGCCGGGGTGGTGACGGCCGGCCGGGTCAAGGAATTCTGCGTGCTCACGCCGGTATTTGCCTCGGGCATGTTCCTGGTGGTGCTGGCCAACAACCTGGGTGTGATGTGGTTCGCGCTCGAGGCCACCGCGCTGGCCTCCGTGCTGCTGGTAGCGCTCTACAACCGCAGCACCTCCCTGGAAGCCGCCTGGAAATACATCATGCTCGGCGGCCTCGGACTGGCGTTGGCGCTGTTCGGCACGGTCATCACCTACGCCGCGGCGGTTGGACAGGGCGGCGGCGGACGATTGCCGAGTTTCAACTGGTCGCACCTGATGACCGTGGCGGCGCAATTCGATCCGCGCCTGATTCAACTGGCGTTTATCTTCGTGCTCATCGGTTACGGCACCAAGGCCGGGCTCGCGCCGATGCATACCTGGCTGCCCGACGCGCACAGCGAAGCGCCGTCGCCGACCAGCGCCATGCTGTCCGGCGTGTCCCTTAAAGTTGCGATCTACGCCCTGCTCCGCTTTCACATCCTCACCACGCAATGCCTGGGCACCGGGTACAGCCGCAACCTGCTGCTGGGATTCGGCCTGTTCTCCATGTTCCTGGCCGCGCCGTTCATCCTCGTGCAGGGCAACCTCAAACGCATGCTCGCCTACTCCAGCCTCGAACATGTCGGGCTCATCTGCGCCGCCGTCGGCCTGAATACGCCGGTGACCATTTTCGGCGCGTTGCTGCACATGGGCTACCATGCGCTGACCAAACCAGTGTTGTTCTTCGCTGCCGGCAACATCCACCAGACGTTTCATTCAATGAAATTCCGGGTCATCGGCCCCGGCGTGGTCCACGTGTTGCCGCTGACGGTGCTGTTTATGGGGCTGGCCGCAGTGTCGGCGATCGGCCTGCCACCGTTTGGATTGTTTTACAGCGAATTGACCGTGCTCAGCGGCGGATTCGCCGCGGGCCGGACGGTCATCAGCTGCCTGATATTGGCAGCGCTGATTGCGGCCTTTTGCGGCATCCTCAATCAACTCACCCGCATTCTCTTGGGCGCGCGTAAGATCGAACGCCCCAACGACGCCCGGCCCTGGGACGGCGTGCCCGCGATGGCCTTGCTCGTGGGCGGCCTGCTCGTTTTCAGCGTGTGGTTCCCTGACCCGTTGCTGCAATTAATCCATCAGGCGGCGGGTATCATTGGCGGAAAAGGCTAAGGGCCGAAGGCTGAATGCCGATCCATCTTAACTTCAGCCTTCAGCGTTCAGCCTTCAGCCTTTTTTACGCCGCCATCCGGAGGATCAAATCGTTCAATTCCGCCATCCGCGGCGGCTTGTTGACGACCACATCCACCTCCGCGGTTGTTTCTCCTTCTTCCTTCATCATCGCGCCCCAGCCGGTCATCATGATGACCGGTGTATGGGGCGACTCCGCCTTGATCGTTCGGGCCACCTGGCGGCCGCCAATGCCCGGCATCCCCAGGTCGGTGATGACCAGTTCGTAAGGCTGGTTTTCCAACGCCGCGGTGCGGAACAATTCCAATCCCTGTTTTCCGCCGGGCGCAACCATCACCTGATGCGTAAAATGCCGGAGACAATCCGTCATGAATTCCCGGATCCGCGGGTCGTCATCAATGCATAGGATGCGCAGGGAACGCTTTCGGTTGCCGGGCGGCGGGGCATCCGGGCCGGAGGACGATGTTTTTTCCCGGATGGGAACGGCGAATTCGATGCAGGTGTCAAAACCGGGCGCACTATCGACCTCGATGGTGCCGCCGCGGCGTCGAGCAATGCCATAAATGGAAGATAAATTCATATTAAATCCGGGCGGTTTGGTTCATTGCCAAATACTTACCACACCCGGATAAAAAACCTTGGGACTAAGGGACATGTTGGGTGAATTGAGGGGCGAATCAGTCCCGATACGGGGCGAAATTTCAGGGGCAAGGCTGAACGCTGAATCAGGGATTGGAACCATCCCGCCAAATACGCGAAAACCTGTTTGGCGTCCATCCTTCAGGGTGTGAATTGGCCTCCAGGCACAGGCACGCTAAGCGTGTACACCAAACGCAAAGGCGCAAAAAAAAATCCGGAGGATTGATGGAAATTAGCCGGGGGGCAGCGCCTCCCAAAGAGTTTGTCCCGTCCGCTTCCTGTTTCTTGTCACCTGTCACCCGCCACGTGTCACCTTCCGCGACCTACGCCGCGGAAGAAAACCGGTCGCAGAACTTTTTTAGCTCCTCGGACAACTTTGATTTCAACATTGCCTCCGGAAGCAGGAACGGCTTTTCGGTGACGGTGACCTCGGCTTTTCCGGCCGTAAACACAAACGTCCCGGCCAGTTTCCCGAGTATCTGGCCGGCAAAATCACCGCGGATGTCACCGTTGGGTTCAATGACATAGTTCCCCTGTACCTTGGGCTCCTCCGGGCTGGGATGACAGAACCCGCCGGCCAGTTCGTTGCCGTTGATCTGGACGTCATGCTGTCCGGCCAGCGCTTGAAGCTGGGAGAAAGTCGGTGGCCGGCCGAGAGGTTGCGTTACGGTGAAGGACATGCGGACAAGACTAAAGGCTGGAGGCTGAAGGCCAAAGGCCAAAACGGCAAAAAAACCAGAGACCGAACAGCATTCAAAAACCAGAACCTGGTGATCGGTGATTCTTTTTCCGGCATTGGATGTTCGAGGTTGGAAGTGCTTTGTAGAAGACATCTGCGCGCCAGCCTTGTATCGCCATGAGATCTCCCTCTCCGCCAACGAAGTTGGGGGAGAGGGCCGGGAAGAGGGGAGAACGCCGGATGATGGGTTCTACAAAGCAAGTCGAATGTTGAATGTTCCCTCGTTCCTTCCCTTACTATAGCCTTTAGACTTTTCTTTCATGGCCTGGCGGTTTAAGAATGGCCGCATGAAAACATCCCCTGCCCTCCTGTTGGCTTGCGCACTGGTCATTCCGTCGTTCACCCGTGCAGCCACCACCAACGTGGCACCGCCATCCGCCTCCAACCAGATGACGCAGGTCGCGCTGACGTTGCCGGCGTCCGCGGCCGCGGTGAGTGCGCCGTTGATTTTGACGAACGGTGTCATTTCCCAGCCGGAGTCAACCGAACTCCCGGCTGGCGGCAAAGCGGTTTTCAATTTCACCGTCACCAATGCCGGCAATTATGTGATTCAAGTGTTGGTGAATGCGCCCGGCGAAGATTCCAATTCGTTTTATGTGAATGTGGACGCCCAACCGGAAGACCCGGCGATGATCTGGGACATCGACGTAACGAACGGATTTGAGCAACGGACCGTCAGTTGGCGCGGGAAAGGTGAAGTGGACAGCGACGAATTTGTTCCCAAACGTTTCAACCTGTCCGCCGGCGCGCACAAACTCATCATCATCGGCCGCGAACAGTCCGCCGAATTAAAAAGCATCTCCCTCCGTCCAGCCGCGAATTGAACCGCGGCGAGGAGAACGCAAGTCATCGTACAAAGACAACAACACGCAAACGCAAACGCAAACGGGTCAGTCCTCACTATTGACAGTACCCCGTTTATTTTCCTTTGTTCGCCAGACAGTTCGACACGTTCGTCCAGGTTCCCATTTGCAGCCGGGCGGCGATCCATTTCAGCGTCATAATGCTTTCCCGCCTCAATCGCAATGCGATCTTCACCTTCTCCGGATCGCCTTTGCGTCGATTCTTCAAGCTTTCTTCCGCCCAACGCCGCCGCTGCAACTCTTCTGCCACTATCCCTTCGGCTTTCTCTTCCCCGGATTCCTGCCGTTCGGCTCCATAATGACTTGTCCCCACCCGCTCTGCCATTTGGGCCAGCAACTCCTTCCGAAACTTCTTATTACCCAAACACCAGCCGCGCCGCATCCCTTTCCATTGCTCCGGATGCCCTTCCCACCGCCGCAGTTCCATCCGTCGTTCAAATTCCTTCCGGCCAGCGGCACTGTCCCTGGGAATACCCATTTCCCCCAGCAACCGCCCAACACGCAACCATTTCGGTCGTTTTCCCGATCTGGCCACATACCACCGATAGCTGCTCCATGGATACGCCCCTAATTTCTGTTCCGGCTGTAATAGCTTTGCCCGCACGGGATTTAAATGCACGTAATCACAGACCGTCCGCAGATAACCGCTCCCGCTGCCATCCACAATCAAGGCCTTGTACCGGCCGCTGAACAAATGCCCAAATTGTTTGTGCCGCCGGTTAAATCGCGCGGTATAGGTGCCTAAAAACCATTTCATCCCGGCTACCAGATTCCCCTTGGGCGTTTCCACCACCAGGTGAAAATGATTGCTCATCAGACACAAGGCATGCACCTCCCAATCGGTCTTGCCACAACACTCGCCCAAAGTTTCCAGAAAACATTCCCGATCCCGGTCGTCTTTAAATATCGCCTCCCGTCGGTCCCCACGATTCATCACGTGGTAAATCGCCCCTTCGTATTCCAATCGCAGCTTGCGCGGCATCGACACAGTCTGCCCCGCACCTCCTTATTGTCAATAGTGAGGACTGACCCGTTTACCTCCGGCCTGCGGGGATTCCGGGCAACCTGGGGAACGGTGGGAAGGGACTACGAGCCGGGGACTGACAGAACTGACAAAATGGGGTTCTGTCAGTTCTAGCAGGGGCTGTCCTGCGACCAGCGGGAGCCTGGCTTCTGGTTCTCTCGGGAGTTTACGGCGGCGGGAACGAAGCGGAGCGTTTGGGCTGGACGCCCGCGTAGGGGAATGGGCCGCGGATCAGCGGCCAGTTCAAAAAGCGCAGTGGAGTGACGACGGCGGAAAGCTCACGAGTGAACACCCTCGGGGGAGCCAAGTCTTGCCGGGCTTCGCGGCGTAGCTCTTTTAAGGGGAAGCGAATGACGGCAAGTCTTGGCGACGGGGGAAAATCGCTCTAATAGCGAATCACTACGATGTAGCCGTCCGAATGCGTTCTATTTATCGCGAGATAGTTGTCAGTAACCGAATTTGTAGGCGAGAAAGTATAGAACTCATAATCACGTGCGAAATCGGTTTCGGGCGAATGATGCTTAAGCACCTGAATCGCTAACGACGCGAAGCCGATAGAATCCAAATCTTTTGTATTAAGCAGTGACGCGTTATTACATTGAAGAAGTTTTGAAAAGTCCCCAGGGCTAACACGGAAACGAAAAAAGGCATTCCACTCTCTGAACCCATGACGCTCAGATTCCAAAATCTTAAAACTGTTTGGAGGACTAATCGCAACGTATCGTTTAAACAATTTGGTTTCATCTTGATGATGCGTAAAGACGGCGATGGCTCCGGCCAACGCAATAGCTATGCAGCCACCGATCGAAATTTTATGCTGGGTAGTCACCTGGTTAAATTTATAGACTTGATGAGAGTATTATTGGCCAATCTGAGCAGATAGGTCCCACCTAGCCCTATTGAAATGCTTTTCGTGCGATCCAAATATATAGTGACCCGGTTCATCACTGTTAAACAACGAAACATCACCGACGATCAAATCAGCATGCCATTGATTTCCATCAATACGTATAGGACCCTGAATTTCAAAGGTGAATGCACCAAGCGAGCTCCATTTCTCCCAATAACTTTCGGGAGCGTCTCCATACTTAGTGTCATTCCCACTGCCGTAATTCGACCCAGCAGGGTATACTCCAATACGGCTGGATGGCGCGTTATCCCAAGGAATTTCTTTTAAGCTTTGGTTTGCGCTTAGACTCGAATTCACTAAAGCCCCGAGCTTGTCCGTATAGAATTGCTTCGCGCGATTCAACCATCCACTCCACCGATACTCAAAATACATATTCTGGTTATATTCTTCAAATCCCGACGATCCACCATTGATCTGGTCCCAGAAGCTAGGCGTGGTCTGAGGTCTTGCATGTTCAATCGTTGAAGTTGAAAGTGTGAATATGATGGCGGTAACGACCACCATTTCAGCCATATCGTGCCCGCTCGGGTCTTTTCCGTTTGCTGGATTGGCCTTACAATAGAGGTATTTGTGGAGGGACAGCGGATCCTCGTTGTTCCCCTCATAGGTA
>CAYPSF010000113.1:0-14649 GCA_964413165.1 uncultured Bifidobacteriaceae bacterium
GCCCGGGCGGCGCTGGCCTTGTGCAGGTGGGCCTCCACCAGTTTGGGATCCAGGGCGATGGCCCGGCCGGCATAGTCCAGCGCTTCATGATGGCGTCCCATCCGGCCGACCATGGTGGCCAGATTCGCCCAACCGACTTTGTGGTCGGGATTGATCCTCATGGCTTGTTCCAGGCAACGGACGCCTTCGGCCGGACGTTGCAGTTTTTCATAGAGCAACCCCGCCAGATTGTTCCACACTTTGACGTCGGTGGGGTTGATCGTCAGCGCGTGGCGATATGCCGCCTCCGCCTGAGAAAACTGTCCCGTTCCGTAAAGGCCGAGGCCGATGTAATAGAGCGCGCGATGGTCCGCCGGGTCTTCTTCACGCCATTTTTGGGCGAAGGCCAGTACCTTCGGCCACAATCCTTTCTCGCACAGTTCGCGCGCCTGGGTCGCCTTCCCTTCGGTGTTCCATTCCATGTTCGAATTCTGAATAATCATGTCACGGTAACAACCGGCACCCGGCTCGACTATAAAAAAATGGAGCCGAAGCCCTGCCCGGCCAAAATTTCCTCGTTTTGCCGGATACCCTGCGTTGCAATTTCCGCCGGTTCGTCGAAATTAGGCGTGTGGACGGCAATGACAAGCAATTGGTTCGGGTGGTCGTGCTCGGCGCGGGGTTCGGCGGGCTGACCTTTTGCAAGCACTTCCATCGCCCCGATGCCCGGGTGACCGTTGTCGATCGCACCAATCATCATTTGTTCCAGCCGTTGCTCTACCAGGTCGCCACCTGCGGATTGTCCGCGCCGGAAATCGCCCAGCCCATCCGCTCCATCCTGTCCGACCGGCCCAACATCACGGTACTGCTCGACCAGGCGACCGGCTTCGATCTGGCGCAGAAAAGGGTGTTCCTCGAAAAGAACACGCTGGACTACGACTACCTCGTCCTCGCGACGGGCGGTTTGACCGGATACTTCGGCCATCCGGAATGGGAACCCTTCGCGCCCGGCCTGAAAACGCTCGATGACGCGTTGCGCATCCGGAGCCGCATCCTGCTCGCGTTCGAACAGGCGGAAAACGAAACTGACGCGGCTGAACGCGACCGGTTATTGACTATCGTCGTCGTGGGCGGCGGGCCGACCGGGCTGGAACTCGCCGGTGCGTTCGCCGAACTGGCCCGGACGGTCCTGAAACGTGATTTTCGTCGGATTGACCCTGCCCAGGCCCGGATCATTTTGCTCGAAGGCGGGCCGCGGGTGCTGGCGAACTACCCACCGGAACTTTCAGCCAGCGCCCAGCGCCAACTCGAAGGCCTCGGCGGACAGGTTCGCACGGCAACCCCGGTGAAAAACATCCGGGCAGGCGAGGTGGAGCTGGCCAACGGCGAAATCCTCCGCGCCGGGAACATCATCTGGGCCGCCGGCGTCTCCGCCACGCCGCTCACAAAAAATCTCGGCGTGGAACTGGACAAGGCCGGCCGGGTAAAAGTGAATCCAGACCTGAGCGTGCCGGGTCATCCGGAAGTTTTTGCCATCGGCGACCTCGCGCTGGTGATGGATAAGGACGGCCAGCCGGTTCCGGGCATCTGCCCGGCGGCGATGCAGATGGGCCGCCACGTGGCGCGGGTCATTGACTACGACTTGAAAGCCGGGGCAAACCGCGCGGCGCGGCCGCCGTTCAAGTATTGGAACAAGGGCACGATGGCAACGATCGGGCGTTCGGCAGCCGTGGCCTGGATTGGCCGGTTCAAGATTTCCGGCTACCTCGCTTGGCTGGCGTGGCTGTTCGTCCACCTGATTTTTCTCATCGGCTTCCGCAACCGGCTGGCCGTGCTGTTGCAATGGACCTACTCGTATTTCGCCTACAAACGCGGCGCCCGCATCATCACTTATCAGCCGCCGGAACTGGAAAATAAGAATTAACCCGCCCAGGCCCGCCCGCTAATTTTTCCCGGACCGGTGAATAATTAAAGATTGAACTAATCGCCGGCCGATGGAGAATGAAGTGCGGACGGAAGAGGATGCACCAACCATGAACCCGAAAGGAGCATTGCCATGCCTTATTTCACTGTCGGTAAGGAAAATTCCGGTGACATTAATCTCTATTACGAAGACCACGGCGCCGGCAAACCGGTGGTGCTCATTCACGGCTGGCCGTTGAGCGGCCAGTCGTGGGAAAAACAGACCATGGCCCTGGTCGCGGCGGGCCACCGGGTCATCACCTACGACCGCCGGGGATTTGGCGTGTCCGATAAACCCACGTTCGGGTACGACTACGACACCTTCGCCGCGGACCTGCACCAGCTCATCGCGAAACTTGACCTGCGCGATGTCACGCTGGCTGGCTTTTCGATGGGCGGCGGCGAAGTGGCCCGTTACCTGGGCAAATACGGATCGGAGCGCGTGAAGAAAGCGGCGTTCATCGCCGCCATCCCGCCGTTTCTGCTGAAGACGCCCGAAAACCGGCTCGGCGTGGACGCCGAGGTCTTCGAGGGCATCAAACAGGCGATCGTCGCCGACCGCCTGGGATTCCTGGCCAAATTCCTTGCGCTCTTCTACAACGTGGATGTTTTGGGCGGCAAGCTCATCAGCGACCAGGCGGTGCAAGCCAGTTGGAATATCGCGTCCGGCGCTTCGCCCAGGGGCTCGCTGGATTGCGTTTCGGCATGGCTGACGGATTTCCGGAAGGACCTCGCCACTTTCACCGTGCCCACGCTGGTGGTGCATGGCGACGCCGACCGGATCGTGCCGCTCGCCGCCTCGGCCAAACGCGTGCATGAGATGGTCAAGGGCAGCCAACTGGTGGTGCTCGAAGGCGCGCCGCACGGCTTGAACTGGACCCACGCGGAACAACTCAATCGCGCCCTGCTGGACTTTCTCGGGAAAGCAAATTAACCGTCAAAGCGCGTTCGGAACGCGTCGTGTTTTTTGTGGGCAATTCCAGTTAACGCTGCTCAATCCCGGTATTCCCGAAAAACAACCGCCGTGGCGGTGACCGGATCAAACGCCGCGTAAACCCGGCCACGCTCGTGTTCTTCGTGTTCGTTGAAGACTCGCCGGAAGCAAATGAGATTGTCAGAGCGCGAAATTTTTTGCGCCGCGCCGGTCTCCTTGAGTGCGGAATGCCCCAACGTCGCCCGGAAGTCGTAATCCGGGACCGGCTCCAGTTTTGACCGGGCGACCAGCTTCTGGAAATCCTCCCGGTCCACGTTGAACACGGCCAGCCATTCTTCGCGAAGAAAAGTTGAATAACCGGTGATCTGGACCTGACTGGCTGATGCCGGCGCGTTTCCCAGGCAAAGGTAGGCCAGCCGGTGGCCGGGTGATTTGCCGGCGCCCAACAGAACAAGCAGCAGCGTGAAAACCAATGCCGGGCCAACCAGCAATACGAGCGAGGAGAGAGGATTCAAGGACCGTTTCTCGATCAGGACCTTGGTCAAGGCAAAGAGGGTGCTACCGGCCCCCCCGACCAGCACCATGACCGGGATGAAAGGCAGCAAGGCCATGGTCAGGGCCTTCCCGAAGAACTCGTTTGAGCCGTAGGGTGCGGCCAGGAAGAAAAGCGCGCCGGCGCTTACCAGCACGGCATCGAAAAGCCACAGCCGCCAATAATTGATTTGGCGCTGGCTCACACCCTCCTGGCTGGCAATTGCATCCACGTTAGAATCAGGTAAGCCGACCGGTGTGCAAACGCAAGGTATTACGGTCGGGGGCGAAGGCGCGCCGCTCGCCCGGGTTGAAGGCTCTGAATCTCTTCCCCATTTACCGGTCATACGTACTGTACCAGACTGCCCGGTCATGGCCTGGGTTGGTCAAGACAATGATGCGATAAGGATGTTGAACCTCATCGCTTCCGTATCGGGCATAATATACTGCCTGGTGAAATGCCGGGATCCGTTCGGGAATAGACGTTTGGCCGACAATCTGGTCACTGCTCACCAGGTCGGGCAGATTAATGCCATTGGTCGGCGCCAGCTGGTGCTGGGCAATCAATGTCCGGAGTTCGTCCGGTCCAATTTCAAACCAGGCGATTGAGCGGTCATACATCATCGTTGACATGTTCGCCGCATGGATTGCGCGGATGGTTTTAAACTGCTTTCCCTGGGTAACCCATGAAATGGCTACGGATGGTCTGGCCTGGTTCAGGAGGAACACCACAACCGCTAGGAATAACAATCCCGGCAGGCCGAGCACCCAGCGCCGTTTTGCCGCCTCGGAAAGTTCATTGTGCCGGAAAATCCGCATAATGATGGCAAGATAGGCGACGTAGAGCGGCAAGAGAAAAATCGCCAGGCCGAGGCCGGCCACAACCGCCACGAACGGGAGGTCCATCATCCAACATTCCGACGAACCCCCGTCAAGCAGAAGCAAGAAAGCCAGAGCGATGATCCCAACTCCAGCGACCCCCCACCGTTTTCGCCATCGTGCCAAAGGCGGTTTGAGGTCCGTCGAATCATACGTCTCTTTCATACGGGCACTGGAAAGATCGCAATTCCCGTGCCCATTACCGTCGAATCGTCACTCCGGCATTTTCAACCCCACCTTGTCCGCGACCTGCGCCACGTCTTTGTCGCCGCGGCCGCTCAGGTTCACGATGATGAGCTTGTTCCGGCTCATCTTCGGCGCGCGCTTCATGACTTCGGCGATGGCGTGGGCGCTTTCCAGCGCGGGGATGATGCCTTCCAGCCGCGCCAGTTTCATGAACGCCGCCAACGCCGCGTCGTCCTTGATGTAGGTGTATTCCACACGCTTCCGGTCGTGCAACCACGCGTGTTCCGGTCCCACGGCGGCGTAGTCCAGTCCGGCGCTGACACTGTGCGTGAGCTGGATCTGCCCGTTTTTGTCCTGCAAAATATAACTGCGCGTGCCTTGCAACACGCCGAGTGAGCCGCCGTGAAACCGCGCCGCGTGTTGTTCCGGCTTGATGCCGCGGCCGCCCGCCTCCACGCCCAACATCTTCACCGATTTATCGTTGAGAAACGGATAAAACAGTCCGATAGAGTTGGAGCCGCCGCCGACACAGGCGACGAGCAGATCCGGCAAACGTTCCTCCTGTTCCAGGATCTGCCGGCGCGCTTCGTCGCCGATGACGCGCTGGAAATTCCGGACCATGACCGGATACGGATGCGCGCCATAGGCCGTGCCGAGGATGTAATGCGTGGTGCGGATGTGGGTGACCCAGTCGCGCATGGCCTCGTTGATGGCTTCCTTGAGCGTCTGCTGCCCGGCCTTCACCGACACGACCTCCGCGCCGAGCATTTTCATGCGATAGACGTTCAGTTCCTGTCGCTGGCAATCCACGGCGCCCATGTACACCACGCATTTCAACCCGAACATGGCGGCGACGGTGGCGGTGGCGACGCCGTGCTGGCCGGCGCCGGTCTCGGCGATGATGCGGGTCTTGCCCATGCGTTTGGCGAGCAGGATCTGGCCGATGGCGTTGTTGATTTTGTGCGCGCCGGTATGGTTGAGGTCTTCACGCTTGAGATAAATTTTCGCGCCGCCGAGTTCCTTCGTGAGCCGTTCGGCGAAGTACAACGGCGTGGGCCGGCCGCAAAATTCCCGGAGATAATACTCAAACTCGCGCTTGAACGCCGGGTCTTTTTGCGCACGAAGGTATTCGTCCTCCAGTTCCTGCAATGGATGCATCAAGGTCTCCGGCACGAATCGTCCGCCGTACGGACCGAAATGGCCCTGGGCGTCCGGCAATGGGGCGCTGGAAATTTTGCTCATGGCCCAATTTTCACGCAAAGACGCAAAGACGCAAAGGATTTATTTAAAACAGAAGGTTCGAAAATGGACAACGCCCGGCCGCCGGGTTAGGCTCCGCTTTGTTCTGAAACTTCCACTCCAGGCGGTCGGGCAAATTCAGCACCGGAAAGTCCTTTTCCTCTGCATACTCTTGTTCGGACTGGTGTTCGGAGTGTTTCTTCCCTCGCTGCGAGGCAATTTTATCGACTTCGATGACAGCCTTTACGTCACCGGGAACTCCCATCTCCGTCTGAACCTGTCGAATCTAGTCTGGGAATCCTGCCACCCGGCCGCCGCCAACTGGCATCCGCTGACCATGTGGTCACTCATGTTGGACCACCAGCTTTACGGATTGAAACCCTGGGGTTATCACCTGACCAATGTGTTGTTGCATGCGGCGAATACCGTCCTGTTGTTCCTGGTTTTACGCCGCATGACCGGAGCGACGTGGCGCAGCGTGGCCGTGGCCGCCCTGTTTGGCCTGCACCCGCTGCGCGCGGAATCGGTCGCCTGGATTTCGGAGCGCAAAGACGTATTGAGCGTGCTGTTCTGGATGCTGACGCTCTGGGCGTATGTGCGCTATGTGGAGGACTCCAAAACCCACAGTCCAAAGTCCAAGGCTCCCTACACTCTGGCGCTGGTTTTCTTCGCCCTGGGCTTGTTGAGCAAACCGATGGTGGTAACGTTGCCTTTTGTTTTGCTGTTGCTGGACTACTGGCCGCTGGCGCGCTGGTCACGCCCGAACTTGCGGGGCCTGGTGGTGGAAAAAGTGCCCTTCTTTCTGCTGTCGGCCATCTTTTGCCTGGTCACCTATGTCGTCCAGCAAAACTCCGGCATGATGAAATATCTGGCCGGTCTGTCCTTCGACCTGCGCCTGGAAAATGCCCTGGTCTCCTACGCCCGTTATCTGGGCAAGCAGTTCTGGCCGGTGAACCTTTGCGCCCTTTATCCGCATCCGCACCGCTGGCCGGCGGCGACGATACTCATCGCCGGGTTGGGGATTCTGGGTGTTTCGGCCCTGGTACTCATCCGGCAACGCCAGCGGCCATTTTTATTGACCGGCTGGTTGTGGTATCTCGGGACCCTGGTGCCGGTGATCGGTTTGGTGCAGGTGGGATCGGAGTCAATGGCGGATCGTTACTCGTACATTCCGTCCATTGGAATATTGGTCGCCCTGGTGTGGGGCGTCCACCAACTGGCCCAGGGGTGGCCGCGCCGTGAACTCAGCCTGGGGATTGTGGGCGGGGTGGCAATCCTGACCTGCATCGGATTGACGCACCGGCAAATCAGTTATTGGATGGATACGGTCGGCGTTTGTCGCCGGGCCATCGCAGTAACCGCGAACAACAGCGAAGCCCACAGCCGGTTGGGAAGCGCCCGGTTCACGCAGGGACTTTTTAACGAGGCCATCGGTGAATTTCAAACCGCGCTGATCGCGCAGCCGGATTATGTCGAAGCCTGGTGCGGTCTGGGCCGTTGTTATGTCGAGCAGGGACAGGCGGACGCGGCAATGACCTGTTACCAAAAGGCTTTGGAAATCCAACCCGAATCGGTTGTGGCCCATAACAATTTGAGCGATCTATTATTCCACGGCAACCGGCTGGATGAAGCGATGGTTCATGCCGAAAAAGCCTTGGCCGTTGAACCCAATAATGTCACCGCCTTGAACAATCTCGGCTCGGTGCTTTCCCTGAAAGGACGGACGGATGAGGCACTGGCTTGTTTCCAGAAAGCGGAGGAGGTTCAGCCGGACAATGCCGCGGTCCAAATCAATCTGGCTTCTTTATTGCTCGGCCTGGGCCGGCTGGACGAGGTGATCGTTCATTCACAAAAGGCCCTGGCCATCGAGTCAAATAACGTCGTCGCCTTGAGCAATTTCGGCAATGCGCTGTACTCGCTGGGCCGGCTGGACGAGGCCATCCAGGAATATCAGGCGGTCGTGAGATGGCAGCCCGGGGATGCCGAGGCCCATCGCAGCCTGGGCTATGTGCTGGTCGAGCGCGGCCGGCTCGACGAAGCCATCCGGGAGTTTCAGGAGGCGCTGCGGTTGAAGCCGGACTTCGAAGCCGCGCGAAGCGAACTGGCCGCGGCCCTCGCCTTGAAAGAACAAAGAGCCGGACCAACAACCCGGCCCTGAAACACATCCTCGGGCTACCGAATCCACTTCACTTCTTTGGGTGGCTGGAAGGTTTCCAGGCGGCGTAGCAGTCTTTCGGCATCCTCCTCCACCAGGACCAGCTCGCGGTGTTGGGAACGAATGAACCCTTCGTGAGTCGCGTGATCTAAAAATTCCAGGAAGCCACGGTAAAAACCCGCCACGTCCAGTAGTCCGAACGGTTTCTGGTGATACCCGAGCTGGCTCCAGGCAAGCACCTCGCACAATTCCTCGAAGGTCCCATAGCCGCCGGGCAGCGCGATGAACCCGTCGGACAGCTCGGCAATGAGCGCCTTGCGTTCGTGCATGGTTTTTACCACGCGCAGGTCCGGCAAACCTTCGTGCACCACCTCCTTGATGACGAGTTTCTCCGGGATCACGCCGATGACATGGCCACCACTCTTGAGCGCCGCATCTGCCACGATACCCATCAAGCCCACACAGCCGCCGCCATAAACCAGCTCGATACCGCGCCGGGCCAGGTGGCGTCCGAGTTTTTCAGCCGATTCGGCGTAGGCGGGGCGGGTGCCCTTGTTCGAACCGCAATAGACCGCGACGCGTTTCATGTCAGGAAAGTTGTTTGTGGCGGAAACAGGTTGTCAGGTGATCGTTGACCATGCCGGTCGCCTGCATGTGCGCGTAACAAATCGTCGAGCCGACAAATTTGAACCCGCGTTGCTGCAAATCCCTGCTCAAGGCATCGGAGACCGGCGTTCGGGGCGGAACGTCCTTCATTGTCTTCCAGCGGTTGATGATGGGTTTGCCGTCCACGAACCGCCAAATGTAGGCATCGAAACTGCCGAATTCCTCCTGCACCTTGAGGAAGGCCTTTGCGTTCTGGACCGCGGAGTGGATTTTCAAGCGGTTGCGGATGATACCGGCGTTACGGAGCAGTTTCCTGATCCGGGCCGCGCTGTAACGCGCGACTTTTTCGGGATCGAACCGGTCGAAGGCCGCGCGGTAGTTCTCGCGCTTTTTCAGCACCGTATGCCAGCTCAGGCCGGCCTGGGCGCCTTCCAGAACCAGAAATTCGAAGAGTTCGCAGTCGTCGTGCAGGGGCACACCCCACTCCGTGTCATGGTAGCGGATGTAAAGCTCGTCCGTCGGCCACCAACAGCGTTTGGACGTTGACGACGTTTTCATTCCGCAGAACGCACCGCTTTGATGAACGCCTTCATCCTGGCCCGGTCTTTTTTTCCGGGCGCACTTTCCACGCCGCTGGCCACGTCCACGCCAAACGGCTGCACGCGGCGCACGGCGTCGGCGACGTTTTCCGGCGTCAAACCGCCGGCGAGAAAGATCGGCCGGCCGAATTTTTGGGCTTCGACGGCCAGGTCCCAGTTGAATTTTTCGCCGGTGCCGCCGCGGGCTTCCGGTGAATAAGCGTCCAACAACCAGGCTTCGGTGGCATAGAGTGGCAGTTCCTTCAGCGATTGGGCGTCGCGGACGCGGAAGGCTTTCATGCTCATCAGGCCGAATCGGGCGCAAAATTCCGGCGGCTCGTCGCCATGAAATTGCAGCATTCCCAGGCCGCACTCCCCGATGGCGCGCGTGACCAGTTCCTCCGGCGCATTCACGAAAACGCCCACGCGCATGATAAACGGCGGCAGTTGTTTGGAAATTTTAGCGGCCGCGGAAACGGCCAGGTGGCGCGGGCTTTTCTCAAAATAATTGAAGCCCAGCGCGTCCGCGCCCGCCTCGATGGCGGCCTGCGCATCGGCCAGGTTCGTGATGCCGCAAATTTTGACCCGCGTGCCCATCTTGAATTTACGATTTAGGATTTACGATTGACGCGATCTCACCCACAACCGCGTCAATCGTAAATCCTAAATCATAAATTGCAACCTGCGGTATCTTGTTGCCGGATTTTGGGCTCGTCGGGCGGCCGCATTTTTTCGCAGAATGGATTCGATGCCGCGGACGATTTACTTCGATTACAACGCCACGACGCCGCTGGACCCGGCGGTGCGCGACGCGATGCTGCCCTTCCTGGGCGAGATTTGGGGCAATCCGTCCAGCGTCCATCACGTCGGCCAGCGGGCCCGGGCGGCGCTCGATGATGCTCGCGACCGCGCAGCCGGGTTTCTCGGCGCGAAACCGAGCGAAATCGTTTTCACCAGCGGCGGCACGGAAAGCAATAACCTGGCGATTTTCGGCGCCGCGCGATTGCTCAAGCCCAAGGGCAAACACCTCGTCACTTCCGCCATTGAGCATCCTGCGGTGTTGCATTGCTGCGATTACCTGGAAAAGAAGGAGGGTTTCGAGGTCACCCGGCTGCCGGTGAACCGTGAAGGCGCTGTTTCTCCGGAGGATTTAAAGAGGGCCATCCGTCCCGACACGGTGCTTGTCTCGGTCATGGCCGCGAACAATGAAATCGGCACCCTCCAGCCGGTGGCCGAATTGGGCGCGGTTTGCCGGGAACACGGGGTCGTTTTCCACACCGACGCCGTCCAATGGTTTGGCAAGGAACCGTTTACACACATTGGCCAATTCAACGCAGACCTGGTTTCCGTCTGCGCGCACAAATTTCACGGACCGAAAGGGGCCGGACTGCTTTTTGTTCGTTCGCCATTGCATCCCGACCCCATTGCTTTCGGCGGTGGACATGAAAACGAGCGGCGCGCGGGGACAGAAAATCTGGCCGGCATCATCGGCCTGGTCGCGGCCCTGGAAAAATTTGTGAAATCGCCGGTTTTTGCGCGATCGCAGCTGGAACCGTTGGCGGCCAGGCTGCTGACGGCGGCGGAAAAAATTGACGGTGTGGAACCGGTCGGTGCGCGCAATGGCCGGTTGGCCAACACGGTTTCTTTTGTTGTCCGCGGCACGGACAGCATCGCGCTGCTGGCCGGGCTGGACATGGAAGGCATTTGCGCCTCGAGCGGTTCGGCTTGTTCTTCGGGTTCCCTGGAACCTTCGCATGTGGTCGTCGCCCTGGGCAGACAGGCGCTGGCGAATTCGCTCGTCCGCTTTTCCCTGGGCCGAGATTCGACGGAGTCGGAGGTGTCCTCGGTCTGCGAAAAACTTCCGGAAATAATAACCCGCGCACAACTGGGAAATAAACCCGGGAACTCCTGTGAATGAATTGGGGACTCTGTGAAAAACTCCGACTTGGGCGACTTGATGATTTCATCACCGGCCATTTTTCGTCTTTCTTTCCTTTACAAAAGCCAGTGGCCGCCTTGACATTTGAAGTTGTTTGCCCTATTCACAGCCTTTAATAATAAGAGATTTATAAAGAGAAAAGAATACTATTAACCGCGCATGAACCTCACCATCGCCAAGGATCAGATTCTCACCGGCCTGCAAGCTGTCCAGAATGTCGTCAGCACGCGCACGACACTGCCCATCCTCTCCAATGTACTGTTGCGCGCCGAGGGCGATCGCGTGGAATTTACCGCCACAGACCTGGATGTGACCGTCGCCTGCAAGGTGGAAGCCAAGGTGAAAAAAAGCGGCAGTACCACGGTCCCGGTGAAAAAACTATTCGGCATCGTGCGGGAGCTGGGCGGCAATGAAATCGACATCGAGACGGATGACAAAAACATCACCAGCGTCCGGTGCAATGCCTCGTTTTATAAAATTCATGGGTTGGGCGCGGACGAATTTCCGCCGTTGCCCAAGTTCAAGGACGACAAAAAGGTCAACCTGTCGCAGGAAACCGTGAAGGCGATGATGCGGAAGACGTCCTTTGCTGTATCCACCGACGAGTCACGATACGTGCTTAACGGCATCTTCATCAGCCTCAAGGACCACAAGATGACCATGGTGGCCACCGACGGCCGCCGGCTCGCGCTGGTGGACGAGGAAGTGGACATTGCTGAGAAAAGCAGCGGCGAATTCATCGTGCCGGCCAAGGCGGTGAACGAATTAAACCGTTTGCTCCAGGAAAAAGGCGACGTGGAAATCAAGTTCGGCGAGAACCAGGCGTCGTTTGCGCTCAAGGATGACAAGGGTTTTTCCGTGCTCGTCATCACGAAATTAATTGAGGGCAATTACCCGAATTACCGCCAGGTCATTCCCGCCGAAGTGAAGGAACGCGTGCCGCTCGGGCGCGAGGAATTTCTGCAGGCCCTGCGCCGCGCCGAGATCATGACCAGCGAGAAGGCCAATTCCGTCAAGCTCACCTTCGGCAAGAACAACCTCGCCATCACCGCCAATTCGCCGGAGGTCGGCGAGGCGCGCGAAACCCTGGCGGTGAACTACAAGGGCAAGGAAATCGCCATTGCCTTCAACCCGCGTTACCTCATCGACCCGCTCAATTCATTGACCGAGGATGAAGTTTTCT
Source organism: uncultured Bifidobacteriaceae bacterium (assembly GCA_964413165.1). Lineage (GTDB taxonomy): Bacteria > Verrucomicrobiota > Verrucomicrobiia > Limisphaerales > UBA11358 > UBA11358. Next base: position 12,172 of record CAYPSF010000113.1, read on the forward strand.
TCGAATTGATCGACGAGCTCAGCCCCGGCGTTCTCAAGATCAACGGCCCTTTCCTCTATGTCGTCATGCCCATGCGGTTGAGTTAGAAAAATGAAAAAGGCCGCGCTGATTGCCCTTAAAACAGCGCTCATTGTTTTGGCTTTATTTGGGCGGTGTCCTAATTTGAATTGGTTTGGTTTTGCCGTAGGTCGTCAATGGCTGAATTTCTGGCGGAAGCATGGCGCATGTGAATGAAATTTCGGATTAATATGACGGCAATAGCTGCAAGAATCAGCCACCAAACTAGCATTAGCCATTGCCTTCTGGTTTTCATTTCTTCCCCCTGACATCAGCCACAATTGACACCTTAACGGCGGATTCCGGCGACGTGACTGGCGGAATCTCCAACACGGTCACAAACCGCTCGCCCTTGTCGTCTGGGCCTTCGGGATGCGACCAGCCATAGCAACGCTTGGCTTTTGGGTGATTGTCGAGCGTGAACACTTCCACGATGCCTTTCCAGATGGTCTTGCCGCCAAAGATTTCTTCCACCGGCACAGACTCGACATGCTTTGCGTCGGATTTGTGCAGGTGGAATATCACCTGTTTCAACCGCTCGATGTAATCTTTATTCGCCACAGCGTTCAACCAGTTCCGCCACAGTCCACGCGCTGCTTTCGACATTGGCCGCTTGTGCGGGTGTCATGCGCAAGGTGCTGTGCGTTTTGCAAAAGTTGTAATACGCGAAATTCAACGCCACCGCAGCCTGAAAGTTTTCAAACTTTTTGCTGAAAGCATTGGTAAGGCGAGTCAGGCGGCGGCAATGCATCCGCAAGGTAAGGTTCTGGCTTTCGATATGGGATGTCGTAATGCGGCGAATGTCAGGCAGCCATTCAATGGTGACAAACTTTCCACCGACAGGAGCGAGGATCCAACACGAATTTACCTTCATTTACTATTCTGACGTAGAAACTAACGGACAAGCCAACCTTAATCCAACGCAGGATTACGTGAATATCGAAAGTGATTTTGGTACTTGGACAGGAGCCTGGGGATTAAAAATTGGAGAGACAAATTTTGTCAGTTCAAATGCTAAAGATTCAGAATGGAAACCAGGAATGTATTTTTATAGGTTTTCAGGCGACTGATTTCACATCTGCTCAACGGTTTCAATTCCCAGAACCTCCAGGCCTTGCTTCAGAACCCGCGCGGTCAGGTCGCACAACGTCAGGCGGGAAGCGCGGGTGGCGTCCTCCGCCTTGAGCACCGGACAATTTTCGTAGAACGACGTGAACTTTCCGGCCAGCTCGTAAAGGTAATTGCACAGGAAGTTAGGCCGATATTCCTCCGCCACCGACTCCAGCGTCAGCCCGAAATTCAACAAATGCTTGGCCAGCGCAATTTCTTCCGTTGCTGCCAATTCGATGTTCGATGTTCGATGTTCGATGTTCGATGTTTCCCCCATCTTCCTGAAAATGCTCCTGATCCGCGTGTACGCATACTGTAAATATGGCGCGGTATTTCCCTGCAGGGCCAGCATCTTGTCCCAACTGAACACGTAATCGCTCTGCCGGTTCGGCAGCAGGTCGGCGTATTTCACCGCGCCCAGGCCGACGACCCGCGCGATCTCACGGCGCTGCGCCTCCGGCAATTCGGGATTTTTTTCAGAAACGATTTTAAACGCCCGTTCCTCCGCTTCGTCGAGCAGATCCGCCAGCTTGACCGTCTCGCCGCTGCGGGTTTTGAACGGCTTGCCGTCCTCGCCCAGGATCGACCCAAACCAGACGTGGGCCAAAACAAGGGTCGAGGGTCGAGAGTCGAGAGTCGAGCGCCAGCGACGGAAGGCGGCAAAGATTTGCTGGAAATGTAATTGTTGCCGGCCGTCGGTGACGTAAATGATTTCATCCGGCTGCCAGGTCGCGAGCCGATACGCCAGCGTTGCCAGGTCCGTGGTCGTGTAATTGAACCCGCCGTCACTCTTGCGGATAAGCGCGGGGTGATCCTTGAGCTGGGGCACGTCTTCAAAGAAAATGGCCATCGCCCCGTCACTTTCCCGCGCGATCCCCTTCCCCAGCAGTTCGTCCACCAGCGGTTTGAGGCGTGGATTGTAAAAGCTTTCACCCAGCGCATGGTCGAATTTCACGCCCAACCGGCCGTAAATCGTGTCGAACTGCTTTTGTGACAGCGCAATCATCTCGTGCCAGATCTTCAGGTTTTGCTCGTCACCGCCCTGGAGCTTGACGAGTTCCTGGCGGGCGGCGTCCCGGACCGATTCATCGGCTTCGCCGGTGGCGCTGACCATTTTGTAAAGCCGTTCCATTTCGCCGATGGGATCGGCCTTGAGCGCGTCGGGCTTGAGATGTTGTTTCCAGCCCAACAGCAGCATCCCGAACTGCGTGCCCCAGTCGCCGATGTGGTTGTCCGTGATGACGCGGTGTCCCAGGAGGCGCAAAGTGCGCGCCAGGCTGTCTCCGAGGATCGTGGAGCGAATGTGGCCCA
>CAYPSF010000114.1:0-14598 GCA_964413165.1 uncultured Bifidobacteriaceae bacterium
GCCTGGTGACCATCCTCTGGGTGTTCGTCGGCTACGGCATGATCTTCGGCGGCTCCGGCGGCGATAATATCGCCAAGGAAGACGTCTTAAAAGGCATCGTCGGCAGCCCGACGATTGACTGGATGATGAACAATGTCACTTCCGCCCCGAACACCAACTATGCGTATTGGGTCTCGGAAAACGTGTTCGCGATGTTCCAATTGATGTTCGCCATCATCACCCCGGCCCTCATCATCGGTTCCATCGCCGAGCGCATGAAATTCAAGGCCATCCTGATCTTCATGACGCTGTGGATGTTGATCGTTTATTTCACCCAGGGCCACATGGTCTGGGGCATCAATGGCTGCATGAACGGCGTGTGGAACGCCAAGGCCTCCATCAAGGCCATCGACTTCGCCGGCGGCACGGTCGTGCATATGACCTCCGGCTGGTCGGCGCTGGTCCTCTGCCTGATCCTTGGCAAACGTATCGGGTTCGGCAAGGAGAACTTTGCGCCGCACAGCATGGTGCTTTGCTATATCGGCACCGGCATGCTGTGGGTCGGCTGGTATGGTTTCAATGCCGGTAGCGCAGTGGCTGCCGACGTTGTGGCGGCCAACGCCTTCACCACCACCACCATCGCCACCGCCGTCGCCTCCTTCGTCTGGCCCATGCTCGAATGGATGGCCCGCGGCAAGCCCAGCGTGCTCGGCTTCTGCTCCGGCGCCGTCGCCGGCCTGGTCGTGATCACCCCGGCCTGCGGTTTCGTCACTCCGCAAGGGGCGATCTGGATCGGCATCGCGGCTGGCGTCATTCCCTGGTTCTTCTGCTTCAAAGTCAAGGGCTGGCTCGGTTATGACGATGCCCTGGATACGTTCGGCGTGCACGCCATCGGCGGCACCACCGGGGCCATCATGACCGGCATGCTCGCGCGCAATGCGGCCAACGGCAACCTCGCCACCAACCTCAAGGACTATGTCACCGACAAGGTGTTCCAGCCGCTGGTCTGGGAACAGGTCAAGGCCGTCGGCGTGACGCTGGTGCTGAGCATCGTCGGCACGATTGTCATCGCCCTCATCACCAAGGCGCTCGTCGGCCTGCGTCCGACCGAGGAAGTGGAAGTCTCCGGCCTTGACGTCAATGAACACGGCGAAGAGGGCTACCACGGGGCCTGAACCGGATAGATAATCTCACGCTGCGCCGGAGCCGACGAAAGTCGCCTCCGGCGCGGTTTTTTCCCGGCATCACCGATGTACCATAATGCCGGCGCGTTGTGCTGCCAATAATGGTCGCAGCTATGGAAAGCAACCGGCCGATGATTCCCCCTCTCCGCTCCATCGGATGGAGGGGAAAGGGCCGGGGAGGTGAGGCTCCGCGCCTTAATATCTAATTCAAATCACCCGGATCACCAGCGCCGTCGTGTTGTCACGACCGTCGTTTTTTACCGCCAGTTCCACCAGGCGATGGGCCACATTGGCATCCGGCCCGGCGAATTCAGGCGAGCGCAAATGTTCGGCCAGATGGCGGTCGTGCAACCCCTCCACCAGGCCGTCGGTGCAGAGCAGAAACATGTCGCCGGGCCGGCAGGCCACTGTCCCCACCTGCGGATCCACGAACTGGTTGCCTCCGCCCAGCGCCTTCTGGAGCACGTTACGGCGCGGATGCGTCCGCGCCTCGTGCTCCCGGATGTGTCCGTTGCGCAACAACCAGCCGACGTGCGTGTCGTCGTGGCTGAGCTGTTTGATTTTGTTTCCCCGCGCGGGCAGGTGATAAATCCGGCTGTCGCCGATATGGCCAAAATACATCCGGCCCGGCGTGAACCAGCAGAGACTCAAGGTCGTTTCCATTCCCACACATTCCTCATAGCTGCCGCCGACATAAACCAGCGCGCGATGGATTTGGCCGAACAGTTGTTCCAGTACGGTGGCAAATGGACTTTCCTTTCCTCCGCCGGAGCGCCGAAACAGGCGCGGCAAAAGCGTGGTGATTTTTTCCACGGCGATCTCACTGGCGAATTCGCCCGCCTTGGCTCCGCCCATCCCGTCGCAAACGGCAAAGGTGAAATCAAATTGCGTCAGCGGGGCCCCACCGATCTTTCCGAGGTGATGCACCTCCTGGGCGTCAAAACGCAAGCCAAGAAAGGAATCCTCGTTGTTCTTGCGAACGCGACCGATGTCGGTCCAGCCAAACCACTTCAAGCCGCCGGCCTTTCCAGCGGCCTGGCCAAGCCCGGGCGCCGGGGATCGTCGCGCTGAATTGGTTTTCATTTCGGCGGAGTCGCTGGGAAGCCCGGGAGAATGGTCGCCAGTTCAAAATCAATCAAGCAAAAGCGTCCATCCGACGACCGGTAGGTCACGTTGCGCATGTCGGGGTCGTCGTGGCGGACACCGAACTTCAACAGCTCGGCGAAGAGCTCGCGCGTCCGCTCCTCGTCCAGGTGCTCAACGCGGCTGCCGCAGTTAGTGGTGACGATGCGGAGTTTTGCCTCATCGGCTTCGAGCAGGCGCGGGACGAAGCCGCAGCCGTAGGCCTCGAGGTGGCGCAGGACCCCCACCTCGTTGGCGAACCGCGCCGCCGCGTTCGACCCGTGGTAAACCTTGATCACCTGGCCATCGTAGGTCAGGTTGACCGTCGACCGGAGCGTGTCTTTGACTTTTAACATGAGTGGCAGCGGTCCACTGCCTTCGCGGTGGCAACTATCGCCGAATTCGGCGGCGAAGCAAAGCCGGTTTGTGCGGCCACCATCGAATCAATTTATGCAGCGCGGCTAAATTTCAACAGCCGGTGCGCGCGCCGCTGAAGTTGTGAATAACCGGCCGTGGCTGGGAAACCCGTTGATTGACAAGGTGAAAACCATCATGTCTCCGGCGCACGACGCAATGTTCTTGCCGCGTGGCATTTGTCCTGCTCAACTGGCGCGAACGCAGGTTGAACTACAAGCTTGGTGCTGTCTGGTTGAAAACCTGTTTCCAAATCGACATACAAAACAACATCACTCACTCACATGGCGAAATACAAACTCGAATACCTCTGGCTGGACGGCTACGAACCCGTCGCCAACATCCGCGGCAAAACCACCCTCAAGGAATTTGCGAAGTTCCCCAAGCTCGAAGAGCTTCCCTGGTGGAACTTCGACGGCAGCTCCACGCGCCAGGCCGAGGGCAAGACTTCGGATTGCATGCTCAAACCCGTGGCCGTCTATCCCGACACCACCAAGAAAAACGGCGCGCTCGTCATGTGCGAGGTGTTCATGCCCGACAAGAAGACCCCGCACCCGAGCAACGCCCGTGCCACGATCCCCGATGACCCCGGCGCCTGGTTCGGTTTCGAGCAGGAATATTTTCTCTACAAGGACGGCGCACCGCTCGGCTTCCCGCCCGGTGGCGGCTTTCCCCCGCCGCAGGGTGAATACTACACCGCTGTCGGCTATAAGAACGTGGGCTGTATCGCGCGCGAGATTGTGGATACACATCTCGACCTCTGCCTCGACGCCGGCATCAACCATGAAGGCATCAACTCCGAGGTGGCCAAGGGCCAATGGGAATTCCAGATCTTCGGCAAAGGCTCCAAGAACGCCGCCGACCAGGTCTGGGTCGCCCGTTACCTGATGATGCGCCTTTGCGAAAAATTCGGCGTGGACGTAAACTGGCATTGCAAGCCCCTCGGCAAGGACGTGGACTGGAACGGCTCAGGCATGCACACGAACTTTTCCACCGAGCACATGCGCGAAGTGGGCGGCAAGGACTATTTCGAGGGCCTCATGTCAGCATTCGACAAATACAAGAACGAGCATATCGCGGTCTACGGCCCGGACAATCATATGCGCCTGACCGGCCTGCACGAGACGCAGTCCATTGACAAATTCAACTACGGCGTGGGCAATCGCGGCGCATCCGTCCGTCTGCCGCAATCCTTCATTCCCGATGGCTACCGCGGCTACCTGGAAGATCGCCGGCCGAATTCCCAGGGTGATCCCTACAAAATCGCCGGTCGCATTCTGCAGACCATTGCGACCGTGCCGACCAAAAAGGCGGCGAAGAAAAAGTAATTGATCAGCCAGGAGGAACTGGGGAAACGGCGCGGACGCAAGTCCGCGCCATTGTTTTTCAAGGAGAAAATGCGGGGACATCACCGGGGCAAAAAAGTCTGGACGCCCATTGGTTTGGTGGCAGAATCCGAAAATAGCGCGGCGGCGGCTTTCGTTGGCGCCATTAAACAAACCGACAACCCAAATCTACCGACAAGTTTATGGCAACTCCCAAGAGCGTAATTGAAATGGCCAAAAAAGCCGGAGCCAGGATGGTCGACATCAAGTTCGTGGACACCTTCGGCACCTGGCAACATTTCAGCTGTCCCATCGCCGAACTGACCGAGGACGTTTTCGAGGAAGGCCTCGGTTTCGACGGCTCCTCCATCCGCGGCTGGAAAAGCATCGAGGCCTCCGACATGCTGGCCATGCCCGACCCGGCCACGGCGTTCATTGATCCGTTCTGCGCCGTCCCGACGTTGAGCCTCACCTGCACCATCGCCGAAACCGGCACCCGCGAGGCCTACACCCGCGACCCGCGTGGCATCGCCCAGCGCGCCGAGAAACATCTCGTCGCCACCGGCCTCGCCGACCAGGCGTTCTTCGGCCCCGAGGCGGAATTCTTCATCTTCGACAACGTGCAATTCGATTCCCGGACCAACGGCACGTTTTACTCCGTGGACAGCGAGGAAGGGGTCTGGAACACCGGCCGCGATGAAATGCCGAACCTTGGCTACAAGATCCGCCACAAGGAAGGTTACTTCCCGGTCGCACCCGCCGACACCCAGCAGGACATCCGCACCGAGATGTGCCTGGTGATGGAGGAACTGGGCGTGAAGATCGAGCGCCAGCACCACGAAGTCGCCACGGCCGGCCAGGCCGAGATTGACTATCGCTTCAGCACGCTTGTCACCGCCGCGGATTGGATGATGATCTACAAATACGTCGTCAAGAACGTCGCAAAAAAACACGGCAAGACCGCCTGCTTCATGCCCAAGCCGCTCTTCGGCGACAACGGCTCCGGCATGCACACGCACCAGTCGCTCTGGAACAAGGGCAAGCCGCTGTTTGCCGGCAAGGAATACGGCGGCCTCAGCCAGATGGCGCTTTATTATGCCGGCGGACTGCTCAAGCACGCCAAGGCCCTGTGCGCCATTTGCAACCCCACCACGAACAGTTACAAACGACTCGTGCCGGGTTATGAAGCGCCGGTCAACCTCGCCTACAGCGCCCGTAACCGCTCCGCCGCCGTCCGCATCCCGACCTATAGCGAAAACCCGAAGGCCAAACGCCTCGAGTATCGTCCGCCGGACCCGGCCGCAAACCCATATCTCGCCTTTGCGGCTTTGCTCATGGCCGGCCTGGACGGCGTCCAGAACAAGATCAAGCCGGGCGAACCGCTCGACAAGAACATCTACGAACTGCCGCCGGAAGAATTGAAGAAGGTCCCGAACGTCGCCGGCAGCCTTAGCGAAGCACTCGATTGCCTGGAGAAGGACCATGCGTTCCTGCTCAAGGGCGATGTCTTCACCGAGGACTTCATCGACATGTGGATCAGCACGAAGCGCAAGGAACACGACGCCATCCGCCTGCGGCCGCATCCGTACGAATTCTTCCTTTACTACGACGTGTAACACACGCTCCGGCGAAATTCAGGACAACGGCGCGGGCCAAAACCCGGGCCGTTTTTGTTTTAGCTCGGAGCGCGGCTGTCCCACCCGCAGCTGCCCGGATTACCAAACAGCGCACGAAATACCTCAGGTTTTTGGGTTAGAGCGGTTTAATTAAAACTGTGGCCTTCAAAATCACAAGAAACGCCCGAAAACAAAGCAGATTAATTGTTTCATACGGCTACAAAGTGACTGAAAATGCTCTAGCGGCCGTGCTGCGGCTGAGACAGCCGCGCTCCCGGATTATTCAATTTGCGAAGGGGGATTCATTGGTTATCTTGCCAATGTGATCGAGGATCAGCACAGATTTCTGAAACGGACCATCAAGGATGCCCTCCGAATCCAAGACCGTTTTGCAGCCGAGCCTGTCTTGGCACGTACAGGCAAGGGCTACATGAAGAGTGAAGGCGTGGTGACATTGCAGCGGATTAAAGCGAGCCTGAAAAAATCCAAATCCAAATAGCGGCCTCTTATTTCAACCGCGCCGCCAGTTCTTCGCCCAATGCCGCCGCTTCGGTCACGGGACGTTTCCCGTCACCGCGTTTGGCCGGGCCTTCCCGGAACGATACCGCGCGCATTTCCATCCGGCTGCCGACAATCTCCGCGTAAGCAGCCACCGGACTCTGGCAGCCGCCGCCCATCCCACGCAAAAAAGCGCGTTCGGCGGTCACGCATTGAAACGTGTTGAAATGGTTCAGCCGCTCGCAAATCTTGGCAATGCGCTCGTCATCTGCGCGGATTTCAATGCCGATAGCCCCCTGTCCCACGCACGGCAACATCACGTCCACGTCCAGGACCGTCGCCAGCAACCCGTCCGGCACCGCGTCGCCCACCAGCCGCCCATCCGGTTTGACTTCAAAATTCAGCCGCGTGATGCCGGCCAGCGCAAGCACCGTGGCGTCCAGCTCGCCGCGTTCGGCGACCTTCTGCATCCGCGTGGACACGTTGCCGCGGATCTCGACGACTTTTAAATCCGGGCGGGCGGCCAGTAATTGTTCCTTGCGCCGGGTGCTGCTGGTGGCAATGGTCGCCCCTTTCGGAAAATCCTTCAGCTTCAGGTGCGGCTGGAATCCGCGTAACGCGTCCTGGCCCGGCGCCCAGTCGGCGGAGGCGAGGTCGGCGGCGCGAGTTTTGATGAACCCGGCATCACGGTAAATCAAAACGTCGCGGACGTCAGCACGTTTGGGTGTGGCGGCCAGGACCAATCCGGCGGGCAGATCGGTCGGCAAATCTTTCAAGCTGTGCACGGCCAGGTCAGCTTGGCCCTTGACCAGCGCAATCTCAAGTTCCTTGGTGAACAACCCTTTCGGCAATGCCTCGCCCACTTTGGCCATCGAGGCTTTCTGCAGTTTGTCGCCGGTGGTCTTGATGATTTTCAACTCGAAGCGCAGTTTGGGAAAAGTTTCGCGGCATTGCGCGGCGATCATGTTCGCCTGCGCGAGCGCCAGCGCGCTGCCGCGCGTGCAAATAGTGATGGGTCGTTCAGCGGGCATATTTCAACCACAGATTTTCACAGATTTTCACAGATGAAAAGAACAACAAATTGGGTCAGACATCTGCGGGCAACGTGTTTAATCTGTGTCCATCGGTGTTCATCTGTGGCTTAATGCTCTTGGTTTCAAGCAGCGGCTTCACTTTCTCGGCAATAATCGCCTCGCACTTCACAATCTCCTCCTGGCGTTGCTTCAAGTAATCGTTGGCGATGGCTTGCAGGTCGTCAATGTTGTAAAGATAGACGTTCTCCAGGAAATTGACCTCGGGATCGATGTCGCGCGGCACGGCAATGTCAATCAACAGCAGCGGACGCTGCTGGCGCGCCTTCATCAGCGGTTCCAGCCGGGCGCGGTCAAGAATGTGATGCGGCGCGGACGTGCAGCTGATGGCGATGTCAATCTTCTGGAATTCGACGCCCCAATCGTCGAAGGGCACGGCGCGCCCGCCCAGTTCATTGGCCAGCGCCACCGCGCGGTCATGGGAACGATTGGCCACAACAATGCCGCGGGCACCGCGCGAAAGCAGGGCGCGGGCGGTTTTCGCGCTCGTTTCGCCGGCGCCAATGACCAGCACTTCGCGCTCGTGGAGCGAACTGAAAATCTTTTCCGCCAGTTCCACCGCCACCGACGCCACGGACACGCTGCCGCGCTGGATGTTGGTTTCGGTGCGGACGTGTTTGGCCACATGGAAAGCGCGCTGGAAGGCTTTGTTCAGCCGCGCGCCGGTGTGCTGGCTTTGAAAGGCGGTCTCATAGGCCTGTTTGAGCTGGCCGAGGATTTCAGTTTCGCCCAGCATCATCGAGTCCAGCCCGCACGCGACCTTGAACAGATGCTGCAGGCTCTGCGGTTCCGCCAACGTGTAGAATTCGTCACGTAAGGCCGCATCGTAAGCATGAACCGTGACGAGAAATTGTTTCAATTCAGCGAACGCCCGGGCGGGTTCCAACGGAGTCGCCGCGTAAATTTCCACCCGGTTGCACGTCGAAAGGATCACCGCCTCGTCGGCAATGCCGGCGGTGCGCAGCGATTTCAGCGCGTCGGGGATCTTCTCCCCGGCAAAGGCGAACCGTTCCCGCAGCTCGACGGGCGACGAATGATGGCTCAGGCCGATGACGACAACGCTCATGGGCAGAAGGTGGCGGGGGACGGGTGGCGGGCGACGGGGCGACGGCAGCCGAGCGCCGCCCGATTTTGCCGCGCTCGACCCTCGACCCTCGGCCCTTGACATGTTTGGTTCATGGATGATGGAGGGTTGAGAGCAGGTTGGTGCCCCAAAAGGTAAGGAGCAGGAAGGCGAAGGCGACGATGACACCGGAGGCAAAGCGGCGGCTCGCCTGCGGGAACACCCGGCGCGACCCGAGCAAGGCCAGATAAACCGCCCACATAAAAATGGACCACAGAACCTTCGGGTCCGTCCAGTAGGCCGTGTTCTCCGGCCGGGGCAGATGCCCGCCGGCGGCGAGACCGATGGTGAACAACACCAGCCCGGCGAACACCAGTCGGCCGGTGATGATTTCGAGCCGTTGAATCGGCGGCAGCAACGACAACACGGCACGGAGTTTGTGAAATTTCAAATCGTGTTGCTGCGTCAAAAACATTCCCGCCGCCACGGCGCCCAGCCCGAAGGCCCCGTAGGCCAGCATGATGGTCGCCGCGTGCAGGCTTTTCAGCGCCCCGGAAAATTCCGGGTGCGGCCCGCGCGGCGGGTCGAGCGCGGGCATCAGCGCGAACACACCGATGGCGAACAGGACCGGCGACGCGAAGGCGCCGAGAAACCGCAGGCGCGGCAGCAAACCGATGACGAGGTAGGCGGCCACGATGGCCCAGGCGGTAAACGTGGTCGCCTCGTACAGATTGTTCACCGGGCAGGCATTGAAGGAGAAACCGCGTTTGACCATGGCGGCCGTGTGCAATCCAAACGCGACGAGCAGCAGGAAATAATTCATGTGGTCATCCTTGCGAAAACCCTTCCGCCACAGGAAAACCGAATAAATCGCGCTCAAACCGTAAACCGCTACGGCGAGCAAAAAGAAATGACGGTCAGTCAACCAGGCCACGCTGACAGGTTAAATCAGAAATACCGCCGGGCAAGCGGCAAGTGGAGCAAATCCGAAACCCGAATTCCGAAACCCGAAGAAAGCTCATCATACGCTAACTCCTTCAGATTTCGGCATTCGGTTTTCGGTTTTCGGATTTCGGATTTTAAGTCGCATCCCTTTCTTGCAATTTAAAATGGACAATTCTACTCTCAACCCGACGCACGCCGGTATGAGTTACACAACCAATTATCTCCAGTCCGAATCGGCCACCGCCCAGGGGCCCGAGGTCATCGTGCTCGTCAATTGCATGGTGCAGGACGCCATCAAGCTCGGCGCGAGCGATTTGCACATCGAGCCGTGGGAAAAAGCCGTCGAGGTCCGCGCCCGCGTCAACGGCGTGCTCAGTGAGGTGGCCCAACTGCCGCTCGAGCTGCTGGACAAGATTTCAATGCGTTTCAAAGTGATGTCCAACCTCGTCACCTACCAGGCCGGCATGCCGCAGGATGGCACCGCGGTAGGCGGCCCGGAACTCGACGGCGTGCAATTGCGCGTTTCCATCTTCCCAACCACCCGCGGCGAGAAGATCGTCGTCCGGCTGTTCGATCCGCGCGACCGACGGTTTGATTTGAACACGCTCGGCTTTGAGGAATCGACCTCGCACGGATTGTTGCGCCTGCTCAAACGGACCAGCGGCCTGCTCCTGTTCACCGGCCCCACCGGGTCGGGCAAGACGAGCACGATGTATTCGGCGCTGTGTTACGTCATGCAACGCGACGGCATCAGCATGAGCATTAGCACGGTGGAGGATCCGGTGGAATTCAACCTGCCGATGGTCAGCCAGACGCAGATCCGGCCCGCGCAGGATTTCACCTACGCCGTGGCGCTGAAAAGCATCCTGCGGCAGGACCCGCAGGTGGTCATGGTGGGCGAAATTCGCGACGCGGAAACCGCCGCCATCGCCGTGCAGGCCGGGCTGACCGGGCATCTGGTCATCAGCACCATCCATTCCGGCGTCTCGGCCGGCGCGTTCACCCGGCTCATCAACATGGAAATCGAACCGTTCATGCTGGCCTCGAGCATCCTGGGTGTGATGGGCTTGCGGCTGGTGCGGAGCAACTGCCCGAGCTGCACGCAACCCTACGAACCCGAACCGAGCCAGTTGAAGATTGTGCCCGAAGCCTTGTTGCCCGAAGCCCAGTTCCGCCGGGGCCCCGGCTGCGAACACTGCAACCATACCGGCTTTGCCGGCCGCCTGCCGGTGACGGAACTGCTGACGGTCACGGAGCCCTTCCGGGAGGCGGTCTTGAAGAAGCAACAAACCTCCGCGCTGGAACAGGTGGCGACCAAGGAAGGCATGCGCACGCTGTGGCAAAACGGACTGCAGCGCGCGGTCACCGGCCAGACCACCCTCGAAGAAATCATCCGCGTCGTGGCGGCGGACATGCTTTAGAAGTCCATAAAAATCTCTTTCTTTATAGGAGACGACGTAAGGCGTCTCTAACTTGTCATTCAGAACCTGAAGAAATTTGAGATTCCTTACGCCGTCTCCCGCTGCTAACGGGCGGTCAGGGGTTGTTTAATATCTTTTCTTTCGGAGGGGCGAGCTCCGTGAGGCCCTGAATTTCAACCGGTAAATCACGTTTTGAGCCTCGTATAGCCCAGCCTTCCAAATCTACCGTTTGCTTAGGCCGCTGGGGTTTGCCCGGAACGGTTTCTTTGACTCCTTGCCACTATTAAATGCTTGAACATCACCTGATACAAAATATAGAATTAACCTTAATCAGTCAGAAGCGCCTGTCGTTTAATATCACAAGGTAACGAAACGAATATTAATCCTATGATAACCCTTCGTTGCTTCTTGTTTGTCGCTTTGGGGCTATTCATTGCTCTCCACCACACCTCCGCCCAAGACCTGACTTTTGCAACCAACACCTACCCCGTGGGCTATCATCCAATTTCCGTCGTGGCGGCGGATATCGATGGAGACGGTAAACTGGATTTGATCAGTGCGAATCAATTTGACAACACATTGACGGTGCTGACCAACAATGCCAATGGCGGCTTCGGCTCCAATGCCACGATTTATGCCGGCGATTATCCAAATTGCGTCATCGCAGCGGATATCAACGGCGACGGTCAACCGGATTTAATTGCCGCTAATTACCTTAACAGCACATTAACGGTGGTGACCAACAATGGCAGTGGCAATTTTGGTTCCAATGCCACGCTGAACGTGGGATCCGGGCCGATTTTCGTCGCGGCGGCTGATGTTAATGGCGATGGCAAACTGGATCTAATCAGCGTGAATGAATTTGACCATGCATTGATGGTGCTGACCAACAATGGCAGTGGCAACTTTGGTTCCAATGCCACGCTGAACGTGGGATCCGCACCATTTTGCGTCGCCGTAACAGATATCAACGGCGATGGAAAACTGGATTTGATCAGCGCGAATCAGGGCGGCAATACGCTGACGGTGCTGACCAACAACGGCAGTGGCAGCTTTGGTTTCAACGCCACGCTTAATGTGGGCAACTGGCCATTTTGTGTCGTGGCAGCGGATATCAACGGCGATGGCAAACCAGATTTGATCAGCGCGAATTACAACGACAGCACGCTGACGGTGCTGACCAATAACGGCAGCGGCGGTTTTGGCTCCAATGCCGCGCTTAATGTGGGGAGTTATCCGATTCGAGTCATGGCGGCGGATATCAATGGCGACGGCAAGCTGGATTTGATCAGCGCGAGTTCAAACGACAACACGCTGACGGTGCTTCCCAATAATGGCAGCGGCAGCTTTGGCTCCAATACCACGCTCAACGTGGGTAGTGATCCGGTATGCGTCGTGGCGGCGGATGTCAACCGCGACGGCAGATTGGATTTGATCTGCGCCAATCACGCCGCAAATTCATTGACTGTGCTGACGCAAATGCCTGGCCCACGCGTTTTGACCGCATTCGTGCCCAGCACATATGCTGTGGGCAATCATCCATTTTCCGTCGTGACGGCGGATGTCAATGGTGACGGTAAATTGGATTTAATCAGCGCGAATAACGGTGCCAATACCCTGACCGTGTTGACCAACAATGGCAGCGGCATTTTTGGCTCCAATGCCACGCTCGCCGTGGGTAGCGGGCCATATTCCGTTGTGGCAGCGGACATCAATGGCGATGGCAAAGTGGATTTAATCACCGCGAATTTCAATGCCAACTCACTGACAGTACTGACGAATAACGGGAGCGGAAGCTTTGGCTCCAATGCCACACTCACCGCGCTCACCAAGCCGGATTGCATCACGACGGCGGATGTCAACGGGGATGGCAAAATAGATTTGATCTGCGCGAATTCGACTGCCAGCAGGCTGACGGTGCTGACCAACGACGGCAATGGCACTTTTCTTTTCAATGCCATTTACGACGTGGGCGTCACCCTAGGCGGCGACTTAACTCGATTTGTAATTGCAGCGGATATCAATGGCGATGGCAAAGTGGATCTGATCAGCGCGAATTCTGCTTCTTCGACGCTGACCGTGCTGACCAATAACGGCCGTGGCGTCTTTGGCACGAATGCCACGCTCATTTTGTTTTATGGGCATCCGCATTGTGTCGCGGCGGCGGATATCAATAACGATGGCAAACTGGATCTGATCAGCGCAAGCGACCTGCCGAACATGCTGACGGTGCAAACCAACAACGGCGCCGGAGTTTTTCGCTTCAATGCCACTTCCTACGCCGTGGGCTCTTATCCAGTTTCCATTGCGACAGCGGATATCAACGGTGATGGCCTCGTGGATTTAATCAGCGCCAATAACCTTGGCAGCTCGTTGACCGTACTGACGAACAGTGGTGGCGGCAGCTTTGGCGCCAAGGCCGCACTCAACGTAGGCGGTACGCCAATGTGTGTTGTGGCAGCGGATGTTGATGGTGACGGCAAATTGGATTTGATCTGCGCAAATGATGCTGACAGCACGCTGACCGTATTGACGCAAACGACTGTTGGGCCACCGATGCTGACCATTCAATCCACCAACCCAAACACCGTCGTCCTTTCCTGGTCATCGTTTTCGACCGGCTTTATGCTCCAGACCAATTCGGATTTGACCACCACGAATTGGGCGTCTTCCGGCAATACCATTTCCACCGCCAACGGCACAAACGAAAGCACCTCCATCACTCCGCCTCCAACAGGAAATTTATTCTTCCGGTTGATGCAATAACACGTTTCAAAGCGCGCCTGCTCCGATTCGCCCCATCCAACTTGGCTTGCCAAGCGCCCGGGCGTTTTGTCTAATCTGGCTGTGCTCAACCAGCAGACGCTTAATCGTCCGGCCAGTTTCTCCGGCATCGGCCTGCACAGCGGCAACCGGGTGAACATGACCATCCTGCCCGCACCCGCCAACAGCGGCGTGCGCTTCCGCCGCGTGGATCTCGAAGGCAAACCGGAAATCGAGGCGCGCGTGGAAAATGTCGGCGAGACGAACCGCTCCACCACCCTGGCCAAGGGCAATCTGAAGGTCCATACCGTCGAGCACGTGCTCGCCGCGCTGGCCGGTTTTGGGGTGGACAACGCGATCATTGAACTGGACTCGAACGAACCGCCCATCGCCGACGGCAGTTCGCGTGATTTTTGTAAAATCATCCAGGAAGCCGGGCTCGCGCCCCAGGCGGAAAAACGCGAGCCGTACACTCCCACCGCACCGATTGAATTGCAGGCGGGCGAGACGACGATGACGTTGTTTCCCGATGAGGCCTTCAAAATCACCTGCACCAGCGCGGACAAAAAGGGCCGGTTCACCCAGTTTTACAGCACGGAAGTTACGCCAAACACCTGGGAAAAGGAACTGGCCCATGCCCGGACGTTCTGTTTCTTCGAGGAAATCGAATATCTCATCAAAAATGGCCTCATCAAAGGCGGCTGCCTGGAAAACGCCGTGGTCATCCGCGACGACGCTGTGCTCACAACCGAACCGCTGCGGTACCCGGAGGAATTCGTGCGCCACAAGATGCTGGATATTGTGGGTGACCTGTCACTGCTGGGCCGGCCGATTCGCGGGCATCTGATTGCGGTGAAGCCGAGCCACGCGACGAATTGCGAATTTGTCCGTCAAATCACGGCGCAAATGCAAAAGCCGTTGCGCGCCGCGCAGACTTTCGGACCGCCGCCGGTCCCAACGCAAAAAAACGACGGCCAAAGAGACGCCCTGATGGCCCAAATGGCGCAGGGTGGCGTGTTGGACGCCGAACAGGTGATGCAAATTCTGCCGCATCGCTACCCGTTCCTGATGGTGGATGGCGTGTTGAAGATGGAGGGCAATAAGATCACTGCCTTCAAGAATGTCACCAACAACGAGCCGTATTTTCCCGGGCATTTTCCCGGGCATCCCATCATGC
>CAYPSF010000115.1:0-14553 GCA_964413165.1 uncultured Bifidobacteriaceae bacterium
TTTCCCGGGAAGCGGCGGACAAGATGGCCGCCGAAATCAAGGAATTCAACCGGCCCGGCGCCGAGCGGCCGCCGGGCTGACCCGGCCCCCCGGGCTTCCTTTCTCATTCGGCTTGCGTTCCAAGTAACTTGATGGTTACTTATGGGACACATGACCCGACCGGCCGGATCGAACAGCAAAGGAGCGGAGCGGAATCCCGAACGCACCCGGGCCCGCATCCTGTCCGCCGCGTTGAAGGAATTCGCGGCGAACGGCTTCGCCGGCGCGCGGGTGGACGCGATCGCGCGCCGGGCGGCCATCAACAAGCGGATGCTCTACCACTATTTCGGCGACAAGGAAGGGCTGTTCCGCGCCGTGCTGCGCCGGAAAATTGCCGAGCGCCAGGCCTGGGCGGAAAGCCGGTCGGGCGACCCGTCGGAAAGCCTGCCCTTCTGGTTCGCGGCCACCTGCCAGGACATGGACTGGGTCCGGATGCTGGAATGGGAGGCGTTGCAGGGCAAGGCCCAAAAGGTCATCGACGAAAAACAACGGCTCGCCACGGTGGCCGGCGGGCTGAAACGCATCCGGCAGTGGCAGGTGCGCGGCCTGATCTCCGGCGAATTGGATCCGCGCCATGTCGTGCTGGCCATGCGGTCGTTGATCATGTTTCCCGTGGCCTTTCCGCAACTGACCAAGCTCGTCATGGGCCGGTCGATCGGGGAGCCCCGTTTTCAAAAGGAGTATGCGGCGTTTTTGAAAAAAATCGCCGCCGTGTTTCAGCCCGCGGACGGCCAGCGCATCAAAATCAATTTCACCGGTTGAATATGCCATGAAAAATTCCATCTCCATTCCGGTCGGGGTCCTCGTGGCCGTGCTGCTGGCCAATGGCTGTTCTCCCGGCGCGAACAAAGGCGGGGGCCTGGGCGCGCCGGTGCTCGTGGCCCAGGCGGTCGAGACCAATTTACCGGTGCAGATTGACCCGCCCCCGGTCGGCCATGTAATGCCCTATTCGACGGTGACCATCCGTCCCCAGGTCGGCGGCATTTTGAGTGAGATCCATTTCCAGGAGGGCCAGGAGGTCAAAAAAGGGGACCTGCTGTTTACGATCGATCCGCGACCGGTGCAGGCGGCCCTGGCCACCGCGCAGGCGAACCTGGCCCGCGACCAGGCCCAGCGGGAAAATGCCAAAATCCAATTTGACCGGGAGCAGAAATTATTCGATCAGAAACTGATTTCGCAGGAGGAGCTGGATACCAACCGGGCGACCCTGGACGCCCTGGCAGGCACGGTGGCGGCGGACGAAGCGGCGGTCACCAATGCCGAGCTGAACCTGGAATTCACCGCAATCCGCGCACCGTTTGACGGCCGGACCGGCAGCCTGCAATTTCATGAAGGCAATGTGGTCAAGGCCCCGGATGACACGTTGCTGACCATCAACCAAGTCCATCCCATCTACGTCAATTTTGCCGTGGCGGAACAATACCTGCCGATCATCAAAAAGGAGATGGTCGAAAAAACGTTGAAGGTGACGGCGACGTTTCAAAATCTGGCCGGGCCGGCGCCCCAGGGTGAATTGACGTTTGTGGACAACAGCGTTGACATGACGACCGGCACAATTCAGCTCAAAGCGACCTTTCCGAACGATAACAGCGTGCTGTGGCCGGGACAATTTGTGCAGGTGACCCTGACGCTGTCGGAATTGACGAACGCCATCGTCGTGCCTTCGCAGGCGGTACAAACCGGGCAGAACAACCAGTTCGTTTACGTGGTGAAGCCGGATCAAACCGCCGAGGAACGGTCGGTGACCATCGGCATCACGTATCAGGGCGTGACCGTCGTGCAATCGGGATTGAAAACCGGCGAAACCGTCGTGACGGACGGGCAGTTGCGGCTGGCACCCGGCGTGAAAGTGAGCATCAAGAGCGCAATCTCGTCCACCAACGCGCCATGAGCGTTCCCGAACTGTTCATTCGCCGGCCCGTGATGACCACCCTGGTCATGGCGGGCATTTTGCTCTTTGGCCTCGTCGGCTTTCAACAATTGCCGGTCAGCGATTTGCCGAGCGTGGATTATCCGACGGTGCAGGTCTCGGCAAGTCTGCCCGGCGCGAGTCCGGAAACGATGGCTTCTGCGGTGGCGACACCACTGGAAAAGCAGTTTTCCACCATTGCGGGTGTGGATTCGATGTCGTCCATCAGTTCGCAAGGCAGCGCGTCAATCACGATTCAATTCTCGCTTGACCGCAGCATTGACGCGGCGGCGCAGGACGTGCAGGCGGCCATCGCCAAGGCGGCCCGACAATTGCCGCCGAACATGCCGACGCCGCCGACTTATCAGAAGGTCAATCCGGCGGATTCACCGGTCATTTTTTTGGCAATGTCGTCACCGACGCTCCCGATATCGGACGTGGACAACTACGCCGAGAATCTACTCGCGGAGCAGATTTCCCAGGTCAACGGCGTCGCGCAGGTCGGCGTGTTCGGTGCGCAACCTTACGCCGTGCGTATCCAGGTTGATCCGAACAAGCTCGCGGCCTACGGACTCGGCATTGATCAGGTCGAACAGGCGGTGGAAGCGGGCAACGTGAACCAGCCGCTCGGCACGCTTTACGGCAAAAACCAGGCGTTCACCGTCCAGGCGAACGGCCAGCTCTACGTCGCGGCGGATTTTCGCCCGATGATTGTCGCGTATCGCAACGGCAATCCCGTCCGGCTCCAGCAATTGGGCAACGTGCTCGACAGCGTGCAAAACGACAAAAGCATGGCGTGGTATAATGGCACGCGCGCCGTCGTGCTGGCCGTCCAGCGCCAACCGGGCGCCAACACGGTCGAAGTGGTGGACAACATCAAAAAATTGCTGCCCAGATTCCGCGCCGCAATTCCCGCGTCGGTGAGCCTGGATGTGCTCATTGACCGTTCGTTGACCATCCGCAAATCGGTGTCGGACGTGGAACACACATTGTTTATCGCCGTGTGCCTCGTCATCATGGTCATTTTCATCTTCCTGCGGAATTTATCAGCGACAATTATTCCAAGCCTCGCGCTGCCAATGTCCATCATCGGCACGTTCGCCGCCATGGCACTGCTCAACTACAGCCTCGACAATCTATCGCTCATGGCGCTCACGTTATGCGTGGGTTTCGTCGTGGATGATGCGATTGTCATGCTCGAAAACATCGTGCGTCACATGGAAAACGGTGAACCGCCGATGGAGGCCGCGTTGAAAGGTTCCCAGGAAATCGGTTTCACGATCATTTCGATGACATTGTCGCTGTCGGCCGTTTTCATTCCGGTCCTGTTCATGGGCGGATTGCTGGGGCGATTGCTGCATGAATTCGCGGTGACAATTGTCGTGGCGATTTTGGTTTCCGGTTTCGTTTCGCTGACGTTGACACCTATGATGTGCAGCCGGTTCGTGCATTCGGTGCGCGAGAAAAAACACGGGAAAACTTACGACGTCTTCGAGCGATTTTTCGACGGGATGCGTAACAGCTATGACCGCACTTTGCAGATGGTCATGCGCCATCCCCGGGCGACGATGTTGGTGTCGTTGGCGATTTTTATCGCCACGGTGGTACTGCTCGTCGTAATTCCCAAGGGGTTCTTTCCCGACGAAGATACCGGGCGGATTCTGGCTACAACCGAAGCAGCGCAGGACATTTCGTTCGACGCAATGCGCGAACATCAGCTCGCCGCGATGAAAATTGTCGCCGCCGATTCGAATATTGATGGTTTCATATCGGTCGTCGGCGGCGGAACGCTGAACAATGGCCGGATGTTTTTTCGCTTGAAAGACAAACGGAAATTGAACGCGAACCAGATCATCCAGGAACTGCGCCCGAAATTTGCGCAGATGCCGGGCTTGAATGTTTATCTGCGAAATCCGCCGATCATTCCCATTGGCGGAATGCAGAGCAAGGGACTTTATCAATACAGCCTGCAGGACACCGACGTGAAGGAACTTTTTCATTGGGCGCCGCTCTTGACGGAAAAAATCGCCCATCTGCCCGGCTTTCAGGACGTGACGACCGACCTGCAAATCGCCGCGCCGCAGATCAATGTGGACATTGATCGTGACAAAGCCGCCGCGCTCGGCGTCACGGCGGAACAGATTGAAAACGGCCTTTACGACGCTTACGGCGAACGACAATCTTCCACGATTTATGCCGACGTGGCCGAATACTGGGTCATCTTTGAAGTTCTGCCGAAATTCCAACGCGACCCAACCGCGCTGGCGCAACTTTACATCGCCAGTTCCGTGACGGGCACCAACGGCACGCCCAAACTCATACCATTGAGTGCCGTTGCAAAATTGACGCGGACCGTAGGCCCCACGAGCATCTCGCATGTCGGCCAGCTTCCATCGGTGACAATTTCCTTCAATCTTGCGCCCGGAACCTCGCTCGGGACCGCCGTCGAACAATTGCAGAGAACCGAAACTGATATGCATCTGCCCGCGACCATCACCGGAAGCTTTCAAGGCGCGGCGGCGGTTTTTCGATCGTCCTTCGCAGGACTCATGGTCTTGCTCGCTGTTTCCATTCTCGTCATCTACATCATCCTGGGCATTCTTTACGAAAGTTTCATCCACCCACTAACGATTCTGTCCGGCCTGCCGTCAGCCGGATTCGGCGCGCTGGTCACCTTGATGTTGTTCGGCTTCGACCTGAACATTTATGGTCTGGTCGGCCTCATCATGCTCGTCGGCATTGTGAAAAAAAACGCCATCATGATGGTGGACTTCGCCATCGAGGCGCAACGAGGCGGAAAATCCGCTGCCGAAGCGATTCACGAAGGCTGTCTGATGCGGTTCCGGCCCATCATGATGACCACCATGTGCGCACTCATGGCCACTCTGCCCATCGCCCTGGGACTTGGCGCCGGTGGTGCATCCCGCAAATCCCTCGGCCTGGCCGTCGTCGGCGGATTGGTGGTATCGCAATGCCTGACGCTTTACATCACGCCGGTGGTCTATCTTTATCTCGAAGGATTCCACCAATGGTTTTTGCACCGACACGATAGACGTGCGGCAATCCAGGCGGTTATCAAGCCGGCAGCTGTGTGATTCGGTAGCCGCCGACGTGAGGAGGCGGATTTCCAACGGGCAGCGTAGAATGTCCGCCTCCTTACGTCGGCGGCTACGGGGTGGGTTTTAATTCAAAGTGGCCGCTTCGGCTTCGGTTACCTGGGGAATGTCCGTGACCTTGAGCACGCCCAGATAATCCGGTCCCTGCATCTGGGATTGCGGCAGGTCCACCAGGTCCAGCTTGCGCACGCCCGGCTCGAACAGCGCAGCGTAAAGTGCATTGACACCCATGGGCCCCTCAGCATGAAGTTTGATGGTCGCCGCGTCCATTCCGGGTGCGGACGGCAGCACCTGCACGGCGCGGCGAATGTCCCACACGCGCATCCCGTCCAGGGTCTGGCCGAGCAGCATGAATCGCCGCCGGATTTTGGTCAGGCGGCTGTCATCGCCGGACCAGGCGGACAGCCCGACACCGCGCGGCGCGAAAAACGCCAGGGCGACGTGTTGGTCCACCAGTTCCTGTTGCCAGGCCGCAAACACCGCCGGGTTGGTTACCGATGCATCCGAACCGGCCAATTCCGGCGCCAGTTCACCACCAAATTCCGTCCGGATCGTCGCCAGCCAGTTCGTCCAGCCGGAGTCATCGAGTACGTCGAGTTGTACCTGTTCCGGTTTCACCGCCGTGCTTTCGAGCAGGTAGAGCCGCAAGGGAACGTCATGTTGGCTGGTGAAATCCCAGGCGCTGAACCGGAGGTCATCCCGCTCGATGGCAAAGGCGCGCTTCAATCCCAGCGATGTTCCCTCGTCCGGCCAGCCGGCAAAAACCTTCCCGCGCAGGGCGGACCGTAATTCGGCGGCGGATTGTTTCTCCGGCTTCGACGCCGGCACAAAGGTGTCGGCGATGTTGGTATTGATGGCATTGGCGGGCAGGGTTTCAAACACCCGGAGTTGTTCGGGCGCGAAGAATTTTTTGGCGGTGCTTTCCACCGGCGCTTCCCCACCCTTCAGATAAAGGTTAAACCAGCGCATCACGGCCAACTGCAATTCCGGCGTCTCGCTGTGCGGCCCGGGCGCAATGACCAGACCGAGCCGGTTGCTCGCGTCGTAGAGGCCATAAATCCGGCGGATCTGCTCGTAGATGCGCAGGGTGCTGGGCAGCCGGAAAAGCGGGTCCTCGTCGGTGCCGCCGATCAGCAGCGGGCGCGGCGCGGCCAGCGCGGCAATCTGCGGAAAATCCCAGCGGTAGATATTAATGAAAAAATTGCAGTCGCAGTGGCTGTCGATGACCCCGTCGAGCATGTGGCTTTGCGCGTCGGCCATGCCGGCCAGCGGCGCGGCGGCCTTAATGCGATCGTCGAGCGCGGTGATGGTCCAACTGTAGGCGCCGCCGCCGGAATGGCCGGTGATGCCGAACCGGTTGGTGTCCACTTCCGGCCGCGTGCAAAGATAATCCAGCGCGCGGATGCCGAACCACGCCTCGACGCCGGCCGGCGTGTAGCCGCGCGAGTTCCACCACCACAGGCCGTTGTTGCGGGTGCCGGTGTGGATGCCCTGGATCTCGCCGGCCAGCAGCGTGTCGAGCACCAGGCAGACATAACCGTTGCGCGCATACCACGCGCCGTCCGACTGGTAAACTCCCTTGTTGCCAAGACTGATCCCGTTGGTTACGGCGCGGATGTGGCCGCATTCATAAAGAATGGTGGGCGCCGGATTGGTCAGATTTCTCGGGAGGAACAGGCTGGCGGTGCAGTAAAGGCCCGGCGACGCCTGGAACTCAACTTTTTCGACAGTGAACTCGTCGTTGGTCAGGCGGCCAGTGATGACCGGCTGCAAATCCTTCCGTTCCGGCATCGGCGACAACCCGAGCATTTCCTGCAATTGCTGGCGGAATTCATCGCGCCGGGCCTTCCATTCATCAAGCGTGTTGATATCGGCCAGGCCATGCTGCGAAAGGGCGGCGGTTTCGGCACGAAAATAATCAGCCAAGGATGCGTCGGCCGGCGTGGGTTTCCCGGTGAGTTTGGGAATTTGCGCGTCGCTGGACCGCAACGCTCCGAAGAGGAGCGCCAGCAGGAGAAGCATCGTTCGCGGCATGGGAACATCATGTTTCGAACCGGCACGGCACGGCAAGACTTTTGGTGGCCAGAGAAAACAATGACATTGCAACGGATAACGGACCGATTACAAATGGGGATATGGACTCACGCGGCCAATCAGGTTTGCTGCCTGAAAAAATGAATCTGAGTAAATACTCGGGACTGACCCGTTTTCGTTTTCGTTTTTGCCGGGTATCGGCAACGCATTGTCCGTCAGTCTTGCTCGTCTTGTTATTGGCGGTTTTTACAATTTCGTGTGACGATAGCCACCCATCGCAAAAAGTTGCAGCAGGACGGAAGGGACTCCAAGTCGTGACTATCGATAATATCAAACCCCGGCGCGATGTTGACGGAAACATCATCGACGCGCACGACGGCTGTCTCCAGTCGTTTGACCCGCTCTTTTATCTATACGGGACGGCCTATGGAACGAATGACGGTTACACCACGGCAAACCACTTCCGAGTTTACAGTTCGCCGGACCTAGGGCAATGGACGCTTGCCGGCGACCTGTTCAAGGAACAGCCGGCGGGTGTTTATTATCGTCCCTACGTGGTCTTTAACACGAAAACCCGCAAGTATGTGCTCTGGTACAACTGGTACCCCAAACAATGGGAAGGCCAGACCGGAATAGCCATCAGTGACACGCCGGTCGGACCGTTTACCATTGTGAATCCGAACGTGCATCTTTCCTGCTCCCATCCTGGCGGCGGCAGTCTGTTTGTGGACGACGACGGAACCGGTTACTACATCTATACTGCCATTGACAAGGGATACACCGTTCGTGTGGAGCGTCTGACCCCGGATTATCTGAGTGCAACTGGCGAAACCAGCAGTGTTCTTGGAGCGGCGTGCGAAGCCCCGCTGCTCTTCCGGCGAAACAACCTGTATTACGTCCTCTTAGGACCACGCTGCGCGTTTTGTCCCGAAGGCACCGATGTGGCCGTTCTCATCTCCACCTCACCTTTGGGCCCCTTTGACAAAGCCCCGAACATTAATCGTCGCCCCGAAAGTGATGCTCCGACCGTTTGGACACAACAAACCTTAAATGTGGCCGTTCCCGGAGGGACATTCGTCTACTCGATGACCAACAATATCAACTATCAAAACAGCACCTATCAGAACAAGCCGCTCATACCGGCACAACAGACTTGGATCGTAAAAATTCCAATGGCCGGAGGGCCGCTTTTTATCTGGATGGCGGACGGCTGGCGATCAGCCCCGGATGGTATCAAGGGGCATGACTTTCAATTTTGGAGTCCGCCGCTGAAATTCAATCCGGACGACAATAGCATTCTGCCTATTCAATCCGTCGCAAATTGGAGTTTAACCTGGTCGTGGGACGATTAATCCAAGCTTGGTGCGCTTGCACAAACGCCAAACGGGTCGGTTCCTGGTATTGTAGTATTTTGACCTCGCCGCCATCGGCAGTATTCGAGCGGCTCAATCCAATCACGCGAGCGGGGACGCGGTGCTTTTCAGGATTACATAAAACGTGCAGCCCTGGCCGGGGGCGCTGCGCACGCCGATGCGGCCGCCATGCGACAGGGTGATTTCCCGGGCGATGGACAGGCCGAGGCCGGCGCCGGACTGGGCTTGGCCGGGCACGCGGAAAAAACGCTCAAAAATCCGGGTATGATACTCCTCCGGAATGCCGGGGCCATGGTCGGTGACGCTGAATTCAACGCTGTTGTCCTCCGTCGGCTCGGCGCTCAAGGTAATTTCGCCGTTCGCCGGCGAATGTTTGACGGCGTTGCTGATGAGGTTGGTGAAAACGTGGTTGATGCGCTGCCGGTCCACCGTGACGGCGGGCAAATCCGGCTCCACCGTGAAATTCACGTCCAGATTTTTGGCTGAAATTTTGTCGGCCATCTCCTTCATCACACCCGCCAGCAGCGTGGCCGGGGCGACCGGCTCCATGTTCAACACCGGGTTGCCGGCCTCCAACCGGGCGAGGTCCAGCAGGTCGTTCAAAATCCGCAACAGCCGCTCGCTGTCGTTCCGCGCCGCCTGGAGAAGTTCGTCCTGCTTGGGGGTCAGCGTCCCGACGGTTTTCTCGAGCAGGATGTGCAGGGCCATCCGCACGCTGGTCAGCGGGCTCTTCAATTCGTGGCTGACGGTGGCCACGAGGTCGGTCTTGGCGGCGTCCAGCAGGCGGAAGCGGGTGACGTCGTACAACACCACCGCCACCCCGAACAGCGTGTCCTCCTTGCTGCGCATGGCCAGGATGCGCGGCAGGAAAAATTTGTCCTCGCCCTTGATCCGGTAGGTGATCGCCTCGTCAAAGCTGTGGGGCAGGAAATTTTCGCCGCTGGCGAGGGTATTCCGGGCGATGGCCTGCAACCGGTCGGGCAACTGGCCCTCCAGCTGGAGGCCGGACATCAGGCCTTCCGCCGCCGGGTTTTTCAGTTCGATGCGTCCCGCCTGGTCCAGGACGAAAATGGGGTCCGGAAACGAGGCGAGCGTCGTTTCCATGGTGCGATGGATGCGGACGATTTTTTCCGTGGTGCTCTGGCGATATTCCTGGAGCTGGCCGGCCATTTTGTTGAAGGCCAGGGCCAGTTCCCCCAATTCGTCGCGCGTGGCCACGGGCACGGGCTGGCCCAGTTTGTCTTCACCCAATTCGCGGGTTGCGCGGGTCAGCAGCTGGATGGGTTTTAAAATCGAGCGGCTGAATTGATAACCGGCCCAGCCGGAAAACAACAGGGCGATGACCGTGCCGCCAATCATAAGCCAGGTGGCGTTGCGAGTGATGCCCCGGATGTTCTGGCTGGTGGCCAGGATGGCCTGGTGGTTCAGGTCATGGATTTTTTCCAGCGACAAATTGATCGTCTGCCCGTTGGGGAGGACGTCCTGCTCATACACCAGGCGCTGGTTTTCGGGAAAATCGAGGGAGTTGATGGCGTTGACCGCCTTCAGGAAAGCCTGGTAATTGGTCGCCACCTGCTGGCTCAAAGCCATTTCCCCGGGCAACGTGCTGGCCTTGAGCAGCAAATCGAGGTTTTCCTCGAAGCGCTGCTGGTGTTGCGCGAAGGTTTTTTTGTCCATGTTGCGCTTCGGGTACACCATCACGTTGTTTTTATCGCCGGTGCGCAATCCAGCCACCCAAGACACCTCGCGTTCCATGCCCGCCAGCGCCAGGCTCATCGCCGAGGCCGCGGTGAAACTCTGGTAACTGTTCGTCACCGAGGCGTCCACGGTATTGGCCAGGCGCGCGAAGAGGACGATGGCATAGGCGCCGCCGGCGAGCAGGATGACGACGAAAGGCAGCAGGTAGAGGAACAGGCGCGTGCGCAACATGGCTCGGGAAGGCGGTTATCCGGCCGGAACATCCGGGTTGCCGGACATTTCTTTCTTCTTGCGATGCAACGTGTCCCGGGTAATTCCCAAAATCCTCGCGGCTTCGCTCATCGTGGAAGCCTGTTTCATCACCCGGGAGATGTGTTCGGTCTCAATTTCCTTCAGCGACACCTTGGCGCCGATCTGGAGTCCCGACACCGGCGTCAATGGCGAGCCCTCGGAAAGCTTTTCCGGCAGGTCCAACCGGCTGATTTCGGTGGTGTCGGACAAAATGACGGTTCGTTCGATAACATTGCGCAACTCGCGCAGGTTGCCCGGCCAGGGGTACTGCTGGAGGACCGCCTCGGCTTCCGGTGAAAACCCGTCGGAATGTTTGCCGCATTGCTTTGAGAAAAATTGCAGGTAACGCTCCGCGATTTTCAGCAGGTCGCCCGGGCGTTCCCGCAAGGGGGGGATTTGAACGGCGATGACGTGGAGCCGGTAATACAAGTCCTCCCGGAAACGCCCTTCCTGCACGGCTTTTTCCAGGTTCCGGTTCGTCGCCGAAATGACGCGCACATTGGCGTGGCGCGTTTTCGTTTCCCCCAGGCGCTCGTATTCCTTCTCCTGCAGCAAGCGGAGCAGCTTGGGCTGGATTTCCAGCGGCAGTTCACCGATTTCATCGAGAAACAGCGTTCCGCCGTTCGCCAGGGCGACCTTGCCGAGCTTGTCAATCACCGCGCCGGTGAAGGCGCCCTTGACGTGGCCGAACAATTCGCTCTCCAGCAACTCCCGCGACAGGCTCGGGCAGCTGACTGTCACAAAGGCGTTTTCCTTTTGCGGGCTGTTCTCATGCAGCGCGCGGGCCACCACGGATTTGCCGGTGCCGCTTTCACCCAGCAACAGGATGGTGGCGGGTGTGGCGGCGGCCTTGAACGCCAGGTCGAGCGCCTTTTGCATCGCCGGTTCGACCGTCGTCAGATCCATCGTAACGGCTTCGCTCGAGAGGCGGGACTCCAGCTCCGCCACGCGGCCCCGGAGCCTGCGGGCGGAGATCAGCTTGCCGAGCGTCAGCCGGATCTGTTCGGGCGTGAACGGTTTGGAGAGGTAATCCGCTGCGCCGCGCTTCATCGCCTCCACCGCCGTTTCAATCGAGGCATAGGCGGTAAAGACAATCACGTCCAGCTGCGGATTGATCCGCAACAGTTCGGGCAGCAGGTCCAGCCCGTTGTCCCCGCTCAATTTCAAATCCAGGAACGCAATGTCGAATGCGCCGTTTTCAACCTGCTTCAATGCCGCGGCCGCATTCTCCGCGCTCACCGTCTCGTGTCCGATCGCTTCGAGCACGACCGCCGTGGCTCGGCGAATATTTTCCTCGTCATCAATAATCAGTATTCGCATGGGGCGTCCTTCTACCAGTTCTGCATAGTCGCCAGCATAATAAATTGGCACCAAAAAGCGAAAAGGTTTCTTCGGCCGGACACCCGCCGGGCGCATCTGACACGGTTCCCCTGCGACATGACCGAAAGCGGAGTGCCGATCTCCGAATCGGCATGAACAGGCTATTCCCTGCGAACCTCGCCGAACCGGAGTTCGGCGCTCCGGAGGCGGTGCCGGGCGCACACCCGTGCCGACTGTTTTTCCGCCGATTTCGGCATGGCCAGCCGCGAGGCGATTTGCTCAAATCAATGCGTTCGCTTCCATGAAACCACCGGACAACGATAGATTTGACGCTGCGGCACTACGGCAATTCGGCGCGGCGCTCCTCGCGGCTGCCGGACTCGCGGCCGCCCGCGCCCGCGACGTGGCGGAAGTATTGCTGGAGGGCGACCTGCTCGGCCACACCACTCACGGCTTCGCCCTGCTGCCGGCTTATCTCCAGGCGCTCAGAGACGATACGATGGAGAAACACGGCGAACCGGCGGTCGTCGCGGACCTCGGCGCGGCACTCACTTGGGACGGACGTTACCTGCCCGGCCCGTGGCTGGTGCGGCGCGCCCTCCACCTCGCCCGCGAACGCCTGACCGAACATCCGGTCGCGACCGTCGTCATCCGGCGCAGCCATCACATCGGCTGCCTGCAGGCTTACCTCAAACCGGTCACCGACGCGGGTCATTTCATTTTGCTGACCTGTTCCGACCCGCAATCCCGCACCGTCACGCCGCATGGCGGGGCCGCACCGCGTTACAGCCCGAACCCGCTGGCGGTCGGCATTCCCACCAGTGGCGAACCCATCCTCATTGATATCAGCCTGTCTTCGACCGCGAATGCGCTTTGCCAGCGGCGGGCGACGGCGGGCGAACGGTTGCCCGAGCCGTGGCTGGTGGACCGCGAAGGAAAACCGACAGACGATCCGCAGGTGCTGTTCAACAATCGCGGCGGGGCCATCCTGCCGCTGGGCGGAACGGACCTGGGCTACAAGGGTTTTGCTCTGGGTCTGTTCGTCGAAGCTCTCACCAACGCCCTCGGCGGTCACGGCCGCGCGACCGGCGAAACGCGCTGGGGCGCCTCGGTGTTTTTGCAGCTCATCAATCCGGACCAATTCGGCGGACGTGATGCGTTCCTGCGCGAGACCAGTTTTTTCAGCCAGGTCTGTGTCGAAACGCCCGTGCCGGCGGGCAAACCGCCCGTGCGTCTGCCCGGTCACGCCGGGCTCGCGCGCCGCGCCGACCAGCTCGCCCACGGCGTCCAACTGCATCCCACCATCCTGCCCGCGCTGGTTCCCTGGGCGGAATCTTTGAAAGTGGCGCTGCCGCCCGGCCATTGAAAAATCTGTGTGCATCCGTGTGCATCCGCCTTCGTCCCGCATTGCGGGACCACGGAGAACATGGTTAAATCTCCCCGCCTTTATGGAATACGAAGCGGTCATCGGTCTGGAAACCCACGTCCAGCTCAAGACGAAATCGAAGATGTGGTGCGGTTGCGCCAATGCTTTCGGCGCGCCGCCGAACACGAATGTCTGTCCCGTCTGCCTCGGCCTGCCCGGCGTCCTGCCGGTGCCCAACGACGAGGCGCTGCGCCTGACGGTGCTCACCGGCTTCCTGCTGAATTGCGAGATCCCCCGCTTCGCCAAGTTCGACCGGAAAAGTTATTTCTATCCGGACATGCCGAAGAACTACCAGATCACGCAGTACGACCG
Organism: uncultured Bifidobacteriaceae bacterium; assembly: GCA_964413165.1. Taxonomy (GTDB): domain Bacteria; phylum Verrucomicrobiota; class Verrucomicrobiia; order Limisphaerales; family UBA11358; genus UBA11358. Next base: position 13,519 of record CAYPSF010000115.1, read on the forward strand.
GCCGTCCACGGCCAACGGCCACGTCGAGTTTGAATTCAACGGCGGTTTGTCGCGCGTGCGCATCACCCGCGCGCACCTGGAGGAGGACGTTGGCAAGAACATCCATTTCGAGCGCAACAGCGGCGTGGATTTCAACCGCGCCGGCGTGCCGCTCATGGAAATCGTGTCCGAGCCGGACCTGACCGGCGCGGACATGGCCTACGAATACCTTAACGCGCTCAAAGACATCCTGTTTTACGGCGGGGTGAGCGATTGCGACATGGAAAAGGGCATGGTGCGCTGCGACGTGAACGTGAGCGTGCGGCCCAAGGGCACGAAGGAACTCGGCGCGAAGATTGAAATCAAGAACATGAACAGCTTTTCCGGCGTGCGCCGCGCGCTGGAATACGAAATCCCGCGCCAGATCGAGGTAGTGACGAAAGGCGGCAAGCTGGTGCAATCCACGCGCCGCTGGAACGACGTGACGGGCATCACCGAGGAGATGCGCACCAAGGAGCACGCGCACGATTACCGGTATTTTCCCGACCCCGACCTGATGCCGCTGGCGCCGACAGACACCTGGCTGGCCGAGGTGAAAGCGCGCGTGGTGGAACTGCCGCTGGCGCGCAAGCAACGCTTCATGAAGGATTACGGCCTGCCCACCTCCGACGCCCAGACATTCGTGTGGGACGTACCGCTCGGCAATTATTTCGAAGGGATCGCCAAAAATTCGAAGAATCCGAAAGCCATTGCCAACTGGGTGATCAACAACCTGCGGGCCAAGCTGACCGAGGCCAATGACCGCGAAAAATCCGAACAGGCCGCGATGGGGTTGGAACCGGCGGACATGAAGCTGACGACGTTGGCGGATTTAAAATTCAAATCGGAAGCCATCCTGGAACTGGCCGGTCTGGTGGACGCCAAAACCATCAGCAGTTCCGCCGCGCAGCAGGTGTTTGCCGAAATGTTCGATACCGGCAAAGCACCGGCCGCCATCGTCCAGGAAAAAGGCCTGGCGCAGGTCAGCGACACCGGCGCGATTGAAAAATTCTGCGA
>CAYPSF010000116.1:0-14352 GCA_964413165.1 uncultured Bifidobacteriaceae bacterium
ACAGCGACCAGGGCCATGGCGTGCGCGCCCCGGTGGTGTTTTACAACCGCTGCAATGAGGCGGGTTCCATGCTCAAAACCGGCGACTTCAACTGGAAGGAAATTTTTGGCTCGGGGGTGCGCTGGTTCCATAGCGGCGGCATCTTCGCCTCATTGTCCGAAACCACCGGCCCCTTGATCATTGAGGCCATGAAGGCCGCCAAGGCCGCGGGCGCGGTGACATCGTTCGACCTGAACTTCCGCCAGAAACTCTGGGACATCTGGGGCGGCGATAAAAAGGCGTTGGCGGTGATGAAAGGCATTGTCGAGCACGTGGACGTGCTGGTCGGCAATGAAGAAGACCTGCAAAAAGGCCTCGGCCTGAAGGGGCCGGATGTGACCGCCAAATCCAAACTCGACCCGAGCGTGTTCTTTGGAATGATTGATTCCGTGGTGAAGAACTTCCCGAGCGTCAAAGTGGTCGCCACCACGCTGCGCGAAGTTCATTCGACCAACCGCCACAGTTGGGGCGCCGTGGCCTGGATTGACGGCAAGACCTACACCTCCCCCACCTGTGAACTCGATGTTTTCGACCGCGTCGGCGGCGGCGATGGTTTTGCATCGGGTTTGTTTTATGGCATGCTCACCGGCGAAAAGCCGCAGGAATCCGTCAATCTCGGCTGGGCCCACGGCGCGTTGCTGACCACCTATCCCGGCGACACAACGATGGCGACAGTGGAACAGGTCAAATCCTTTGCCAAAGGCGGCTCAGCCCGCATCCAGCGTTGAAGCGGTCTCCAGCGAACAGGCACGGCTGAAACCCGTGCCTGTTCGTTTGGCTTTTATATTGCACAGCGTGAATGAGTTGTGATAATTTTGCCGTTCCGTTTTTTTGAAATGAAAATCTCTGTCCCCAAAGAAACTCACCCGGGCGAGACCCGGACGGCGCTGACACCGGATGGTGCCGCCAAACTCGTCAAACTCGGCGCGCAAGTCGAAGTGGAAGCCGGTCTCGGCCTCGCAGCGGGCTTTGCCGACGATGCCTACACCAAAGCCGGCGCTACTGTCACCACCGACCGTCAGGCGCTGGTCGGCTCCGGCGACATGGTGCTGCGCCTGCGCAAGCCGCCGGTGGATGAGATTGCGTGGCTCAAGCCCAATTCCGTTCATGCCAGTTTCCTCGACCCGTTCAACGAAAAGGAATTGATCCAGAAATTTGCCGAGCGTGGCATCAGTTCCATCAGCATGGAACTGGTTCCCCGCACAACCCGCGCGCAAAAAATGGACGTGTTGTCATCGCAGGCGAACCTCGGCGGTTACGAAGCGGTCATTCTGGCCGCGCGTTATGCCAACAAAATATTCCCGATGATGACCACGGCTGCGGGCACGATTTTGCCGGCCAAGGTGTTCATCATCGGCGTGGGCGTCGCCGGTCTGCAGGCGATCGCCACCGCCAAGCGTCTCGGCGCAAAGGTGACCGCCTACGACACGCGACCGGTGGTGGAGGAACAGGTGAAATCGCTCGGGGCGCAATTTTTCAAAATTGACCTGGGCGAAACCGGCCAGACGAAGGATGGCTATGCCAAGGCGCTCACGGAAGAACAGGTCCAGAAGCAGCGGGACGCCATGAAGAAAACTTGTGGAGATTCCGATGTCGTCATCACCGCTGCGCAGGTGTTTGGCCGCCGAGCGCCCATCCTGGTCACCGCCGACATGCTCAACGCGATGAAGCCGGGCAGCGTGGTCGTGGATCTGGCGGTGGAAACCGGCGGCAACGTCGAAGGGGTGGCCTACGACCAGGTGATTGACCGCAACGGCGTGAAGATTGTCGGCATCGCCAACCTGCCGGCGCGCGTTCCCTTGCATGCGAGCCAGGTTTACGCGGCGAACCTGGTGAGCCTGGTTGAGGAATTTTGGGACAAGCCGGGTAAAAATTTCGTCCTCAAGCTCGACGACGAAATCATCAAGGGCTGCCTGGTCACGCACGGCGGCAAGATCGTCAACGAGAAACTGGCCGGGAAATGATGCCGGGCGGCATGCAATAACAGATTAAATCTTATGGATACCAACGTCCTGTTTATTTTCATCCTCGCAGTTTTCGTGGGGTTTGAAGTCATCTCAAAAGTGCCCTCGATGCTGCACACGCCGCTGATGTCGGGCACGAACGCCATTCACGGCATCATCTTGTTCGGCGGCATCCTGGTGCTGGCCGACGCCTCCACCCACCTCGCCCAGGCGCTCGGCTTTGTCGCGGTGATCTTCGGGTCGGCCAACGTGTTCGGCGGCTTCATGGTCACGGACCGCATGCTGCAAATGTTCAAGAAAAAGAAATAGCCATGAGTTCCACCATTGCCCTCCTCATCATCGGAGTCGCGGTTCTGTTCATCATCGGCATCAAGCTGCTGGCTTCGCCGAAGACCGCGCGGCGCGGCAACCTCGTGGCGGCGGCGGGCATGCTCGTCGCGCTGCTCGTGCTGCACAAACCCGGCGGCGATTATGTCTGGTCGCAAGGCTGGCCCTTCAATTATACGCTCATCGCCATCGGGACGGTCATCGGCCTCATCATCGGCGCGATCGGCGCGTATTCGGTTAAAATGACCGCCATGCCGCAGATGGTCGCACTGTTCAACGGGCTCGGCGGCGGCGCTGCGGCGTTGGTCGCCAGCCTGGAATTTTATCGCGGGGCGCACAGCTTCGAAGGCATCACGGCGTTCATCGCGGTTGCCATGTTGTTCGCCACACTCATCGGGTCGCTGTCATTTTCCGGCAGCATCATTGCCTACCTTAAATTGGAGGGAAAATTTGAAAAGCCGATGACCTTCCCCGGCCAGAATGTTTTGAACGGCCTCATCCTGCTCGTCATCCTTGGCCTGTGCGGTTGGCTTACCGTCAATGACGGCGTCGACAACGCCACCACCGCGTTCATCGTGATGTTCGCGCTCGCCCTGTTCTTCGGGATCGCGATGGTCATGCCCATCGGCGGCGCGGACATGCCGGTCGTCATTTCGTTGCTGAATTCCTTCACCGGCCTGGCCGTGGCGGCAGACGGTTTCGCCATCAACAATCTGGCCATGATTGTTGCGGGAACGCTGGTCGGCTCATCCGGCACGCTCTTGACGCTGCTCATGTGCAAGGCCATGAATCGGCCCGTCACGAACGTCCTTTTTGGCGCCTTCGGCTCGGGCGGCGGCGGCGGCAAGGCCGGCACGGGCGACCTCGCCGGGAAATCCGTCAAACCGATTCAGGCCGATGAAGCCGCGTTGCTGCTGGCCTATGCGCAACGAGTGGTGGTGGTTCCCGGTTACGGCATGGCCGTGGCCCAGGCGCAACATCAGGTCCGGGAGCTCTCCGATGAACTCGGCAAGCGCGGCGTCGAAGTGCAGTTCGCCATTCATCCGGTCGCCGGCCGCATGCCCGGCCATATGAACGTGCTGCTGGCCGAGGCCAACGTGCCCTACGACCAGCTTTGCGAAATGGAAGCCATCAACCCCACGATGGACCGCGTGGATGTGTGCCTGGTTATCGGCGCCAACGACGTCGTCAATCCCGCCGCACGCGAGGAGAAGACCAGCCCGATTTACGGCATGCCCATCATTGAAGCCGACCGCTGCAAGAGCGTCATCGTGATGAAACGTTCCATGGCCGCGGGTTTTGCCGGCATTGAGAACCACCTGTTCTACAAGGACAACACGCGAATGCTCTTCGGCGACGCGAAGGCCTCGTTGCAAACCCTCATCACGCAGCTGAAGGCGAGCTGAGCGCGGCCGGAACCGGCGACCAGGAAGGCCGCCATTGTTTGAGCTCACTGCACCCCCCCGGAATTGGTCCGCTTCTTCCGGCGATTCAAGGACCCGGAAACCGCAGGCGATAAAAGCCGTTGGTCCCCGTCAGGTCGAGCGGTAATTGATACTGATTGCCGATCTGGACGGGAGCATCCGGCACCACCACCCACCGGGAGGGTGAGAGACTGTCCGAAGTCTCCAGTGTAAATCCAGAGTATGCGACCGGCCACGTGAACAGGGCCTGGTTGTTGGCATAGGTTACCCGAAGGTTAGGCAGATTGAGCACATTAATCAGGTTGGCCTGACCGAAGTGCCCAAACCCATCATCGGCCCGCAATACCGCATTTGTCGCCGTCCGTGAAATCGTCACGAGGCCGGTCCAGGCCCCTTGCACAAAATTGCCCGAGATCGGTGGGGTGAGTCCCAGGTTGGTGGCAGTCAAAAGCTCGGTGGCAATCAAAGAGGCCGTGCCGTTGAAGTTGGTGAACAATCCATTGGTCTTGTCCTGCGCCCGGATGATCACCGGGAACGGAGTCTTGAGGAATCTCGGCGACGGTATGGGATTCCACGAAAAGTGATCCAGAGTAACCACCAGCGCCGCATTGGAACTGAGGAGCGAGCCGTAACCATTGGTCACCAGCACCGTATAATTGCCCGCCTGGCTGACCTGAACGTTGGTCAGAATGAGGGTAGCGTTGGTCGCATCAACGATATTGGTTGCGTTAAAATTCCATTGGTAGCTTAACGGCCGGTTACCGCCGGCAGCCACCACGAACGTGGTCGTGCTGCCCACGGCCACTACTCGATTGGTCGGTTGAGAGCTAATCACCAGCGGCAACACGCATTTGCCTCCGGCACCCGCCGTGTAAATCGTCTGGACCTCACTCAGCGACAGCGCCCGGTTGTAATAACTCACCTCATCAATCAGACCGTTGAAGAATTGGCCAACCCCCTGGCAACTGCCAGAGGCAGGATTATAAACACCGCCAATGAAAAAGTCGCAACCCGAAACTGCCGGAACGGTCCCCGGTACACTTTGGTTGTTCAGCACTCCATTGACATAAAGCCGCAATGTCGTTCCGTCCCAGGTCCCCGCCACATGGCTGAACTGGCTGATGGGTATTTCATTGGTGCTCACCAAAGCCGGGAATCCACCGCCGCCATTCTTGAACTCGAAAACCACCCTGACCCCGGTCGTTCCCGGCCGGACAAGCAACTGGCTGCCTTGGGCTTCACCGAAAATCCATGATTGGTTAGCCCCATTGTTCACCGGCCCCAGGGGGTTGACCCAGGCTTCCATCGAATAATTCGAACTGGTCAGGCTTGAAGCATATGGAATCTGGATACAGGGATTGGCTCCTGCATCGGGCCCGCCGCTGAACCGGAACGTCTGACCGACCTCGCCATTGGTGAAAACGGACCCGTTGAGCAATATGCCATCATGGCCTCCGGCAACGTCATTGGCGTTGTTCTCCGCTGGCCACCAACCGATCAATCCCGAAGGAGCCGGCGTACAGCCTGATGGAGAATTCACTGTCAGCATCGCATTCGAACTCAACGCCGAGCCGAAGCTATTGGTCACCAGTACCGCATAATTGCCCGCCTGGCTGAGCTGCACGTTGGTCAGCGTCAGCATCGTGTTCGTCGCCCCCACTATATTCGTCCCGTTGAAGTTCCATTGATAACTTAATGGCGCTGTCCCACTCGCGGTCACCGCAAACATGGCGGCGCTGCCCGCCATCACCGTCTGATTCATCGGCTGGGATGTAATCGTGGCAGGCGAGCCCGAAAAACACTTGCCCCCGCTGCCCGCAGCGTAGATGGATTGGATTTCAGCCGGGGTCAAAACGCGCTTATAGAGGCTTAATTCGTCCAGCATCCCTTGAAAACGGGCGCCGGCCAATGTACCGGCCGGCCTCAATCCCAGGTATAGATTATAGCTGGTCTGCGGCGTGAAAACCCCCAGATTTGCCGTCGCCACCACCACACCATTTCGATACAGGACCGCGACACCTGTGGTCTTGTCATAGGTCAGCGCCACATGCTGGAAGCTGTTCGCAGTTACAACTCCGTTCGATGAAGAAATGGAATGAGCCACCAAGGCCGTATCCTCAAGATTGGCGAAGAGCGAACCGGGCCCGCCACCGGAAATCCACAAGTGCACACCGGTGACCGCATCGGGATTGCCAGCGGGAATTCCCGTGTTCCATTCAAACACCGGTTGCAGATTCAAGTTGGCAGGATTAATCCACCCTTCCATGGTGAAACCATTGCCTTGGCCTACATCAAGGCTGAGACTGGCCGGAATCCTGACGCTTGAACTGGCACCATCGAAAACAAAGGCGTTCCCGACTTCGCCATTGGCATAGGTAACGTTTAAGGGAACACCATTGTTCGTGCCGGTGTTGTCATTGGCATTATCCTCCGCCGGCCACCAACCAACCAAACCCGGGGGCACCGGCACGCAAGCCCCGGCTGGCACCACCGTTAACACCGCATTCGAACTCAATATCGAGCCGTAGGCATTGGTCACCAGCACCGCATAATTGCCCGCCTGACTGAGCTGCACGTTGGTAAGCGTCAGCATCGTGTTCGTCGCCCCCACCATGTTAGTCCCGTTGAAACTCCATTGATAACTCAATGGCAATGTTCCACTGGCGGTCACACTAAAGGTTGTACTGCCTCCCACGGTCACCGCCTGGTTGGTTGGGTGCCCAGTGATTACCGGCGGCGTGCCGAAGGGGATTGCGTTCTGATATACCGACGCCGTGGCGCTATAATCATTTGCAAAAGCGATGTCCGGCCTCCCATCCCCGTCCAAATCCCCAATCACCACCCCGTTTGGATTCGATCCCGTTGAGAACACCACCTCCGGTGCCAGCGAGTTGATCGTAAAATTCCCCGGCGTGCTTGTGTTCTTGAACAATAAAAGTTGGTCGGGCAGTTGCGTCACCGCCAGCAGGTCCGGCTTCCCATCTCCATCCAAATCACCCAGCGCCACCGCATTGCCCCAGCCACCCAGGCCAAAATCCACCCGCGCAGCGAACGAGTTGGTCGTCAGACTCCCCGGGACACTCACGTTCCGATATACCGACGCAGCCTGCCCGCCGTTAAAAGATGACACCACCAGATCCAGTTTCCCGTCCCCGTCCAAATCCCCAATTGCCACACTAAAACTTGTCGCCAGCCCCGCCAGATCCACCTCGGATGCAAAGGCGAGGTTCCCCAGGAGGCTCACATTGCGCAGCACCGACACCGACTGGCTGGTACCCCCATTGATATTGACCGTCACCAAATCCGCGCGGCCATCCCCATCCACATCGCCGATCGCCACATTCTGCGGACCCGCCCCGGTCGCAAAGCTCACCGCCGGCGCGAACGAATTCGTCGTGAGCACACCCGCCGTACCGATGTTCCGCAATACGGAAATATTGTTGCCTCCGTAATTGCACGTCACGATCTCCGCCTTCCCATCCCCGTCCAGGTCCTGCACCGCCAGACCGCGCGGCCCGCTGCCCACCGCAAAATTCACCCGGCCGGCAAACGAGCTGGTGGTCAGGCTCCCCACTACGCTCACGTTCCGCAATACCATCACCTGATTGGCCCCGTTGTCCACTGCCACCAAATCCAGCTTCCCATCCCCATCCACGTCCGCCACCGCAAACGTGCCATCCACCCCGCTGCCAACCAGCAAATCCACTCGCGCTCCAAATGACCCTACATTCAGCGTCCCGTTGGTGCTGATGTTCCGGTAAAGGGATATGGCATGACTCGCGCCACTGGCCGCGGCCAGATCCGGTTTGCCGTCCCCGTCCAGGTCCGCTATTACTATCTGGCCTGACCCGGCGAGCTCAGCCAAATCTATACGCCCGGTCAGCGAACTCGTATTGATCTGCCCATTCCCTGCATACGTCGGCAGGAACGATTGCCCGGACCATGCCGTCAGCCCATTCACCGTCTCCGTGATTGGCGCGTAAGTAGCGCTCATCGGCGCGGTCAACACCAGGTTCGTCTCACTCGCCGCATTCACCACCGCACGTACCGCCCCAAAATAAACGATGTTGTTTGCTGCTACGGGACTGAAGTTGGTCCCGTAGATTGTCACGCTGATGCCAACGGCACCGGAGATTGGACTGAATCCAGTGATGACCGGCACCGGTGGCGGCAAGTTCACCGTCAGCACGGCATTGGAACTGAGGGCCGAGCCGAATAGGTTGGTCACCAGCACCGCATAACTGCCCGCTTGATCGAAAGGTACGTTGGTCAGTGTCAACGTCGGACTCGTTGCTCCGGCAATATTCGTCCCGTTGAAAGCCCACTGGAAGTTCAGGGGCGGCGTGCCATCGGCCGCGACGGCGAACATCGCCGTGCCACCCACAAAGATCGTCTGATTGGTGGGCTGCACCAGAATGACCGGCGCCAGGTTGGACGGCACGACGTCGAACGGATTGCTCAGCCCGGTGTGACCATTGCCATCGTCCGCCACCAATACCGCATTGGTCGCCCGGCCCAACACGGCAATGCTCCCGTTCCAGATTCCGTTGGTGAAATTATCGGAAACCACGGGAACAATACTGTTCGAAGGGCTGTAGAGCGATACGACGCCCGTAAAACTGGTGACGGGATTATTCAATGCATCCCAAGCGCTGATGGTAACCTGAAATGGCGAATTGGTGTACTGGGGTGAAACAACCACACCCCACGTGAAATGATCGACCTGGCCCGGGAACCCGTCGTCATTGATAATTGTCCCCACACCCTGGCTGCGAGCCAACGTACCGTTGGCCGGGCTGCTCAGATTCACGAAGAAGGTTTCATCGGTTTCGATGACAGTATCGCCCACGACTTTGACAGCAATGATTCCATTTGTGATTCCGGGCGGGAAGGTCAGGAGGTTGTTCGTGCTGATATAATCGCTGCCCGCAGCGGCACTGCCACTGGCCGTAGCATAATTCACAGTGATGGTTTGCGCACTGGGCGCAGCCAGCGTTACCGCGAAGACCAGGTTGGTGGTCCCAACATTTCCTTCTACCACCGCTGCATCCGCGATGGAAATGGCCGGGGTGGTAACCACGGTCGTAGCTGTGGCTGCATTGTTTCCCACGTACAGGTCAACTTCCGCACGCGAAACCATCGCCAGATTGGTCAGGGTTGTTCCAGCCACCGTGGGAACCACCACAATGGCAATAGTTGCATTCGTTCCACCGGGCACGACTCCCAGATTGCAGGTCACGACGCCACCAAGTTGCGTACACGTTCCTTGCGAAGATATCGCCGAAACAAAGGCGGCACTGGGCGGCAGCAGGTTGGTCACCATCACTCCCGTTGCCGCAGTCGGACCGGTGTTGACGACCGTGAGCGTGTAAGTCAGGCTGGCGCCGGCGGAGACCGGATCGGGCGAATCCAGGAGGCTGATGGAAATATCGTTCGTGACGGTCACGTTGAATGGGTTGCTGGAGCCGGTATGGCCGTTCCCGTCGTCCGCCACCAGGGTCACATTTGTCGCCAGCTGCAGGACGGTGAGGTTGCCATTCCAGGCGCCATTCACAAAGTTGCCGGAATTCGTCGGCGAGATGGGAATACCCGAGCCAGAACCGCCTCCGCCTGAACCGCCGGAGGCTATTGTGTCCAGGGAGAAAACACCAAAGGACCTCATGGCCACCCCGCCAGGAAGACCAGTGATCCCGCTCCCACTCAACGAATTTAAAAGTGTTGTGCCATCCGAATCATAGAGGTTGCAGGTCACAGACGAGGTTGAAAGGAACTGGATTGTCACCAAATACCACTTGTTGGCCTGCCAAGTCTGACTGGCGCTTGCCGCAGTTGTGAAACTGTACCCTGAATTTTGCTGAATCAGGAATTGGCTCGTGTTGGGCGCTATCACGGCGGACCAACATCCGCTGGCCGATGCACCAAACCCCAAATAGGCCCGTCCAACTAAACTGGTCGGACGCACCCAGCAGGACAAGCGAGTGCCGGTGTTGCCAAGGCTGACGTCCGTTCGATACATCCATTCGGGATCCTGCAAACCGTAACTACCGTCGTGCGCATAGGATGCGGAGACGGTGCCCAAGGTGATGCCAGCGACCCTCACCCACGGTGCGTGCGGCCAGATTCCGGATTCGAAATCCTCGACAGAACCTACCGCCCCAGGCAGTCCTGTCTGTAATGAAACTGTGCCATTGAAATTGCTTACCGTTGTGTTGAAGGCGTCCTTGGCCGTGACCGTGGCATTAATCGGCTGGTTGACAACTTGCGGTGAGGCGATTGGACTCCAGGCGAAATGATCCACGCCCCGGGTGGTGAACTGCCAGACCGGGCCGGTGGCCGTCCCGCCCTTGCGGGCCACAATTTGCCAATAATAAGTCGTCAACGGCGACAGGAGCGGCAGTGTCCAGGACGAGTTGGTTGTGCTTCCCTGAAACTCGGCCGGGCCCGGAGCCGGATTGGTCCCGAAATAGACATCGTTGGTAACGCCGCCGGAGGTGCTGTTCACCAGGAGGCTGACGTTGTCTACATGCACATCCAAATAGTACATGGCGGGATTGACCCAGAACATCACGCGCACTTTTTGGCCGGCATACGCGGTCACGTCATAACTTTTCTGCACCCAGTCACCCAGCAATGGATCGCCGGGATTGGTGGTGAAGGGTGTGGCCAGGACGACGTTGTTCGTGTTGCACAACCGAACCTGGAACTGCTGGCTGGCGCTGAACGCGGTGTAGAAATTTCGTACCCGGTGCGCCCAGCTCAAGGTGGCAAAGGACACGCCGGCAGGAATGGAAACATCCTGGTACATATAAAAGATGCCTGCACCAGTCGGATAGGCCAATGCGCTAAAACTCCCGGCATAAGGCGGCAGCGGCCCATCCGGGCTGGGTGGATCAAAAGTGCCGTTGTTGACAGTAAAATGCCCAAAACTGCCCGGCACCAACACCCAGTTGTTCAGCGTGCCGGTTTCAAATCCGCCATTGGTGACCAATTCGCCGCTGGTGCCATTGTTCCACACCAGATTTGTATTGGCCGGCACATCCGTTGCCAAGTGGGCCGGACGCGGATTGGAAGGCGGCGTGGGACTTTCATCGTCAATGACAAAGATCGAGGCCGATCCGTTCGTAAACGATGGTGCGCTGGCGGTCACGGTGACGGTCTGGTGACCATCCGGAATCGAGTTATCCACGAGAGTCAGGTTGAACGTATTGGAAACCTGTCCAGCCGGAATGGTAACATTGGCGGGAACGATCAGCTTTGACGGAGTACCCGACACCAGGGAAACCACCAGGTTCGTCGGCAAGGTGCCGGAAAGGCTGACGATGCCCGCATTCGTCAGCACCCCGGCTTTCTCGGCAGCGGTGGCAGGCAGGGTCACCGTCAGGTTCAGGTTTTCATTATCCAACACCGTGACGGTGGCCAAACCGTCGGTCCAGTTTTGTACATGGGCCATTACCGTGGCGGTTTGCGGGCCGTCAATCTGGTTGTCATCCACCACAGTCGCCGTAAAAATGGCAGAGGTTTGTCCCGCGGGAATGGTCACGGACGCAGGCACTTGAATTTCCGTTGGGTCACTCGAAAACAGGCTTACGACAATATTCGCTGCCGGAACGGCGCTCACCTGTACCGTTCCCTGTACGGTTCCCTGGCCTTCAGCAGTCGTGGCAGGCAATACTGCCTGCAAAGTCGCTGTTTCGTTGTCGAAGACCGAAATCGGTCCGTACCCGTTGGCAAACCCGGACGCCGAGGCGGTAATCGTGGCGGTTTGCGTTCCGTCCAGCACTCCATCATCAATGATCGTCAGGTCGAACGTCGCATTGGTCTGCCCGGCCAAAATGGTAGCGTTGGCCGGAACGGTTGCTTCCGAAGGGTCGCTGGAGGAGAGTGCGATCACAAGGTCTGTTCCGACCGGGAATGGCAAATTTACCTGTCCGGCACCCGCGAGCACACCGTCGCTCTCGGTCGCGCTGACAGGGACCACGAGTTGGAGCGGCTGAAACGGGACGTCGTACGCCTCGTGCAAACCTGTCGTGGTGGAACTGGCGGGTGATGTCGCGCTTTTACCCATTCCCCGTTTGGCGAATGCCGCCCATAATTCCGTAAGGTTTGCGCCGTTATTATCCACCTGGTCGGCTTGAAGAATAGCGTCGCGCGCCTGCAGAAAATTGGGGTTCGCCGGCGAAAGATTCATCCCGTCAGTGACCAGCTGCAAGACAAGTTGGTTGCCGACCGCCCAGCCATACTTGTTGATCAGGTTGGCCCGCGCCTCGCGCAGCGTCATGCACCATACTTCGCCCATGTTGTGGACTTCATTGGCGGTGGTGCCGATGATGGGACTGCGCGGAACACCCGTATGGGTGCTGGCCTGCGTCGGGTCGATATCCTTGAAGGTGAGCGGATTTTTATTTGTGTCGGTGCAATAGGGATAGCGGCGAATGCCGAAGTAATAATTCTGCGTCAACCCGCTCAACTGGTAGGTGGCATATCCACCACTGGCATAAACCCCGTTCACATCATCGCCCGGTTCGCTGAGCAACGCCATGGCATAAAAATCGGACCAGCCTTCACCCATGCCGGCGGACTGCAAAGCGCTGATACCCACACCGCCCCCCACGCGCCGATTGCTCAGACCATGGGTATATTCGTGAAGAACCACTTCGGCATCCAAATCCCCATCCCGCGCCGGACTTGGACCGGTGAAGAGATACATTTGCATGCGTCCCGGCGACCCGTCGGGCGGCGTGGAAAAATTCGCATTGTTGACTCCGCTGCCGTCCTGGGCGTCGGCCTGCACCGCGTCATTGCCCAAACCACCACGGCTGAAATTATTGTTCTGGAAATTGCCCGCCGCTTCCGTGAAACCCAGTTCGTAAAGCTTGTCGTGCATGAAATTATTCCAGTAAAACAATTGCACTACCGCTGCGTTGGTGTACGTGGCTGGCGATTGGGTCAAATCCAGCGGAAAATCAAAGACCCGGAAGGGAGACCCTTGCGGACGAGGTAAATCCGGCAAATTGTCCGCATTCCGATCCGTATGGGCATCCACATTGTTGCCGAGCGTTTCGTTGCCACCGTCATTAATCCAGCCGGCCGGCGAGGCGTTGGTATCCAGCGCACTCAACGTTATCAACGTCCGCGACACCAGGGGCGGCTGGCTAGTCGTGGGCGTTGAATAACCTGGCGAAAATGGCGACGGGCTGTCGCTCGTATAAACCCGGTAGGTCGCCTCGCTGATATAGTCGGTCAGGCAATGTCGCAACAGTGGCTCGCCGGTTTGGGCATCGACCAGCACCCGGAACATTTCCTCGCGCGTCCGGCTCATCAGAATCACATCCCAGCACAGCCGTAGTTGGGTTCGGCTCATCGGCAGCCAGACCAGCCTGGCCTCGGCTTTTCCCTTGAAAACTTTGGCCTCAAACGTCTGCCACTTTTCCGGATCCGGGGCCAGGGCACCCTGATTGATCGTTTGATCGGGCACAATTTCGCCTTCCGGGATCTGCTCGCCGACATTTTGCGCCGCGATGACCACGGCTTTGCGGGCAGAAATGCCCGGAGCCTGGTTCGTTCCGCCCCAGCCCGCTGCACGTTCCGGATTAGGCACAAACTGGCTGGAAAGATTCACCAGTTCCCCGCGCGCGGTCGTGTGCGAAATGAGCACGGCTTCAAATACCGGAATATCATTGACCTGCTGTTCCCAGATCACGGTCTTCATCCCATTGTGCGGCGTCACAAATTCGCGTTTCACACGAGCCTGGTCGAGTTCCTCCGGCCCATGGCCGAAAAGCCCGCGGTGCTCGCGCAAAAATGCCTTGGTTGCCTGGTGAGGATCACCCGCAAAACGGGCAGCAACGGTGGCGGAGATGGCCCGGCCCTGGCCGTTCGCGCCGCTGAGAAACTTGTCGCCCGCGGAAATTGTCTTCGGCGCGCCGGTGACCGGATCAAATTCCACACGTGCCGTGGGCATAAGCACCCGCAATTGCTCCGCCGCCGCACGCTGGTCCGCGGAAACAACGTCACCCGGTTGCAGTCCATTTGCCCGTTTGTCAAAGTCAGGCAAAGGGTCGGTTATCGGCCCGGCTGCCCAGGCCCGACCGGTTACGCTTAATCCGAATAGCAGGATGAACAAAACCAACTTGCCGGCAGGTTGAAGTTTCATGGAGGTATCACTTTCTCTCCGGCTGCTCCCGCCGGCTTAGGTCCAAAGGTTCCTTTCATGCCCAGTTGTGGGTCATCCACATTGTATGTAAATCCACGCCAACAATCAAGATAACTGATTGTTTATAAAATAGTTAATAGCAATACTGATTATTCCAATAAAACATCAAGTGGTCGAACCGTTCATTCTCCGCCGCTCCAATCGCGGGTCTAACAATGTTTCCGGAACGATAAAATCACCACTTTTTCATGCAATTTACAATAGCTCGTATGCCCAGGAGTGGTTCTTTCAAAAATTTTACAGGAAAATTTATAGGCTCCCAACGGCTGGTTCCAGGCCAAGCACCAAAAAACACAACGACTGACGCCCTCAATGCAAAGAAGGGTCAAATAAATACTCCCGTTTCGACCGGGCTGGAGATTTGGAACAAACCTCCACCACCCTA
>CAYPSF010000117.1:0-14022 GCA_964413165.1 uncultured Bifidobacteriaceae bacterium
TCATGCCGACGTATCATCCGGCCTACCTGCTGCGCAACCAGGCCATGAGCGAGAAGCGCAAGGTCTGGGAGGACATGTTGCAGGTGATGGAAAGACTTGAAATGCCCATCAGCGAAAAACAGCGGAAATATTTTTTGAAGGCGTAACCGCCCTGCAAGCAACTTCTTTTTTGGCGGTCGGGCTGGTGGGGCTCAAACGTTTCTGGAAGCAAACAGGCATTTGTCGCCTCCTTATCGCGACTGCCGCTTCATTAAGCGACGGCCAGACGTTTGACTCATGTGCCAGAGGGCCGGCGGACCCTGCCTGACCGGAGCCAATACCCGCTCACAAAATGACAAAATCGGGCGGGTTGCTTTCGGTTTAATCCGCTAGGTTGCATTGGGTTGGGCAGTTCGATAGCCGGCCCGGAATTCAGGCGGACACGATTGCTGCACGGACCCGGCAACTTGAGCACAATTTCAAACCCAGTGTTTGAGAAGTCGATGCGTTTAGCGTCGGCTTGGTTCCTGGTTTTAGGCGGCCTGGCGTTACTCCCGTTGTTACCGGCCCGGGCGGCGTCTCTGGATTCCCAATTGCCGCTCTCCCAGTATGGCATCGACACCTGGGATGGATCCGACGGCCTGCCCCAAATCCGCATTCGAGCAGTCGTCCAGACGCGCGACGGCTATCTCTGGCTGGGCACGGCGAACGGGCTGGTGCGTTTTGACGGCGTCAGCTTCACCACCTTTGGCGTTCACACCGGCAGCTTGAAGGACAATGAGATTGGCTGCCTGGTGGAGGACAACGACGGGGCACTGTGGATCGGTACCTATGGTGGCGGGTTGACCCGGCTCAAAGACGGACATTTCACAACATTTACCACGGCGGATGGCCTGCCGGATGATTCGATCCGGAAACTGGATAAGGATCGGGAAGGGAACATCTGGATCGCCACTCCCCGCGGTGCGGGCCGTTTTTCTCGAGGCCGTTTTACCGTTTTCACGACCCGGGACGGGCTGCCGAACAATTTTATCAGTACCATCTGTGCCAGTTCTCCCCAGGGAATCTTCGTTGCTGCCGGCGGCCGGCTGAATCGCTTTGTCGATGGCCGTTTCGTGACCGAGCCGACGGTGGTGGACGACAACGACGGGCGCATGGACAGCATGGCGAGCGGGATAAATGGTGCGCTATGGATGACCTTTGAAAGCTCCAAGATCAAGTGCTGGAAGGATGGGAAGCTGACCACGTACACGAGCGAAGTTTATAAGAGCAACCGGCCGGGTGTGATGTATGAAGACATGCAGGGGACCTTGTGGATCGGGACGCGCGACGGTTTGCTCCGGCTGAGCAATGGAAAGTTTGAAGCCCTGTCGTCGCCGGAGGCCCGGACCAAGCTGGGGCTGGTGTTAAGCATGTTCGCGGATCGCGAAGGCAACCTCTGGCTGGGCACTGAGGCAAACGGTTTGGCCCGGTTGCGGAGTGTTTCCGTCCGGATGTTGGCGGTGGAAGACGGTCTGCCCGAGAACAGCACCCGTTGCGTCTATCGGGACCGGCGGGGTGATGTTTGGGTGGGGACCTACCTTGGTTTTGCCCGTTTGAGCGAGGGGAAATTAACCGCCTTTACCCAGCTGGACGGGAATCCCATTCCCACGGTGACTTCCATTGGCGAAGACGAGATCGGGCGGCTTTGGGTTGCGGCCGGAGGAAGATTATATGTCATGGAAAACAACCACCTGACTCCGGTAACCGGTTGGAAAAAGGTTTTCGACATCAAAGTGATTGCCCGGGACGGTCGGGGCCAAATGTGGATCGGTACGGACGGCGACGGACTATTTCAGTTTTCGGACGGCAAAATCACGTCCTTTCGGACCCAGGACGGTCTGGCCAACAACCAGATTCGCGCGATTCTGAGTGACCGGCAAGGGGCGCTTTGGGTTGGAACCAGCGGCGGCCTGAGCCGGTATCAGGATGGGCGATTCACGAATTTCAACACCAGCAACGGGCTGGGGAACGACCGGATCATGTCGTTGTGTGAAGCGGCCGATGGGGTTCTCTGGGTGGCCACGCGGGGTGGCTTGAGCCGTTATCAGAACGGAAAATTCTTCAATATCCGTGAAGCAGACGGTCTCCCGGACAGTTATGTCTTTAACGTGCTCGACGATGGTCAGGGCGGCTTCTGGCTGAGCAGCGGCAAGGGCATTTGCCGTGTGCCAAAGGCAGATCTGGACGCCCTGGCCGGGGGAAAAAAGCAAAAAGTCAGTGCCCTGTCCCTGGGTTATCGCGACGGGTTGCGCACGGCGTCGCTGGTCGCCGGCACCCAACCCAATGCCTCCGTGGGCGAGACCGGACAGCTGCTGTTCTGTTCCTTGAAGGGTCTGGTGATCGTCAGTCCCGGCAACCACACCGCCAACTATCGGGTTCCGCCGGTTTTCATCGAGAACGTACTGATCAACAAACAGGAACAGCCCGTCGACCGGCCGGCTCACCTCCCGCCAGGTCCCGGCGAACTTGAAATTCATTACACGGCCTTGAGTTACATCGCTCCGGAGAAGGTGCTCTTCAAATACCGGCTCGAAGGGATTGATGCCGGATGGGTCGATGCCGGACAACGCCGATTTGCCCATTATGCAAGCCTGCCGCCGGGTTCGTACCGGTTCCAGGTCATCGCTTGCAACAATGACGGGATCTGGAACGAGATGGGGGCGTCCTATGCGTTCCGCCTGCCTCCGCACTTCTACCAGACCCGCTGGTTTCCCGTCCTGCTGCTGGTGCTCCTGACCGGCCTGGCTGGCGGAGGCTACCGGCTGAGGATTCACCGTCTCCAGGTGAACGAACGGAAACTGCAGCGGCGAGTGGACGAGGCGGTGGCCGAGGTGAAAGTGTTGAGCGGGCTTCTGCCGATCTGCGGCGGTTGCAAGAAGATCCGGGATGACAAGGGCTATTGGAACCAGATAGAGAGCTTTATCTCGCAACATGCCGACATCCAATTCAGCCACAGCCTGTGCCCGGATTGCATGCGAAAATTTTACCCCGACTGTGCCGATGAGGTGCTGCGCGAAATGCGAGCGGCAAAAGAAGCAGACCAACCCAAGCCGGATCACTCGTAGGACCCGGTGGACATGCTCGCCGGGACGGAAAAATTCCCGGGGCTTATCCGAGAAGCGCGGCTGAAATCCATATCTCCCGACCTGGCGCCGCAAAGTTTCGCCCCGGCTTGCCTAAAATTCGTCTTGCGGCCAGCTATGGATGGGTATCAACTTGGTTGCGCCGCAAACATTTACGAGGACAGGCGAGGGTGCGCTTATGAAAATATTCCCATTTCGCGACTTACAGCGTCGGTCGTTACGGGCGCAAAACCAACGCAGCATGGGCCGGCCGTCGTTTTTTTTAGCGATTCCAATTCTGCTGGCCATGCTCCTCGCGACTTCCTTGCTCCACGCCGGGCCGCGACCGGGCATCGGCCGGCTCCTTGCCTATGTCAGTTATGGCGAGCCGCTGCCAAACAACCCCCAGTCCGATTACCGGCAGGAATGGGCCGCCATGAAATCCGCGACGGACAGCCTTTTGAAAACCATCGGTGCGACCAATGCCGCCGCCGCGGTTTTACTGCAGCAGGTTCAAACCAATGCCCTGTTTCTTCATGACAAGTGGGATGCGTGGTTCGACACCCACGTCCGGCCGAAAGCCTATTCACCCGCCGATCCCTATCTCGTCAGCGTGCGTGCCGACAACCGGCGATTGAGCAATTTAAAAAAGGAAAGAGACCCCGCGAAAACGCTCGCGGTTTTGCGCGACGTCGCGTCCGACCTGCAAATCAAAGCCGACAACTGCCGCCATTCCGGCGATGGGCTGGGCAAGGAAATTCGCGTGAAGGTCCACACCAAAGCCGGCGGCAGGGAAATCAGCGGTTACGAAATTTTCTATGTGTCCAAGGGCCTGTTCGATGTGAAAAGTGCGCACGACCGTTTTCCCCGTCAGAGCAGTCCGACCGATGAAAAGATTCTCTGCCCTGGCGGTTACGAGCTTTGGGCGCGCAAAAACAACTTTACGAGTGAACCGGTTTCGATGGGGATCGGCGGGCATGGCGAAACTCATCTGGAGGTGGACCTGGCCGTGCCGGCAGAATAGTGCGACCGTGCCAACTGCCTGCGCCAGGATAACGCCACTGATTTCCCGGGCAGCAATCTCAAAATGAAATCGCGATCCGAAAGCCGGAAGTGGCTGCAGCAGGCGCGCCAGAGCTGGCTCCTGCTGACGCAGGGAGCGTTGTGGGTAGGCACCATTCTCGGCGGCTTTCTGCTCCCGCCGCCCGTCGGGGTCTCGGCCGCCGACGAGAAAACCTGGCTGCGCCTCGGCCAATTCATCGTGGCCGTCGTGCTGGGGTTGGAAATTCTTGCCGCGCGGCGTTGGAACCAGCCGCGGCACTCATTCCGTTGGGGGGCTGTGGCCCTGCTGGCACTGGTCATCGGCGTCACCGCGTTCTTCCGCTATCAGCAACTCACGCTGGCCTGGACCGCCAATTATGCGGGCGGCAAGGTGGTTACGGGCGCGGAATTCACCAAACAAGGTCGGGCCTACACGGAAGCCAATCCAAAAATTTCCACGGACGAATTGATTTTTAATTTTGCGGGCAAAACCGGGGAAATATGGACTCCCGAATCCATTGATCGCCGGCGGCTCGTGCTGGCCGCCACTTATGTCAGTTGCCTGCCGTTGTTCACCCTTTGCCTCATTGCGGTGGTGCAGGCCATGCAATCCAGCGAGCACATTGCCCGGCGAAGCACCAAATCACGGTAGCCAATCCGAAGCATCCGGGCCCCGTTTCGAAGGTCGATGGCCTCCTCACCAAAACCATCCGGTCGAACGGTGTGATTTTCGCATTTCTGCAGGTTACAAACGGCGGATGGCTTTATAGTTTCATCCGGACCGGTGCAATTGATAGATTGAAGCCATATTTGGCATGAACCGGCGCCGGAAAATTTTGGCCGTTGTTTTTATCTCGCTCGGTGTGGCGATTCTTATTCCCATCGTTCATCACTATCAACTGCGTGCCGCTGTCAACGCTTACATCGCCGAACTGAAGGCCCGGGGTGAACCGATGGATCTGGCGCAGGTAATTCCACCGTCCGTGCCGGCGGAGCAAAATGGCGTCCTGTTTATCTCGAACGCATTGGCCAAACTGGAATACGAAAGTGTTGCCGGGAGCAATACGCCGCCAGCCATGCGTATGATTGCACCCGGCAAAGCAATGATCGGTCGGCAACGGCCCAACATAATTGGATTCGACGCAACGAATAGCTGGGAAGACCTGGGGCGGGAGCTTGCGGCCGCGAAAAGCGAACTCGATAGTTTTCAATACCTGACCAATCATCCGGTCTTGGATTTCAATGTGGAGTACCAAAAAGGCTTTGATTTGCTCCTTCCTCATCTGGCTCCACTCAAAAGGTCGGCTCTGTGGTTGAGCGCATCGGCGGTTTACAATTTGCATCAACAAAACCCAAAAAGCGCCTGCACGGATGTCCGCGCGATGCTGGCTCTGGTCAAAGGAGAAACCGATGAACGGATTTTAATCTCGCAACTCGTTCGCATCGCCATCGCGGCCATCGGCGAGGGCGCCACTTGGGAAATTCTGCGAGGCACGAATGCTTCGGACGAAGATCTGGCACAATTGCAACGAGGCTGGCAATCGCTGGACTTCAGCCATTCGATTGAACAATCATTTGTTTATGAGCGGGCGGAGAATTTGCTGGAATACGAGCAAATCCGGAAGTCTTCCGACAGGTTTAATAAACTTTGGGGATATTTTTATTCATCAGATGTGTCTTCTGGGGAAAGTTTTTTTCCGAAAAAGCAACGGGCCTTGTCATTGCGCAAGTGGGATGAACTTCGGTGGCGCTGGTTCTGGTCATATCGAGACGAAGTACGCGGATTGAAGGCATATCAAGTGCTGATTGAAACAACCCGACGGGCTGAAACCAACGGAGATTTTCGGATCATCAAATCTTTAGCCGGCTCTAACCTGCCCCAACAAACCCGGGAACCTGGCGATGGGGAGGGCTTGCGCAACTTTTTCTTACAATCTACTTTCGGTTCAGACGCTGCGCTTCGTAAATCCGCCCGAATGGAAACAGCACGAAATACGGTCGTCACTGCCATTGCGCTCCGGCGTTATCAACTCCGACATCATCAGCTTCCAGCGGCGCTCGAAAAATTGACGCCTGATTTGTTGCCAACCGTTCCGGTTGATTGCATGGATGGCGAATCGTTGCGCTATCGCCGAAATACAGATGGTACCTTCGTTCTTTATTCTGTTGGCGAAGACGGCAAAGACGATGGCGGCGATCCTTCGCTGCCCAAAAATGTCGAGTCCTCGAGCTTTTACTGGCAGAGTTCCCGTGCTCTTGACTGGGTCTGGCCGCAGGCGGCAACCCCGGAAGAGATTCAAGCCTGGTACGTCAAACAGGCTAAGAATTAAATTCAGGTTGTTCACGTAATTCGCGGATTGCCTCACCGTCATTTTCCGCTATAACCAGCGCCTCATGCATCACCTGATGACATCGCTGGCTGACTGGTACACTCACCTGCTGCAAACCTGGGGCGCACCGGCCATCGGTCTGATGATGGCCATCGAAAGCACCATTGTTCCCATTCCCAGCGAAATCGTCATCCCGCCGGCGGCGCACCTGGCCTACACCGGCCAGATTCCCCTGAGCCTGTGGAGTATCGTCGTGGCCGGCGCGCTCGGTTCGTGGCTGGGCGCCACGATCATGTACTGGGCATCGCTGCTGGCCGGACGTCCGCTGGTCATGCGTTACGGCAAATACTTTTTTGTTCCGCCGGAGAAGGTGCAAAAGGCGGAGCGCTGGTCGGATCATTACGGCGGGATGGGAATTTTCATTTCGCGCCTGTTGCCGGTGGTGCGGCATCTCATCGGCATCCCGGCGGGCATCGTGCGGATGAATTACCTGAAATTTTCCATCTTCACCCTGCTGGGTTCAGCCATCTGGTGCGGCGTGCTTTGCTATGTCGGCGTCGAAGCCGGGCAGGATGAACACTTCATGAAAGGTGAATTGCGCCATGTCACCCTCTGGCTCGGCGGCGCCATGCTCGTGCTGGGCGGGCTGTATTATTTCTTCGTCCACCGGCACATGAAGCAAAAGCGTTGACACGGATTCCACGAATTTTCACCGATTCCATCCGTCGGCATCCGTGTAATTCGTTTTTGATTTCCGTTGGTGCTCAGCGCTGAAATTTCACGCCTCCGCTCGAGACTCATTTGATGAGGTTCAGGCTGAACGGATATTTGTAATCCTCGCCGTTGTTGGCTTTGACGCCGGCAATAATTGCAAAGATGAGGCCGGCCAGACCGATCAGGATGGCCAGTGCGATAAAGAGCCAGCCAACGCAGATGATCATCAATAAACCCCCCAGGATCGCACTCGCCAGCGTGGCCAGGGCCACGGTAATTTGAAAATTCAGCGCCGCTTTGCCATGGACGTCCACAGACGGGAATTCGTTCTTTTTGATTTGCCAAACCAGCAGCGGACCGAGGACGTTCCCGAACGGAACACCAATGAGAGCAGCCAGCGCACTCAAATGACATAACATATTCCAGGTACGTGCCTGGTGTTCGGGGCTCGGCGGAATGACAGGCGCGGTTGGCGGGGGAGGTTGGATGGGAGGTGGAACCTGGCTTTGGTTTTCTGGCATAAGTTCCCTTTCTTTGATTTTCCGGTGAATACGCCGATTTGATTCATCGCGCAAGAAAGAATTTTCCCTTTGCGCCCCGGCGCCTTTGCGTTGAAATTCCATCGTGCCTGCGACCGAAGCCATCCGCAAAAAAACCGGCGAACTGCCGCACAAGCCGGGCGTGTACCTGATGCGCGACCGGTTCGGCACGGTCATCTACGTCGGCAAGGCCCGCGACCTGCGCAAACGCGTCAGCCAGTATTTCCATCCCTCGCGCCGCCTGGGCTGGGACCTCAAATTCAATGCCCTGGTCGAGGCCGTCCACGATTTCGACGTGCACGTCGTCCGTAGCGAACCGGAAGCGTTCCTGCTCGAGGGCAAGCTCATCAAGGAATTCAAGCCGCGCTACAACATCAGCTTCCGCGACGACAAACGGTTCCTGATGCTCAAGGTGAATTTGAATGACCCGATCCCGAACTTTACCTTCACGCGCCTGCGCAAGGACGATGGCGCGCGTTATTTCGGGCCGTTCTCAAACTCCGGCGCCTTGCGCAACACGCTCGCGCTGGTGCGGCGGCAGTTCAACCTGCGCGGCTGTCGCGCCTTCACGCCGGGGGAGGCCGACTACAAACATTGCCTCTACGCCCACCTCAAATACTGTACCGCGCCGTGCGTGGGCAATGTGAAGCCCGAGCAGTATCTGGAACAGGTGCGCGCCGCGTGCGATTTCATCGACGGCCAGTGCCAGGAAATGAAGGGGCAGCTCGAGGCCGAAATGAAAAAGGCCGCCGTGGCGCAGGATTACGAAAAAGCCGCCGGCCTGCGCGATCTCATCCGCGACTTGAAGGAAACGACGAAGAAGGAACGGAAATTCGAGCGCACGCCCTACACATTGCCCATGGCCATTGACCCGCAACGCGACCTGGCGGAGCTGGCAAAAGTGCTGGACCTGCCCGCCCCGCCGCTGCGCATCGAGGGGTTCGACATTTCAAACATCAGCGGCACGTTTGCCGTTGCGTCGTTGGTGAGTTTCAAACACGGCCGGCCCGACCGGGCGAACTATCGGCGGTTCAAGATCAAAACCGTCGAAGGCCAGGATGATTTTGCCTCTATGGCCGAGGTGGTGCGACGGCGTTACGCGCGGTTGTTGAAGGAATCAAAACCTCTGCCCGATCTCATCCTCATTGACGGCGGCAAGGGGCAACTGAGCGCGGCGAGTGAAGAACTGAAGCAGCTGGGTCTGGAGAAAATCGCCGTCATTGGGCTGGCCAAGGAATTCGAGGAGATTTACCGGCCGGGCGAAAGCCAGCCGCTGCGACTGGGGCTGAATCATCCGGCGGTGAAATTATTGCAGCGCATCCGCGATGAGTGTCATCGGGTGGCGAATTCCTACAACGCCCAACTGCGCATCAAACGCATTTCGGAGAGCGTGCTGGACGAATTTCCCGGCATCGGCGAACGGCGCAAGCAGGCGTTGCTGAAGAAATTCGGATCGGTCCAGCGGTTGAAAACCGCGACGTTGGAACAAATCGCCGCCGTGCCGGGATTCGGCGGCAAGGCGGCGGTGGAATTAAAAAAGTTCCTGACGGCGCGCAGCTAGGCCCTGCGCTTTTTGAAACCGTAGATGGTTGTGCTCAAGCCTCCGACCGCGATCACAATGCCGAGCAGGAGAAATCCCAGATTCCAGGCAGGCATGGCGCCGTGATCCCGATACCAGGCCAGCGCCGGAAGAATGAAACCGGTGCCGAACAGTACACCGAAGATTCCGGCCAGTACCAACAATGTCTTTTTCATAAATGTCCTTTCACCTTTTTTGAATTCGTTCTTGAGCGCCCGGGCCGGGCCGATTTGCCCGACGGCGGCCTCAAAAGCTGGTTGCGCACTTAATCCCGATTTCCTCTGCTGCTCGATTTCGTCGCGCAGATGACTTTCCAGCTCCTCCAGCGGCACGGGCGTCTGGATACCGGCGGCCAGCATCTGTCGTTGCCAGTCCAAAATTGCTTGTTCGAGGTTGAACATATGGGGTTTGACCGGGCTTCTGTCAGGTGCTCACGAACCAGCTGCCCGAACCTGCCGGGAGGCGGCTTTTTCCAACCCGTACGCCATGCCGGCCAGAATCGCCATGACCGCCCAGGCCCAAAGGAATGAAGCCAACAAGGTGCCCACGGGAATATCCGCCCCGGCGGGAACCTCCATCAAGCGTGGCAGAATGAGTTTTAAAAAGAGTCCCACCCCGGCCATGCCGGCACCGCAACACGCAATGCCGATCGCCGTCCGGAGATGCCGCTGGCGGATGACCGGAAGCAACCGGTGGCCGTATCGCCAGCTTAACAGGGTGGTGGCTGCCGCGGCCAATCCCAGGATCCGCGCCACCGGACCGGCTCCGTGGACCACGATCAGTTTTTGCATCGCCAACAGCGAAAAAAATCCTGCGATACCGGCGCAGGCAATTCCCAACAGTTTGCCCAATTGAACTTCCCCGGCTCCGCCGGCTTTCGCGAACTCGGCTTTGAGTGCATCGAACCGGCCCATCCGCCGGACGGCAGACTCGAAAGCCTGTTGCCCATCCAAACCTGAACGCACCTGTCGTTCCACGTCTTCGCGCAGGTGGCTTTCCAGCTCCTCCAGCAGCGCGGTTGTCTGGATGCCCGCGGCGAGCAGCTGCCGCCGCCATTCATTGATTGATTGGTCAAGGTTAAACATATTCTTGCCTTTCATTCAGGCTTTAACCGTTTCCGGCGCTGGCACTAGACCCATCACGAGGAATACAAGGTGGACCCCCAACAGGGCATCCAGCGGCCAATAACCTGCCATTCCGTAGCCGTGCGCCAGGGCGCCTGCGCCGAACCAGGCCAGGCTGACCATCAGGTTGCCACCAATGCCCAGCAGCATCGTGACGCGGTCCTGCACCAGCCCAAACCGCTGAATCAGCCACATCGCAACGAGCCAGGCGGCGGCACACCCCGCTCCGATTTCGCGAGGGTCTCCCGTCAGGTGGTGTCCGCGATTCCCCGCGCTCCAGAACATTCCCAGTACCATTCCTGCAACGACCAGTCCGGCGGACAATCCGCTGAACTGGAAGACCGCGCGGCTGAGCGTTTGTTGGCGGGCTCGTGATAATGCGCCGAACCAACGGCAGCAGACGTAACCAATGCCGAGGGTACCCGTCAAAAGTGCCGTGAAATAGCCGGCCGTCAGGCTGAAAATATGGGCAAACAGGAGAAAACTTAATTGTCCGGAAAACAGCCTTCCGGACAACAGCAGGGCAAACAAGGTCATCGCACCCATCCAGGCCAGGGTTGCGAAATCCAAAGGGATGCGTCCGGTCTTGTTGAATTCCCCCTGCATCCGGCGCGGCGTTCCCAGGCGCGCAGCCGCGATTTCGAAGGCCCGGGCCTCTGGCACGCTTGACGATCGGAGACGGTCAATGTCCTCGCGCAGATGAGCTTCGAGTTCCTCCAGCGGCACGGGTGCTTGGATGCCGGCGGCCAGCATCTGCTGCCGCCATTCTGAAATTGCTTTTTCGAGATTAAACATATTGACCCTCTGGTGTTATGAATCCGCTATCGCAGTTTTTTTTCGTGCGGCGGTTTCGATTCCCCAGAGCAAACCAATACAAACTCCCATTGTGGGGAATAGCGCCCAAAACAATGTCACCATCAATTGGCCCACCGTGAAGTCGTAACGCGGCAGGATGAAGCGGAGAAAGCCTATCCACCAAAATATTATCGGCAGCCCGTAGGCCAGGTGAATGGCTTCTCGGATGCGCTTGGTCTGAATGACTGGAAATAGTCGGTAGCTCAATCGCCCGCCCCAAGCAAGTAAGGGTAACGAGATTGCCGTAGCTAAAATGGAGATGAGCTGGCCGGGGGTCATTTCCGAAGCCACACCGTGTTTTGAGAATGCGGCAATGGCACATAATATCGGAGACAAGACTGTAACAGCCACGAGCATGATTTGCACAAGTTGCCACTGGCGATCTTCTTTGGCTGCTTCGACTTTCCTGAATTCGCATTGGATCTCCTGCGCCGCCCCGATTTTGTGGACTGCGGCCGGGAAAGCTCCTGCTGCACTCAGTCCTGATTCAGTCTGACGTTCGATTTCCTCGCGCAGATGAGCTTCGAGTTCCTCCAGCGGCACGGGAGCTTTGATGCCGGCGGCCAGCATCTGCCGCCGCCAACCGGCAATGGAATGTTCGAGATTAAACATAGAGTTTCATTAACTTTCCTGCCGGCTTTCGCCGATGGGCGGGGCCGGGGAATGCCAGAGGCGATACAAACAACCGCCATAAAATGAAACGGAGGCTGCCGCGAGAACGGCGCAGAATAGCCACCCGGCCCAATCGACTTGCGAGAGAAAGAAAGCCTGGATGAGCGGCACCACATAAAAGCTGCCGGCGGCGATCATGAAGCCGCTGATCCATTTCCGGGCATAGACTCCTCGCTGGGTCCGGACACCGTAAATCACCGCGCCTGCTGCGATGAACGCCAGCGCGATTCCCGCCAGCAGCGGTTCCAGGTGTAGCACTCCCCGATTCCGCCACTGGCCGAGTGCCGGCAGCACCATGCTGCCGCCCAGGACCGTGCTGAAGAGCGCCAGGAGCAGGGCAATAGTTCGCGGCATGACTCTCCCGGTCGTTCCGGTTTTTTTGAACTCGGTCCGGATCAGGGCGGGTTCGCCGATGCGCGCCGTGGAAATCTCAAAAGCCTGTTGCGCGCCCAGTCCCGACCGCAGCTGTTGTTCGACATCCTCGCGCAGATGAGCTTCGAGTTCCTCCAGCGGCACGGGAGTCTGGATTCCGGCGGTCAACATTCTCCGCCGCCAATCTGAAATGGCTCTTTCCAGATCAAACATATTTTTCCTTTCGGCAGACCCTCAACGCCACCTAGACATATTGTTCCTTTTGCAGGCCGGCCAGGACGGAATGGACCAGCGACCACTGGGCTTGGTGTTTGGCCATGGCCGTTTTGCCGTCCTTTTTGAGCGAGTAGTATTTCCGTTTCCGCCCTGTCTCACTCTCCGCCCAGCGCGACTTGATCCAGCCCTTGTTTTCCATCCGGTGCAACACCGGATACAGCATGCCGTCCGTCCATTGCAGCTTGCCGTCGGAGCGCGCCTTGACCTCCTGGATGATGGCGTAACCGTAACTCTCGCCCCGGGCGAGCAACGCTAAAATCAACGGTTCCGCCGAGGCCGCGACCAGTTCTTTTCTTATCATAGAGGCACGATACATAGAGTTTATATGTATGTCAAGCGAAAAGCCGGGCCCAAAAGAAATTCGTGCCATTCCGCGGGATTCATGGCTTAATGGCCTGGATGAACATCCAGGTGGCCGTCCTGTGCGACGCCGCGACCAGCGACAACGAAAAGTTGAACCTCCTCGGCGCCTTCGACACCATTTACGCGCCGCAAATGCCCGCCGTGCATCCCCAGTGCGCCGTGGCGCTCCGCATCACTTTCTTTGCCGGCGATGAGGGCAAGCACAGCCTGCAACTCAACTTCATGGACGCGGACGGCCGGTCCATCATGCCGAATTTCCCGCCGATTTCCGTGGAGGTCGTGCTGCCCGAGGACATCCATTTCGTCACCCGCAATTTCATCGTGAACATCCAGCAGTTGAAGTTTGCCGAGACCGGCCTGTATTCCGTGGACGTGCGGATCGACGGCCAGTCGGAGGCGAGCATCCCCCTTTCGGTGAAAAATCTCCCGGCCCGCCCCGGGGCGTAAGGAGCGCGGGCAGCCTGCCCGCAGGAACCACTCCCGTTTCAAAAATGCGGACCCGCTGTCCGCACCCCATATCACTTTGGGCTTTGAACTTTTGCCGTGAGTCTTAATAATTCACCGCATGGCAAATTCAAATCATGAACCGATTCTCCAGCTCGACCTGCCGGGCATCAAAAAACTCCGCAGCGGCAAGGTCCGCGACATCTTCGATCTCGGCCACGCCCTGCTGCTCGTGGCCAGCGACCGCATCTCGGCCTTCGACGTCATCATGCCCAACGGCATCCCGCGCAAGGGTGAGGTGCTCACGCAAATCTCGCATTTCTGGTTCGAGAAATTTTCCGCCCTCGTGCCGAATCACCTGCTGGCCAAAGCGGACGACCCGTTGCCGAAAAACCTGCAGCCGTTTACCACCCAGCTCGCGCGCCGCTCGATGATCGTCAAAAAGGCCAAACCGCTGGCCATCGAATGCATCGTCCGCGGCTACCTGTCCGGCTCCGGCTGGAAGGAATACAAAAAATTGCAGACCGTCTGCGGCATCAAACTGCCGGCCGGCCTGACCGAGTCCGCCGAACTGCCGGAACCCATCTTCACGCCGTCCACCAAGGCCGAGGCCGGCCACGACGAAAACAT
>CAYPSF010000118.1:0-13991 GCA_964413165.1 uncultured Bifidobacteriaceae bacterium
ATTATGCAAAAGCGCAAATTGGGTAAGAGCAATCTGGAAGTCTCGGCCATCGGGCTGGGCTGCATGAGCATGAGTTTTGGCTACGGTCCGGCGGGAGACAAGCAGGAGATGATCGCCCTGATTCGCTCCGCCGTCGAGCTGGGCGTCACTTTCTTCGACACCGCCGAGGTCTATGGCCCGTTCACGAACGAGGAACTCGTCGGCGAGGCCCTCGCCCCGTTGCGCGCGCGAGTGGTTATCGCCACCAAGTTCGGATTCGATTGTGACAGCGGCAAGCAGGGCGGCTTGAACAGCCGGCCCGAGCACATCAAACAGGTCGTCGCGGCCTCGCTCAAGCGGCTCAAGGTCGAAACGATTGATTTGCTCTATCAGCACCGGGTTGATCCAGACGTGCCCATCGAAGACGTGGCGGGGACGGTGAAAGAATTGATTCAGCAAGGCAAGGTCAAGCATTTCGGCATGTCGGAAGCCGGGGTGCAGACCATCCGGCGCGCCCACGCCGTTCTGCCGGTGACTGCGCTCCAGAGCGAATATTCGCTGTGGTGGCGGGAACCGGAAGCGGAAGTGTTGCCGGTCCTGGAAGAATTGGGGATCGGATTCGTTCCGTTCAGCCCCTTGGGCAAGGGGTTTCTCACGGGAAAGATCAACGAGGACACGAAGTTTGACAGCACCGATTTCCGCAACAAGGTCCCTCGCTTCAGCCCGGAGAATCGAAAGGCCAATCAGGCCCTGGTCGATCTGATGGGCAGATTCGCGGAACAGAAAAAGGTGACCTCCGCGCAGGTCGCGTTGGCCTGGCTGCTGGCCCGGAAACCGTGGATTGTTCCGATTCCCGGCACCACGAAGTTGCATCGTTTGCGCGAAAACAGCGGAGCCGCTTCCGTTCAGCTGGCGCTGGAAGATCTCCGCGAGCTCGAAAGCGCAGCATCAAAAATCACGGTTCAAGGCGCGCGCTATCCCGAACACCTGCAAAAACTGGTCGGACGCTGAATGAGACAAATAGAGGAGATAATCAATATGGAAATTAAACGAAACGGCTCACAACCATCCAGCAAAGGTCCGGCCGACTGGTTTACCGGCACGGTGCGCATTGACTCACCGTTCAAGGGAAGCGATCCGGCGCGGGTGACCGGCGCCATCGTCACGTTCGAGCCCGGCGCCCGCGCTGCCTGGCACACGCATCCGCTGGGGCAGACGCTGATCGTAACTGCCGGTTGCGGGCGCGCCCAGCGCTGGGGCGGCCCGATCGAGGAGATCCGGCCCGGCGACATCATCTGGTTTCCGCCGGGCGAGAAACATTGGCATGGTGCGGCGCCAACCACCTCCGTGACCCACATCGCCATCCAGGAACAGCTCGACGGCAAAGCGGTTGACTGGATGGAAAAGGTCAGCGACGAACAATATCGGGCGTGATGGGGTTCCGAATTGCCGGTCGAAATGCCGGCAACTGAATTCTGGAAGAGCGGGGGACAGCTCGACGAGGTGGCATGGGTTATTGTTTTGTGAGCGTCACGAAACAAACATCGTTGTCCCGGATTTCGAGCGATTGGCGGACGGTTCCATCCGCCGCAACGTCGATGATTGACACTCGTTCCGGCTTGCCGTCGCTCATTGATTTAATCTTAGCCACCTGCGGTTTCGAGAGTTGATTTGGCGAGCCGAGGTCCAGGTAGGCGGAGTAAGCGTCGTTGGCACGGTAGCCGACGCGGTAAACCGCCATTGAATATTGGCCCGCCGGAATACCGGACAACGCGAGCGTTACATTTGACTTCGGATGCGACGGCAGGTCGCGTTTGTAGAAGACCTGGTTGTTTACGGACGGAGCGGGATGGGGCAGCGTGAAATCCCACACCAATGCCTGGATGCCCCCCGATTTGTCCGTGCAAACCCATGACGCAGCGTCCGAGCATTGCAATTCGGTTTCACCCAGCCGGTTGAGAAACTGATAGGCGTAAAACGCCGGCTTGTTGATTCCCTGGTAATTCACCAATCCAAACCCGCCGTGGAAGGGCGTGAACCGCGGTCCGGCCTCCTCGAAAATGTCGGTGAACACCCAGTACGACATCGAATTCACCGCCGTGCCGGCGCCTTTGATCTTGTCGAGGATGAAAGCTGTGCTGTGGTAGCTGTCGTGGATGGGATCGGTCGGCGTGTAGGAGGCGCTCCACTCGGTAAAGTGCAGCTCGAGGTTCGGCATCGCGGAGTTGCTGATCTTCTTGCGGGAATCGATCATTTCACCATAGATCGCGCGGGGATTCTTCGACAGCACCGTCCCACCCTGGCCGTTTTCATCGAGAAATCCCCGATCGACGGCATAGGTGTGCGTCGACACGAAGTCGACGGGCGCCGGGTTTGTGGCGCAGAACCGGATGAACTCGGGAATCCAGCCGCAGCCGGCCGTCGCCGGTCCGCCGACGCGGTAAGCCGGCGAGACGCTCTTGATTGCCTTCGCGGTCACCTCATACAACCGGAAATAGTCCGGCTGCTTGCCTTTGAAAAACCCATCCAGATTGGGCTCGTTCCATACTTCGAAATACCACGTTTTGACCTCATCCTCACCGTAACGTTCTTTCAAATGCGTGGTGAACGCGCGAACGAAGTCCTCCCATTTTTTGAAGTCCTTTGGCAGGGTCACATGGCCTTTCCACCAGAAGATCGTTTGCGAACCGCTCGCGAGAGCCGAAGGCATGAAGCCGAGCTCGACGAAGGGCTTCATCCCGATGCCCTGGAGAAAATCGTAAAGCTCGTCGATGTATTGCCAGTTGTATTCCGGCCGGCCGGACTTGTCTTCGCGGTAAACACCCATGTCATCGCAAAACAACCCGTGCATCCGGATATAAGTAAAACCACATTCGTTGTGGACGCGGGTGAGCTGGCGCTGCCAATCGGCGCGGAGTCCCTCGTTGGCGCGTCCGGCGCCGACACAGGTTTTGAACATCGTATTCAGCGGGCCTTTAACGTGCTGAAGGTCAGCGGATATGATTCGTTCCGGCAGCTCATTCGTCCCGCCGCTGGCCGGGGCATTTGCAGTGGCGGCCAGGATGAGCCCAAAAGCGGCGAGTGATTTGAGCGACCGATGGATAGTGGCGGCAGGATTCATTCAGGGAAGTTCATGGTTTATCGACCTCGCTGCGAAGGCAAGCCTTCTTTGGAATGCCGGCCGCTTCTGGGGCGGCGCGGCAACGGCGCCTCGCCGTTGATTTGAATTGGCAGGGCAAGGCTGCGGCTCTGCCCGTTTTCCTGCCCCGACTTGTGAATCCTTGCGCGATTTGCTTTTTTTTGGCGGCGGCGTATCGTTCGCCACCAACTTTATGAAATCGATACAAGGTTACCATCTCATCAAGCCCGAAGACCTTTCCTGGCGGCCCTCCAACCTGATGCACATCCCGAATGCGGATTATCTGGAGCGCACCGGGAGCGAGAATCTCGGCGCGCGGCTCTGGCGGTTGCCGCCCAGGAGCGCCAACACGCTGCACAAACATATCCGCGCGGAGGAGTTCTATTTTGTGCTGGAAGGCACGGGCCGCCTGCGCGTGGGCGAAGAGACATTGACCGTGCCGCGTTATGGCGGCGTGCTGGTGGGGCCGGACCAGTTGCGCCAGGTGTTCAACGACACGGATGCCGAGGTGCTCTGGCTCATTGTTGGCGCGCCGGAGGAGCTGGAATTTCTGCCCGGCGCAAAGACCAAGCCCGATATGTCGCTCATCTATCCGGTTGACCCAAAACAATTGCCGAAAGAACTGACGGGCGTGGCGTGGCCACCGAAAGTCTGACTTTTCCCCACTACCCGCGCGCCTGTCAAGCGGGGGGCCTGAACCTGGTGCTGGTTCTTTCCCGGCATCAATTGCGCGGAGCGCGGCAGTTTAAGGCTTCCGCAATCGGAAAAAGATGGGGTTCGCCCCGAGGATATTTGTAACGTTGCAGCGGTCGCCAACGACGGCGGGCGTCCCCGGGACATCCGCCCAATTTGCCAAGCTGGAGGCTTGTTGAAGATTGTAGCCGGCCGCGGCGACCGGCCACGACAACACGACGGAATTGCTGAGAGCGGTAATGACCAGCCTCGGCGGGCTGAGCACATTGAAGGGATTGCTGGTGCCGAAGTGTCCAACCCCGGCGCTGGCCTGAAGTATCATGTTGGTGGCAGCCTGAAGGGCCATGATGTTGCCGGACCAGGTGCCGTTCGAGAAATTGGCGGTTGCGCCCGGGCTGACCGGCACGGAAACGAAATCCGTGGCGTACCGCAAATCCACAAAATACCATTGCGCACCGTCGGTTTGGGTCGGGAATCCGTTTCCCCAATCCCACCAGCTCTGATTGATGGTTCCATCTGGAAAGGTCGCCGGTAGAGACTGGCTCGAGTAATATTGGACGCCGTTTTCGTGCACCATGATCAGGTAAGTGGCGCCGGCGGGAAGCACCAGGGGCGACGGCAGGGACGTGTCCACCCAGGTGCCCGGTACACTGACGACATTCTGGGATGCGAGCAGCTGCCCGTTGGCGGTCCAAATGGAAACGTTGTCCCCGAAATAGCTCAGCACATCAGTCACCTTCAAGTTCGTGCTGGGCGTAAAGGAGTAACCCAGGACGAATTCCTGACCGTCAGTCAACGACTGTTCCGGGCTCGGAGAATTCAGAATCGTGTTCATTCCGGAGGCGTTGCCGGCAATCAGAGCGGACAGCGTGACCGGCAATCGGTAGTCCAATGGATTGTTCGCGCCACCCTGCGCGGTGATGGTGACCGGAAATGGTCCGCCGATCATTTGCGGAGAAGGAACGGCGCTCCAGGCGAAATGCATAACACCGGGCAAAGGATCGTCAAAAAGTATCGTCATCGAGGCGACGCCGTTTGTCCAATTCGTGACGTGAGTGGTGACACTGACGTTTTCCGATCCTCCAATGATTTGGCTGTCGTACACATACACGCTGAACGCAGCCGACGTTTGGCCCTTGGGAATGACGACTGTCGAACTGGCCAGCTTCAATGGGTCGCTGGAAATGAGGCTGATGGTGATGTTCGTTCCCGCGGCAGCTCCCATGCTGATGGACCCGACATTGGCCATCAATCCCGCAGATTCGGAGGCGCTCGCCGGCAAGGTGACTGACAGGGTTGTTATTTCATTGTCACGTATGGTTATTTGCTGATTCTGCGGTCCATTGTTGGATACGGGAGAGTTCGCCGTGATGGTTACCGGCACGTCCCCGTCCAATATCGAGTTATCATTAATGGTCAAATCGAACATGGCGTTGCTTTGCCCGGCAGGAATGACGACCGAGTCTGGCACGGTGACTTTGTCGGGGTTGCCCGAGGTCAGGTTCACGGTCACCGAGACGTTCGTCGGGGTTGGGCTCAAGCTGACGAGTCCCTGTCCGGCGAGCGTACCGTCGCCTTCCGTGGCTCCGGCGGGTAGGCTCAGGGAAAGCCGTCCGACATACGGGAAAACTGCATTTGTGGTTCCCCACCATGCAGTCCAGCGAGCGTAGTCAATGCTACTGTAAGTACTCGGGACGTGTCGGTTGGTGATGGTGTTCACGTTCGTCAAGCCCAGGAGGAACTTATCCAGAAAGGCGCCTACATCTGCAATTACGTCGGCCGTCAATGAGCAGTGCGGCTTTCCTCCATTAATGTTATAGCCGAACCGATCGCCGATGCCAAACGTGTTATAGACCTGTTCCACCGCCTTGCAAGAGACGTAGCACGATGGATTGGACAGCCAAACAGCCCCATCCGGGTTGCCGGTAGCGAACAACGCACGGGGCGCGACCATCGCCAGCAACTCATGATGATCCTCGGGCAGTTTGGCCGTATTGGCGCCACCAAAATTGAACATGGCGTCCTCAAACCACTGTGAACTGGTTTGAGCCAGACCTTCAACGGTTCCGGTTGGCTCAATCTGATAAGAGTAACGCCAATTGGGGGCGCCACCGCCACCCGACTCCTGGGGAATCGTAAGCGCAATGCGCTCGTCAAACGCGCCGCAAAAGAGCGCCATTTTGCCAGCATAGGAGCAACCAGTGACGCCAATATGCTGTAGATCTATTTGGACCCCGCCGCCGAGATTGCCACTCAGTTTATACAAGCCATCAATGATGCGGCTGACGCCCCAGGACCACGCGCTGTATTGTCCCGTCGTGGTAATATCAATATTGGCCGGGTAAGGGGAAGGAGCAGCGTAAGGAGGAGCGTAAAGCGCGTAGTAGGGGTTTGAATTTTGCGGGTTGTTATAGGTGGTTACCTGATCATGGAGGTAGGTG
The DNA here is from genome assembly GCA_964413165.1 of uncultured Bifidobacteriaceae bacterium. Lineage (GTDB taxonomy): Bacteria > Verrucomicrobiota > Verrucomicrobiia > Limisphaerales > UBA11358 > UBA11358. Next base: position 6,253 of record CAYPSF010000118.1, read on the forward strand.
ATGGTTGCAATCGCGCGACCGCCAAGGCTGATACTGCCATTCGGACTATTCATCCCGATAATTGCCGGGAATGTCCCGCTCGACGCCGGGAGGCCAATGGCACAGGTCAGGGTGAGCGTTCGAGCAACACCGGCGACGACATTAGTGACACGCACGGTGAGTGTGCGAGTTGTGCCACTGCCAGAGATGCTGGCAAAGATGTTTGTCGGATCAACGGGCGGCCGGTATCCAATCTCATAATTTTCGAGTTGGGCTTCGACCTCAGCATGGTGGTGACTCCAATCAACGAAGTTGGTGGAGCGGGTGCCCCCCATATTCTTGGGATCATTCGCCCACGTGAACGGGTCGGGCAGAGGTAGAATGGTCGGGAGACTGGCCAGCGTCGGTAAAGGTGGCGTCGGGTAACCCGCACCCGTGTTTTCAACTGCATAGACGAGAGGAACCTGGGCGCTGCTGCTGAAAGGCAACCCGACCAGGACCACCAACAAGGCGGCTATTGAATAACACGTTTTCATAATAATTCCGGCAACCCTTGAATGTCCACGCTCAGGTCCGGTGCCGGTTTCCGGTCTCATTCCGTTTCGGCTCGTTTGTGCAATTCGCATAGCAAAGTCTTTCTAACTTTCCAGTGAGCCAAAACCCGGTTTCACACGGACTGCATCAAAGGCGTGCCAGGCAACAACCCCATTATTCAACAATCTGTTAAGTTCATGTGCCCACTGGAGTTACAGGATGCACCCTTAACCGACCCTTGGATTCCGGCAAGTCCTATTACATGGATAATAATACAGAGGACCGGCCGCTTTAATCGGGGAACTACCTTGCCGATTACTGGAAGTGGCAAAACTCGTCGCCGTGGTCTGACGCGAACGCGAAAAACTGCATAATCTCAAGTGCTCATTACCGCACCGATCTCACGCTTTGGCGGGCTTCGTGGTTGGTCTCCTCCACTTTTACGGGCACCGCTCCGGTCCCGACTTGTCGGCGGTATAAACGGGTTGGTTCCTGGTATGGCAGTATTTGAATAAGTGCCGTGCCGTGCCGGTGAAAAGTCGATGGCTAACGTTTCCATTTGTTCCAGCTCCGGCATTTAGCCTTTTTTTGTTTCCAGTGTATCGTATTTGGACATTTATTGACATGGGGATGCAAGGGATGAATCTGCTTCAAAGCGAAATTTTCGCTGGTCCCCAGATTTTTCAAGTCACCGTTGGGCAGTCGTTTGCCGGGAGACAAAAAAGGGCCGGACAGCCGATAATCGACCAAATTGGCCCCGGGGATGCTCGCAAAAGTGGATGAAGGTGGATCATTTCATGAAAATCAGAATCTCCTTGGGTTTGTGCCTCGTCCTGGGTGCGAATTTCTTTTCCGTCCGGGCCGCCGACACGCCCGCCCAGGCTGCCGCTCGCGCGGCTTTGGAACAAAAGCTGAGCCAGTCAGACGCCTGGGAACCCCAGCCACTGATGAAGGCAACGAATGCGCCATCCGTGGCCGCGATGGAACAATCCATTAAATCCGCAGCCGGCGTGACTATGACAACTCACGAACAAACGGCGACTCTGCAGCCCGCCCCGGTGGCTGAAGCTCCCGTTGCAATCGCTCCGGCCGCCGTTGCGCCTGTTACTGTCGCTTCCGCTGCAGCTCCGGCAAGATCGTTTCTGGTGCTGCCGGTTCTGCTGGTATCCCTTCTGTTGCTATCGCTCCTGGTAATGTCGTTGCTCTTGCTGAAGCTCCGGCAAGTGAAACTTGTGCTGCTAAAGCATCCCACAGTTGCCAGCCGCACAGTGGCGGACCCTGAAGCTGCGGCTCCCCCGGTCATCATTCGCGCTCCCGCCGCGCCTGTGGTTGCGGCTCCCGCTATCGTGACACGCCCGGTGGTGGTTTCTGCCATCGTGACCTCTCCGATCGCGGCTCCTGCGGCTGCACCTCTTGCCGTTGCGGCGCCCAGAGAGATTCAATCCGCAGCACCGACAGCAATACCCCGTCCCGCCCCGACGCCCGCTGTGACCAAAACTGTGGCTCCGGTTGTTGTGACTGGCACGCTGGTGGCTTCGGCTCACCGGGAGATTCAACCGGAAACGCCGGTCGCAATGCCCAAACCATTCCCGGCACTCACGGCAGCCAAAAGTCCGGTCCAGCGGCGCAAGCGGATCTCCAAACTGGACAGCGCGGAAAACGGTGTTGAATTGCCTAAAATCGACTGGGCCGCCACGAAGTCAGGCCGGAAGCGATCCGCCGGCGCCTAAGTCATTTCCAAACCGAAGTTCAACCCAAAATCCGGGTCAACGAAGAGAAGACCCGGGCTGGAAAAGCTCTGGATCGAACGGTTCTCTACTCCCTCCGGTGGTCATTTATCCGTGTTCATCCGTGGTTAACGGACTTGCGTTGATGCGGCGTTCAGCCGCGTGACTTTTTTAACCCGGTCTGGTCAAATGGTTGTGAAATGAGCCAAGACGAAGCGAGGTCCTCAACCCTCCGCAATGCTGCTGCCTACGACGCATCCAATCTCTCCAGTGGTACCCTTGAAGGGCGGGTCAGTGATTCTGGATACGGCTACGGAGGACAGGTGCTGAAAGTACTCCCGCCATTCCTTTTGAGCCTTTTCCTGCTGGCTGGCCTCACGGCCCAGGCCAAACCGAAGTTTGACGCCAGTGCCGTCGCCGGCACCGCCCAGCAGTTGATGGCCTGCGACCTGGACGGTGACGGTCTCAAGGACCTGGTGCTGATGGACGATACCAATCTGACGATTTTCTACCAGGATCCCAAACAGGGTTTCACCCGCGATCCGCAGCAATCCGTTCAACTTGACCCCAGGCCGAGTGTGGTCTGGACGGCCAGATTGGATGGACCGTACGCCGGTGTGTTGGTCATGACCAGCGACGGCGTTACCGAACTGGCCTTTACCAATCTCACCGCACCGCCAATCCGCCGGCAAATCATCCGGCAATCCACCCTGGTGCCCGGGACGACGGAAGGCACCAACAACGTGCTCTATCTTCCTTTGTCGGCCGAAACGGGCACTGACCAGCCGTTGCTGCTGGTACCAGCGGCCGATGGACTCCAGGTCTGGTCCCGCCAGGAGCCATCCGGGTGGCAACAGATACAGGTTATCGGTTCGGCCTTCAAAATTCGTCCGCAGCTGTCCGCGGCCGCCGCCGGATATACCAATTTCCTCGAATTGAACCTGGTGATCGGCGACGTCAACGGCGACGGACGGGACGATTTGATGGTCCGACGGACCAACCCGGGCGGGACGAACACCTATTGTCTTTATCTGCCGCAGACCAACGGCGGGTTCGCCCCGGAACCGGCGTTCACTTATGCGGACAAACAGGACCTGTTTTCCTGGCTGGATTGGATCGATCTGAACCGGGACGGCAAAGTAGATCTGGTCAAGGGCGTCTTTTTGAACGAGCCATCGTTCATCCCCGGTGTGCCTTCCGGCAAGGTATTGGTCAGCACCTTTATCGCCGATTCCTCGGGCCGGATCCCGGCCGGACCGCAACAGGTTTTTCGCAAGGACGACTGGTCGGCGGCGCTGCCGGTGGTGGACGTGGACGGCGATGGTTATCCGGACCTGGTGTTGGGTTATGTGCCCATGGACGTCCGGGAGAACCTGCGCAAGGAAATCACGGCGCGGAAGATTGATTACCAGCTCTCGTTCTACTTCTTCCGGCCGGGCAAAGGTTTTCCCGGGGAAGCGGATTGCCGGCGAACCGTGGCCATCCATGTGGACCGGAACACCGGCCCGCTGGATTGGAGCCTGGCCGAGGGTTTCCAGCGCCTGGTCCACGTGGGCGGTGATTTCAACGGCGACGGCAAGGCGGATTTGCTGGTACGGGATCACGCCGATTCCATCTCGGTTTATTTTTTCCAGTCACGGGAAAAGGGATTCAGTCCGGAACCCGACTTGCGTTTCACCTGCCCGGAACCGGTCGAGGACTGGCAGATCGCAGACCTGAACCAGGACGGTATCAGTGACCTCATCCTGAAACTGGGCAACCAGAAAGGGTGGCGCGTTTTCATCAGCCGGAAATAGCCATGCATTTGTTATTTTCCACCGCACTGTCTTCCGGCCGCCGCCGCAATCGGAGATCAGCTGTCCGGTCAAGCGGGACAACGCTGTGGCTGATTCTGCTGTGGTTCCTGGCCACGGCTGCCGCCCAGTCCCAACCCGTGGAACTCCCGCCGCAACGAATCAGCCTTCCGACCGGAGCCAACACCTCGCTGTTTGCCGATATCGAGGGCAAGGGCCGCTGTGCCCTGCTGGTGATTGATCCGGTGGCATGGACGCTTTTGAATTATCGCCAGAGCCCGGCCGGTTTCTCCCGCACGCCGGATCAGGTCCTCCCGCTGCCGCCACAGACCCTTTGGGTGGGTGTGGGCGAGGTGGATCCGCATCCGGGCCTGGAACTGGTGTTTTCCACCGTGACCGGAATGGTTTATTCCCGCCAGAATGAAGGCCGGTTCGAAACAGAACCGCGCCCGCTCATCGCGACAAGCCAGGCTTTCACCAACTGCGATTTCCCTCCGCTGACCCTGCTGGCCACCAACCAGGCCGGAGCCAGCGTCATCCCGGTCATCTTCCCGGGGAAGGCCGTCTGGTATCAGCGTAACTCCACCGGCGAATGGAGCCCCGGTCCGGCCACCGTTCTCAATACGAATCAAACCACTTGGTCCCTGGATCAGGGCGGATGGTCGGGATCCTGGTCATTGGGACCGAATGCCGCTCATCGTTGGCGCATCCAGCAATCCTGGCGGGCCAAAACGAATGCGTCGCCCGATGAGGAAGCGGAGAATGAAACGATCCGCAAGATCGTGGTCGACCTGAAGAAAACCGCCCGGGCGGCCCTGCCCCGGGTGGAACATCTGGATGTGGACGGCGACGGCCGCCAGGATGTGATGGTCTGGCAGGTCAGCGGGTACGTCGATTGCAAGACGGACATTTATCTTTTCCTGCGAAATGCCGACGGGCAATTGCCCGGGCAGCCGACCCAGGTCCTGCATTGCCGCGGGTTTCCACTGCCGCTCGGCCCTCGGGGCGAGTGGTCGCCGGCGCAGGATCTGCATGGCGATGGCATCGACGAACTGGTGTTGTTCGAATTCAAAACCACTGTCCTGTCCAGCAGCGGATTGCTGGACGCCGCGCTGTCCCACGGACTGGATTGGTCGGTGGCCATCCGGTCATTTCATCGCGGCGGCTTTTCCCACAGCCCGGACGCATCCATCACGGTGACCGCGTTCCTGCCGGGGCAGGTGACCGGCGGCTGGCCGTTCTTTTTCGGGGGTGATTTTAATGGCGACGGCCGGCCGGACCTGCTGGTCCGGCGTTCGGACACGCAATGGAACGTTTTTCTCAGCACGACGGATGGACGCTGGTTTGCGCCGCAGCCGGCATTGACTTTTGCCGTGCCGGCGCAAGGCTATATTGAAATCAAGGACCTGAATGGCGACGGGCGGTCGGATATTATCTGGCATGAACTGAACGAGCCCGGCCTTTCCATTTTCATGTCGCCAGCGCATCCGGCAAAGGATAAAAACCCGTGATGGAATCGTCACCCGCACTGGCTCTGGCAGATGTGTCCAAGCGATTTGGGCGGATCCAGGCGGTGGACCATCTTTCGCTTCAGGTTGAACCCGGGCACCTGGCGGGGTTTCTCGGACCGAATGGGGCGGGCAAGAGCACCACGCTTTATATGATTCCCCGGCTGGTGCGGCCTACCCACGGACAAATCCGCCTCTTCGGGGTGGACATCTGGGGCGACTACAAAAAGGCCATCCGCTCCGTGGGCATTACCGTGGAGTCGCCGGCGTTTTATGAGTACCTGTCCGGCCGGAAGAACCTCGAACTCGCCGCCCGTTTGCTGGACCATGTCTCCCCGCGGGAGATTGACGAAATCCTGGAGCGGGTCGGCCTGGCGGAACGGCAACACGATCGCGTGCGGGTTTATTCGACCGGCATGAAACAGCGCCTGGGCATCGGCCGGGCGCTGCTGGGCCGGCCCCGCCTCCTGATCCTGGACGAACCGACCAACGGCCTGGATCCCGAAGGAACCCACGAAGTGCTCTCCTTCCTGCGCGAGAAAGTCAGGCAGGAGGGGCTCACCATCTTTCTCTCCAGCCATCTGATGTCCGAGGTCGAGGAGTTTTGCGACACGGTCTTTGTCATCAATCACGGCCACCTCGTGGCTTCCGGCCGGGTGAAGGAGCTGTTGAAACCGCACGAGCGAATCGTGCGGGTCACCTTTCTGGGCAAAGTGCCCGATCGCGATTCGTTGCTGCGCCATGAACAAATCCGGCAGGTGGAATCCCTGGCGGCCGACACGCTGGAGATCATGCTGGCGCGCGACGATTCCGCCTGGCTGAACCACCGCCTGCTGGAGGAGGGATTCAGGGTTTCAGCGATCACTCCGAAACAAAAAACGTTGAAGGAGTTTTTCCTGTCCATTACCGGCCCTCGCCACGCAGAAGGGTCATCACCGATCCAACCCGGCTCCGGCCCCGCCAGCGGGAGACCAATCCCATGACCAGCCAATTCATACCCTTATTGCGCAACGAGGTCACGAAAGCGGCGCGGCGGAAACTGTCTTACTTCGGTGTTTTTGCCGTGGGTCTGGTCGGGATGATCATTTATCTGATCGCAGGACAAATCAACAACACGGCCACGGCGAATGGCTGGGCTTACGTCGGCTTTTCCATGCAAATGCTCTTCACGGATATTGGCCCGATCATGATTATCTCGTTCGCCACCCGGTTGGTGGCGGAGGAAACGGGCACCGGGACGATTCGCGCCGCGCTGGCGGCGCCGGTATACCGTTGGGAGTTATACCTGGCCAAGGCGGTCACCGGAGTGTTTTACATGATGCTGATCTCGGTCGTCGCCCTGGCGATGTCCGTGGCGCTGGCCGGCATCCACTATCACTTTGCCGCGGTGGGCGATTCGGTCGGCGTGGTCTACAGCCGGGGCCAGGCACTGCGGGAATTCCTGGTGGGCTACGCGCTCAGCTGGATTCCGTTGAGTGCGCTCGTGATGTACGGCCTGGTGATCTCCACCCTCGTGCGCACGACGGGCGCGGCGACGTCGATCGGCATCAGCAGTCTGTTTATTATCGAATTCACCAAGCATCTGGTGGGGCTCGATCCGTACATTTTCACCCGCGACATCAATTTTTCCTGGCTGACCCTCCAGCAATTGGCCCAGGGAATGGATTACCAATGGTGTCCGGAGGTATGGCAGATGGTCACGTTATCCGGCGTGTCGACCACCGTCATGTTTGTCACCGGCCTGATCATTTTTGTGAGACAGGACCTCAACCATTGACCCGGCGTCCCCTCTCACCAGAGGTGGGGGATGAGCCGATACGGAACTTTCCGGCAATATGCTTCGTAACCCGCCAGGTCCCGGCGGAGGAGCTTTTCTTCATCCCGAAGTCTCAGGATAATGACGGCCAGCATCCCCAGGACAAAAGGCACTCCCCACCACGACCCCAGGGCGAGCGGGAGGCAGAAATTTACCAGGAGCCCGCTGGCGTACATGGGATGTCGGACCACCGCATCGGGTCCCGTGGAAGTCACCTTCTGCTGGGGAACAACGGTAACGATTATCGACGCGAAGGTGTTTGCCTTGAAGACGCGGAACTGGATCCACAAACCGAGCAGGACGCCGACATCGGCGGCGACGACCAGCCAGGCCGGGATGTGTGACCCGCCAAAGCGGCGATCCAACCCCGGAACGAGCACTA
>CAYPSF010000119.1:0-7264 GCA_964413165.1 uncultured Bifidobacteriaceae bacterium
GGCTTCGGCGGCGTCATGTGGAGCGAATCGGTCGCCATTAACCGCATCTCCCTCTTCGGCGTGCCTTGGCTGATGATTGTCCTGGTGTGCCTCCTGCGCTGGGTTTATGCCCCCCACCAGCGGCGCTATATCTATATCGCCATGTTCTTCTTTGGCATTTGCATTACCGTTCACCAGACCCTGCTGGTAGCCGCCATGGGAATTGAGGTGATCATCATTGCCGCCCAACCCCGGTTAGGACGCGATGTGCTGTTCGGCAACGGTGTCATTTACCTGGGACTATTGTATGCCTATTCCCATGACATGGTGTCCCAACTGCTGGAGGCTCTCGGCAATCCGGTTGTCAAGATCTTGTTCCATCTCATCGGCATGGTTTCCATCGCCGGCTGCATTATTTTGACGATTCAAACCAAAAAGTTCCTGACGGAATGGTGGCCGTGCCTGGTGATGGGCGGGTTGTTCGCCCTGGGTGTTTCCTTCTACTTTTACGAACCGATTGCCGGCATGACAGACCCGCCCATGCAATGGGGCTATCCCCGTACGGTCGAGGGCTTCTTCCACGCCTTGAGCCGCGGCCAGTATGAAAAAGCAAATCCCTCAAACCCTTTTTCCGATCCCAGCCGCTTCATCATGCAGATGGGTCTGCTGATCTGGGATGTGGCCGGGGAATTTAACTGGGTCCTGGTGTTTATCGCGCTGGTGCCGTTGTTATTCTTCTTCCGGATGCAGAAACGCGAGCAGTCCTGGATCATCGGCCTGATCGCCATTTATCTTTGCATCGGTGCGTTGCTGATGGTCCTCATGAACGTCACGCCCGATCGCCAGACGTCCGAATTGAACCGGGTGTTTTTCATCTCTTCTCACGGAATTGTCGCCATCATGGTCGGCTATGGCATGGCGTTGATTGCCGCCTTCATGGCGACGCATTACACGTCGTTCCGGGGCTGGGGATTGGTGGGAGGCGCGTTTGCCGCCATACTGGGGGTCTACTGTCTTTGGGACGCCACGGGCAAACATTATTTCGGCCTCGCCGGCCAGGTTGGTCTCCTGGAGCTTCCCCATTGGATTGGACAGGCCTTTGCCAAAGACCAGGGCGGCCTGCCCATTTACGGCAACCTCATCCTGGTGACGGTGCCGTTTGTTTTCATCCTCGCACTGTTGCTCTATCGCCGGCGCGGTCCGGTGCTCATCACGCTGGCCCTCTTCACCACCATGCCCATGTATTCCGCCCTGTGCCACTGGGCCCATAGTGAACAACGCAATCACTGGTTCGGCTACTGGTTCGGGCATGACATGTTCACTCCGCCGTTCCCCGGGCCGGATGGCAAATTGACCTATGACACCAAGTTGCGTGAGCAGGCGATGAAAGGACCCGACGCCAAACTCATCTATCCTGAGATGACCAAGGACACGATTCTTTTCGGCGGTACCGACCCGGGCCGTTTTTGCCCTACCTACATGATTTTTTGCGAAAGTTTCATTCCGCATGATTGCCAGCCCCTCCAGGACCAGCATTTTGACCGACGGGATGTTTACCTGATTACGCAAAACGCCCTGGCTGACGGCACGTATCTTGATTACCTGCGCGCCCAGTATTTTCGCAGCCAGCAGAAAGATCCGCTGTTTTTCAGCGAACTGGTTCGTTCCCTCTGCAAAACCCCGCCCTACGAAACCAATCTTCTGGGCCGCATGGTGACACCATTGGACACGTATTTCACGGCCCGGGGAGCACGCATCGAAAAGCGCTGGCGCATCTCCGATTCCTGGTTCACCGGCAGCGACCTCATCAAGCTGTCCGCCCTGCAGTCTGCTTTACATTCCAGCCAGGACCCGCTCTCCCGCTGGCTTTTCCAAAGCCTGAGCAAGCCGACCCGCGACCTGGTCACCGCCAAGGCGGATGAAAGCCGCTTGCGCCCGGCGCTGGTGGACGATTTTAACCGGTTGCTGGAAGGCCCGTCCATTTATGACGCAACCCGGTTCGCCCAGGTGAAACTGTCGGATTACCTGCAACAATTCATCACGCAAAATCCCCAGGGGGACACCCGTATCCGCCTGAACCGCCTCCTGCTCGAGGCCGCCTATCCCAACAACATTGCCAAAAGCCAGGGTGGAGTTTATCCCGACCGCGAGATTTACATTCCCAGCCCCGAAGACTCGCAACGCTGTTTCCAGGATTACATGGAGGACGTGCAGCGCCGGATGCAAATCGGCCAGATGATGCCGGGCGAGGATGTGCACGTTGATCCCTCCGGAAAAATGCAGGTCAGTGGCCAGGTCGCGGTGATGATGATCAATGGTTTTCTCTGCCGCGTCATTTTTGACCACAACCCCAACAATGAATTTTTTATCGAGGAAAGTTTTCCCCTGCCGTGGATGTATCCGTATGAAACGCCCTTCGGCATCATCATGAAGATCAACCGCAATCCCGTTCCGGAATTGTCGGACGAAATCCTCCAGCGCGACCACTTTTTTTGGAGCAAATATTCCGACCGGCTCATCGGCAACTGGATCACCTACAAAACTCCGGTAAAAGATGTTGTGGCCTTCATCGAAAAAGTCTACCTGCGCCACGATTACAGCGGCTTCAAGGGCGACCTCAAATTCGTCCGGGATGAATCGGCTCAAAAGGCGTTTTCCAAGCTGCGCAGCTCCATCACCGGCATTTACGCCTGGCGCCTGGGCGGACAATGCCCGGAGGAATATCGCCAAAAGACCCCCGCCACAACCGAGGCGCTCATCCGCGAGACCGATTTTGCCTTCAAACAATCGTTCGCCTTTTGCCCCTACAGCCCGGAAGCCGTGTTCCGTTACATCAATTTCCTGCTTCAGTATGGACGCATGGAGGACGCGCTGCTCGTCGCCGAGACCTGCCAGAAACTTGATCCGTACAATGATCAGGTGAAAGGACTCGTCAAACAATTGGGCGAATACAAAAACCAGTCCGCGACCCGGTCCCAGGTCGAAACCCAGGTGCAACATATGGAAAATGAAGTCCATACCAACCCGGCCAATCTTCAAAATCTCCTGTCTCTCGCCGGCATTTATCTCCAGATGCAGCAAACCAACCGGGCGATTGATCTCTTCGACCAGGCACTGGCCGGGCCGTATGTGGGTCCCAATGAAGTCGGCTACATCGCCCAGGCCTACGCCCAGATGGGCAACCTGATCAAACTTGAAACGGCCATCCAAAAACTGACTGAACTGGTTCCCAACCAGCCCGAACCCTGGTATGACCTTGCCGCCCTCGACGCGGTGTTGGGTAAACAGGACCTGGCCCTGCAAAACCTGGGCAAATCAGTCGACTTGAGCGCCCTGCGGCTCAAAACCAATTCCGCCGCCCGCAACCTGGTGGTCGAAGCACGGAAAGACCGCCGTTTCGATACCCTGCGGAGCCTTCCCGCCTTTCAGAAAATCGTTCCGGCCGATTAGCCCGGCCACCGCATCCCCAGTTGCGGTTTCCGGATAATCGTCTACCTTCACAGTTTGAAATTATTCCGTGCCGAATCAACCGCATGAAGAAAACAGCCACGCCAACACCAAAAACCGAAACCGCGGAGGGGACGGCGCCACCGGCTGCCTCCGCCTTTCCCGCCCCGGCACTCACGCCGGAGCAATTGGCCGCACTCCAGGAGCGCGCCGCCAGGGCTGACGAAAACTGGGACCGTCTTTTGCGGACCGCCGCCGACCTCGAAAATTTCAAGAAACGTGCCGCACGCGAACGCATCGAGGCTGCCCAATCCGCCAGCGCCGCCCTGCTTCAAAAACTATTGCCCGTGCTCGACCATTTTGAGATGGCTCAGGCTGCGGCCCAAACCACTGCGGCCCCGCAAAGCGGCATGGCCTCCGTGCAGGCCGGCATCGCCATGATTCAACAACAACTCAAAGGCATCCTCGCCGAAACCGGCCTGGAAGAAATCGACGCCGAGGGCAAACCATTCGACCCGACCCTGCACGAGGCGGTTTCCCAAAGGGAGACGGCCGATGCCCCCGAAGGACAAGTCGTCCAGCAAATCCGCAAAGGTTACAAGCTGCGTGAACGCCTGTTGCGCCCGACCGCTGTCATCGTCGCCCGGAAACCATCCCCGCCTCCTGCCGCCTGACCATGTCCAAGCGCGATTATTATGACGTGCTCGGCGTCAGCCGCGGCGCCAGCGACGATGACATCAAGAAGGCCTACCGCCGGCTGGCCGTTAAATTTCATCCGGACAAAAACCCGGGCGACAAAACTGCCGAGGACAAGTTCAAGGAAATCGGCGAAGCCTACGAGGCCTTGAGCGATCCCCAAAGACGGGCGGCTTATGATCAATACGGCCATGCCGCGTTTGATGCCCGTGCCCGCGCCAGCCGCGCCGGCTTCGGCGGCAACTTTCATGACCCGTTCGAAATCTTTCGCGAGGTCTTCGGCGGCGGAAGCATCTTTGAAAATTTCTTTGGCGGCGGCGCGGACCCATCGCAGCCGCAACGGGGCGACGATTTGCGGTATGACCTGGAAATCACGCTCGAAGAAGCAGCGCTGGGTTGTGACCGGGAAATAGCCGTCACCAAGCCCGACCGGTGCGATGTCTGCGAGGGGTCCGGCATGGAACTCGGCTCAAAAATCCGGGCCTGCTCCACCTGCGGCGGCCGCGGGCAGGTGCTCACATCCCGCGGCATCTTCAGCATTGCCCAGACGTGCCCGCATTGCAAAGGGGCGGGACGCATCGTAGAAAAGCCTTGCAAAGCCTGCCACGGAGAAGGCAAGCGCCAGCGCAGTTCCAAAATCAAACTCCGCATCCCGCCCGGCGTGGATGCCGGGTCGCGCCTGCGCTCGTCCGGCAACGGCGAGGCCGGCTTTCGCGGGGGGCCGCCCGGCGACCTCTACGTGGTGTTGCACGTCAAGGCCCATGAAATTTTTCAGCGCGACGGCGACGATTTGTTGTGCGAGGTGCCGGTCCGCTTCATCCAGGCGGCCCTCGGCGCGGAAATCGAGGTGCCTACTCTCGATGGCCGGGCTACGATCAAAATTCCTGCCGGCACGCAGCCCGGCACGACCTTCCGCGTCAAAGGCAAAGGCGTAAAAAACCTCCAGGGCCATGGCCACGGTGATTTGCATGCGCGGATCCAGGTCGAAGTCCCAACCCACCTGACCGCGGAACAGAAGGCCAAATTGCAGGAATTCTCCGAGGCCTGCGGGGAAGACGCCAATCCCATCAGCAAAAGCTTTTTCGAAAAAGCCAAAAAGCTGTTCCAATGAGATTCATCCCCCACGCCCTTCATCCATGCACCGTTTTTATCTACCACCGGAAGCAACGCACGGCGATTCGCTCCGGCTGGACGAACGCGAAGCACATCACGCGCTGCACGTCCTGCGCCTGAAACGGGGCGAGCTCGTCAAGGTTTTGGACGGAGTGGGAAATGAATTGCTTTGTGCGGTCGAGAGTGGCTCGCGCAAAGCCGTCACCCTTTCGGTGTCGCTGAAAAATTTCACGCCCCCCCCGACCTGCTCCGTCACGCTGCTCCAGGCCGTGCCTAGGGGCAAAATCATTGAAAGCATCATTCAAAAGGCCGTCGAGCTCGGCGCGCGGCGCATCGTGCCATTGCTGACCGAACATGTCGTGACCCGGCTCGACGAGGCCGGCGCGGATGACAAGCGCGAAAAATGGCAGCAGGTGGCCATCGAAGCCATCAAACAATGCGGCGCAGCCTGGCTGCCAAAAATTGAAGCCCCGGTCACTCTCGCGCAATTTCTGGCTCAAAAGGAAAAGTTCGATTTGTCCCTGGTCGGGTCGTTGCAAACCGAACGCCGCCATCCGCGCGAATGCTTCCGGGAATTTCAAACTCAACACAAACATCCACCCCGAAGCGTCGGCGTTTGGATCGGGCCGGAGGGTGATTTCACCCTCGACGAATTAAAGGCAATTGCCGCCGCCGGCGCGCTGCCGATTTCTCTCGGCCGCCTGGTTCTGCGCGTCGAAACCGCCGCCATCTATTGTCTTTCCATCCTCAAATATGAAGTGAATTCCCATTAAGACCGGCCGGTCTAATGAATTCCGGTTGACAGAAGAGAATTCTGATGAAGACTCTCTTATTGTCAACGAGGTTTACTATGAGGGTTTATATCCGGATTCTTCTCTGCTTAGCCATGCTGTTTGCTGCCACTCGTTCGATCCGCGCCGCGGACGTCGTTTGGACAAATACCGCCGGTGGAAATTGGAGCACGGCCGCCAACTGGGATCCCAACCGCGTCCCTGATGTTTCCGATACCGCGATCATTACCACAAACGGTGATTATATTGTCACCCTGGACGTCAATGCGATCGCCGGTGGACTTGTCCTGGGCGCAACCAACGGCAACAACCGCCCGACTTTTTTTATTAACACCAACACTTTTACGCTCGGCGGACCTCTGACCAACTATGGCACGATCCGGTGGGGCCACGCGGATTTGCACTGCCAGGGTGGTCCGCAGATCTACAACTATGGTTTGTGGGACGCTCAAACCAACAACATGTTCTACGGTGGCGATTCCGGCGGCACGGCCACCTTCAACAATTTCGGCACTTTCCGCAAATCCGGCGGCAGTCTCGACATCGGTTCCACCTACCTCGACTACAATACTACCTTCAATAACTTCGGCGCCGTGGATGTCGAGAGCGGAGTGATCGTCCTCGACCACGGTTCCGATAGTGGAACCGTCAATGTCGCCACCAACGCAGTCCTTTACGCCCTCAGCTGGACCTTGACCGGCAGTCCCACTTTTACCGGCTCCGGCAACCTTCAGGGTCATTACATCGGCAACAACGCGGTGTTAAATGGCTTGATGACCTTCAGCTACGCCACCTTGTCGGGCACCTTGACCATTGCCACCAACGCCGTGGCCAGTCTCACGCAAGCCTTTGGTTCATCCGTGTCTTTTGACTCCGTCACTTTCACCAACTATGGCACGGTCCATTGGAACGGCGTCGATCTAACCGGCAACTCCGCGCAGCTCTACAACTATGGTTTGTGGGACGTTCAAACCAACAACGTATTCCACGGCGGGAATTCCGGCGGCTCGACCACGTTCAACAATTTCGGTACTTTCCGCAAATCCGGCGGCAGTCTCGACATCGGTTCCACCTACTTCGACTTCAACACCACCTTCAACAATTCCGGCCTCGTGGATGTCGAGAGCGGAGTGATCGTCCTTGACCACGGTTCCGATAGTGGAACCGTCAACGTCGCCACCAGCGCAGTCCTTTACGCCCTCAGCTGGACCTTGACCGGCAGTCCCACTTTTACCGGC
>CAYPSF010000119.1:7364-13863 GCA_964413165.1 uncultured Bifidobacteriaceae bacterium
TTCCGGCGGCTCGACCACGTTCAACAATTTCGGTACTTTCCGCAAATCCGGCGGCGGCTTTGATGTCGGATCCACCTACTTCGACTTCAACACCACCTTCAACAATTCCGGCCTCATGGATGTCGAGAGCGGAATGATCGTCCTTGACCATGGTTCCGATAGTGGAACCGTCAACGTTGCCACCAACGCAGTTCTTTACACCCTCAGCTGGACCCTGGTCGGCAATCCTGATTTTACCGGCTCCGGCAACCTTCAGGGTCATTACATCGGCAACAACGCGGTGTTAAATGGCTTGATGACCTTCAGCTACGCCGCCCTGTCGGGCACCTTGACCATTGCCAGCAACGCTGTGGCCAGTCTCACGCAAGCCTTCGGTTTATCCGTATCTTTTGACTCCGTCACTTTCACCAACTATGGCACGATCAATTGGAACGGTGTCGATTTATCCGGCGACTCCGCACAGATTTTCAATTACGGCCTGTGGAATGCCCAATCCGACAACACGCTCGCCGGCCATAGCGGCACCACCTTCAACAATCCCGGCACCTTCCGCAAATCCGGCGGCAACTCCAACCTCGGTTCCACCTACCTCGACTACAACACCACCTTCAATAACTCCGGCTCGGTGGACGTTCAGGATGGACTGCTGGTCTTTGACCACGGTTCCGACAACGGAACGGTCAATGTCGCCACCAATACGGTCTTTTTTTCCCAAGCCTGCACCTTGACCAACACCCCGCTCTTCACCGGCACCGGCAACCTCCAGGGCCGCTACCTCGGCAACAACGCGGTGCTCAACGGCCTGATGTTATTCAACGACGCCACTTTCTCGGGCACCATGACCATTGCCAGCAACGCCGTGTTCAACCTCACGAGCGCCTTCGGTTCGCCGGCAGCCTTCACCGCCGTGGTCTTTACCAACTACGGTACGGTGAATTGGGCCAACGTCAATTTGACCGGCGACTCGGCGCAGATTTTCAATTATGGACTATGGGATGCCCAAGCCGACAACACGCTCAATGGTGGCAGTGGCGGCACCACCTTCAAGAATTTCGGCACCTTTCGCAAGTCCGGCGGCAACCCGGACCACGGTTCCACCTATCTCGACTTCAACACCACCTTCAACAATCCAGGTATTGTCGTTTGCCGGGTCGGGCAATTGGTGATTGGCGGGAATTACACGCTGACGGGCGGTACTTTGAACTTCGGCATCAACAGCGCAAGCAACTTCGGCTCGCTGTATCTAAACGGGAACGCTGCATTGACCGGCACAATCAGCGCCAATCTCCAAAACAACTACGCTCCCGCTGCCGGCGCCTCATTCCCGGTACTGACGTACGGCTCCGAATCGGGCATCTTCACCAGCTTGAAACTTCCGGCCGGATTGGCCTGGCAAACCAACTATGGCGCCACCACCTTCACCTTGAGCGTGGGTGCCGCGCTCCCGGCACAATTGTCGCTGATCGAGGGTGGCAACAACATCATCTCGTTTGGCTGGGGCACTGTACCCGGGCAAACGTACCAGGTTCAGTACACGACGAACCTCGTTTCACTCGACTGGATCAACCTGGGCGGCCTGCTCTCCGCTACCAACGAAACCTTGACCGCATCCGACACCATGAATTCAGATCTGCAACGATTCTACCGCGTCGTCCTTATTCAATAGGTAGCACCACTCCGTCACACGACGGGCTTTGTTGTCACGCCCCCGGGAAAACACGCGGCTGTTTTGGATTGCCAGGAAACACGACGATGGTATGGTAAATTCCAAACAGGAGTCTCAGAATGAATCCAAGATTTTGTTCGGCAAGGAATGCCCTGCGAGCAGGCCCCGTGATGATGTTGTTATCCTTGATTGGCTTGGTTGCCGCTGCTCACGGTCAAACAGTCAATGAAACCGGCGTTGCCACCGGAACTCCCGGGACAGCACGGGCGAAAGTCTCGGTTGATTTGATGGCTGAGTTGTCCGCCCGGGGCATACCCCCGACTCGCATTCTTGGCCTGGATGCCCGGGGCATACCGGTCGTCTGCGGAACTGACACGTCGAAATCACTGACCGTACCAGCGCAAAAAAGCGCCGGCACCGCTGCACTCCCCGTCAACGTGCGCGGCTGGGAAGCCATTCCCAGCGTGGTGCGGATAAACGCGCTCGACACTTTCCGTTTGGAGGTGAACGTAAACTCGGCTGTGACTGCGGTCACGGTTGATTTTAGTTTCGTGGTAACTCCGGATTCCGGCGGGAGCCATCAAATCCTGCGCGACGATGGCCTGGGCCTTGATCGGGTGGCCGGGGACCATATCTGGACGAGCGGGCTGTTGCATCCCAACGTCAGCCAGTTGAACCTCTGGACGCCGCCCTATTACGGCAATGGCATCGACGCCGACACCAACAGCCCGGCGGGTTTAAACTGGTGGGATATCGGCACGGTGCAGATTGTTGAATTGACCGGCGAGACGAATGGTTTTCTGGTCAATCCTCAGTTTGGCGTCATGGACCCACATATACCATTGGCGACGCCGCTGGCCCTGTCATCCAACGTTCAGGCGACCGCGCACCTGCTGAACATCAGCGACTCAACGCAAGGAGCGCAAAAGTTTCTCCGGACCGTTTCCTACAGCGAGCTTCCGACCGTGACGACTGCCCTGTACGGTGCGGCGCCGGATGCCTTTGATTTCCTGACCTTTTTCACAACCGACCATATCGAACAGCAGCCATACCTGTCATCCGGCAACTTCATCGCCGGAGTCCATACGCCGGTCAAAGTGAACTATAGCGGCACCGGATTGTCGCCCTATGATTCCACAGCTTACTGGGGAAGCCCCGGGCACTTGCTGGGCGTGAGCGTGCTGGACACCGGCGACCGGGGCACCTTCGCCAACAACGCAACGCATGAACTGTTGCACCAATGGTCCTGTTTCACCGATCCGGCCCTCGGGCTGAATGACGGCACCGGCCACTACAACTATCGCAGCGGCGTCGGCAGCCTGTTGGGGGGCACGCAGTTTATTGCCACTAACGGCGGGTACATGGTTAACTGCAGCGAAGGACCGAGCGGAGCGGATTTTGCGTCGGCCATGGACCGGTACATGATGGGATTGATCGACGGAAGCGCCGTCCCGCCGGTACCGGTGGCCAGTGCGTCGCTGGGCTCGCCGTTTTTCCTTTGCAGCCAGGTGATCTCGAACTTCGACACCATTGTGACCATCGCCCAAATCCAGCAATCGGCGGGCGTGCGCTCGCCCGGGCCGGCCACGTCGCAACACAACTTTACCATAGGCTTTGTCATCGAATCCAACGGCAGGCTGTTGAACCAGACGGAACTGACCTTCTTTGAAATCCTGGCCCGACAGTATACTCAGCCTGTGTCTCCATCCGCTCCGGCACCTTATCTGGGAATCTCAGGTTGGCAGCCGATTACCCGGTTCTTCGGCTCCGGAACAACCTGGCGAAGTTATGCGCCGTCGTTCGTCCAATCGAGGTTCAACTCGGTAACACCGGTTGCGGGATCGCAAGTGGCGATCGGCGGCTTGGGCTTCCCGGGAGCATCGTACACCCTTCAGGGTTCGACCAACCTGGCCGACTGGAACACCGTCGCAACTCTCCGGGCCGGCACCAACGGCGCATTGCAATACACCAACCCCATGGCGGTCCCGCGACAATTTTACCGGGCGGTGTGGAACGAATAGGATTTTGCGCCCGCGGCGGTTAAGGCCCCGAACGAACACGGTAAAAGCGCTCCGGATAGCCGGGCGAATTGGAATCATAGAAGTCGTAGCTGGCCGCGGAATTCGTCTGCAGCGGAGTCCAGAACCGGACCAAAAAGTCAACGGTCCACCGCTCAGCGCGACTGAACCAGAACCCGGAAGGCCCGACCGAGGTGTTCCGGATGCGTGAGAGTCTGAAACTGGCGCGATTGGGCGGATGTCCAGCCATCCAGGGAATTGTCTTTCGCCGCCCGTTCCAGAATCCGCGTCAGGAATTGTGATTGGGTCTGAAAACTTTCAGTCTTCAGTCCAGCCGATTCGCCAACGGCTTGGATGGCGGAAAAATTAACGTGGGCGGTGAGATCCTGTTCTCCCACGTTCGCCAGCAGATCGTCACTGGCGTGATGCCGGAAATAGGCGCGCAACGTTCCCCGGGTGCGACCCGGCAAAAATATTTCGTCGGCCGTCAGGCCGTAATCAATCGCCATCAATTTTCCACGCCCCAAAACGCCGGCAGCCTCGCGCCACCAATTCTCCGCAGCGGGACGGGTTTCAATCGTGTAATCGTCGGGAAGCACCGACTCCAATTCGGAATCCGGAATCCGGAATCCGGAATTTCGAATCTTCGCCCAAACGAACTTCTCGCCGTCCACGGCCACACCCCATTCGTACCATGCCCGCTTTGCCGCATCCCAACCGAACCGGTAAACCGGCAGGGCGTCCAGCAGTTCGTTGCTGAAAATAACGCCATTCAATTGCTGATTGGAAGCGACCAGGGACTTGAAGTCGTCGAACCACCGGACGTGCGGAATAAAAGGCGCCAGTGTTTCCCGTTGCCACCCCTGTCTTTGCGCCGACGGCTCAAGAATCCGGTATTCGATCGATTCAAATAATTCCGGACGCTTCAATTGCATCCAGGCCAGAATATCCCCGGCCAGTTTCCCGTCGTGCGCGCCGGCCTCCACAATCCGCACCCCGCCCTCCGCGCTCCGCAATGGTTCCAGCCACCCGGCAAATTGAGAGGCCAGCAGTTGGCCAAAGACTTCCCCCACGCCGACGCTGGTGTAAAAGTCGCCCTGCCGGCCGGGATTGTCTTTTTTCGCTTCATAATATCCATGTTTAGGACAGTAAAGGGCGAGCTCCATGAACCGCGCGAACGGTAAAACTCCGTGTTGTGCGACTTCGCAGCGGATGATTTCAGTCAACGGGTTCATTACCGGAATTTGGCGCGGCGTTAGCTAACATTGTCTTCCAAAGAAAGGTTATATGGCCAAAATAGATGCGTTTTTCAACCTGATGTTCGAGCAAAAGGCGTCAGACTTGCACATGGCTTCGGGCAACCCGCCCATGCTGCGCATCAATGGCGAACTTCAGCGCGTGGATTATCCCCCGCTGGAAAACGATTCGCTCAAGGCCATGCTCTACGAAACCGCGCCGGATTACAAAATCAAACAGTTCGAAGAGACCGGTGACGTGGACTTTGGTTACGAAATCCCCAACATCTCCCGCTTCCGCGTCAATTTTTACAACGAAAAGAACGGCATCGCTGCCGCCTTCCGGCAAATCCCCAGCCGCGTGCTCTCGTTCGAGGACTTCGAAAAAATCGAGGCGCCCCTGCCGGCCGTGCTCAAAAAATTTACCATGCTCAACCGCGGCCTGGTCGTCGTGACCGGCCCCACTGGCTCCGGGAAATCCACCACCCTGGCGGCGATGGTCGATTACGCGAACAAAAACCGCAAAGATCACATCATTACTGTTGAGGACCCGATCGAATTTACCCACGAAAGCAAAAATTGCCTGGTCAACCACCGGGAAGTCGGCGTCCATACCAAGTCGTTTGCCGCCGCCTTGCGCGGCGCGCTGCGCGAAGATCCCGATATCATCCTGGTCGGCGAAATGCGCGACCTGGAAACCATCGAATTAGCCATCACTGCCGCCGCCACGGGTCACCTGGTCTTCGGCACTCTGCACACGCAAAGCGCCTCCAAGACGGTGGACCGTATCATCGACGTTTTCCCCGCGGACCAGCAAAATAAAATCCGCCAGACGCTTTCCGAGGCCCTGAAAGGCATCGTCGCCCAGACCCTGTTCAAACGCACCGACAAGAAGGGCCGGATCGCCGCCTTTGAAATCCTGGTTTTCAACACCGCCGTCGCCAACCTGGTCCGGGAAGGCAAGACCCACCAGCTTCCAGGTATGATCCAGGTCGGCAAGAAATACGGCAACCAGCCGCTCGACGACCACATCATGGAGCACGTGCGCATGAAACGCATCGCGCCGGAAGACGCCTATGACAAGGCCCTGGACCGGAAGAAATTCCGCTCTCTCCTCACCCATCCACCCGACGAAGACGACGTCACCTGATTTATGCGCCGACCAGAATTGGACCAGATCCTGACCGCGATGCTGGCTTCACAGCCGGAAATTTCCGACCTGCTGTTCACGGTCGGCCGTCCGCCTCAAGTTGAGGCTTACGGTGAGCTCAAACCGGTGGTTCTCGATCCGCCCATCGCCCAGCTCACGCCCTACCAGACCGAGATGATCGCCATGAATATCATCGGCGACAATCTCTGGCAGATCGAGGATCTGTTACGCCACGGTTCCTGCGACGCCTCGTATGCGCTCTCGGACCAGGCCCGTTTTCGCGTCAATGTCTTCGCTCAACGTGGAAATTACTCCATCGTCTGCCGCCAGCTCAACGCCGCCATACCGACGCTGGATAAATTGAAATTCCCCGAAATTTTCAAGGAAATCCCCAAGGAAAAAACCGGCCTGATTCTCGTCACCGGCGCCA
>CAYPSF010000120.1:0-13524 GCA_964413165.1 uncultured Bifidobacteriaceae bacterium
TGGGCGATGAAAAAGCTGGGGGTCGCCTGGATCATCAGCGTCAGCGCCGTCGGCTCGTTGCAGGAAAAATGCAAGCCGTGCGACGTCGTGCTGGTTGACCAGTTTCTCGATCGCACCAAGCAATCGCTCGCCCACACCTTTTTCGGGCGCGGCATCGTGGCCCACGTCGCCTTCGCGCACCCCATCTGCGAGGAGCTGCGGCAGATTCTCCTGAAGATTGCGATTCTGTGCCGGGCCCAGGCGCACAACGGCGGCACCTATGTCTGCATGGAAGGCCCGGCGTTCAGCACCCGCGCCGAGTCGCTCGTGAACCATCGCGCCGGTTTCAACGTCATCGGCATGACCAATCTGGGCGAGGCCAAATGCGCCCGCGAAGCCGAAATCGCCTATGCGACCCTGGCCATGGCCACCGACTACGACTGCTGGAAGGAGGAAGGGCATGTCACTCTCGAAATGATCATGGCCAATCTTCAGCACAACGCCGACATGGCAAAACAAATTGTCGCCCGCACCATTCCGCAAATTCCGGCCGAGCCGGGCTGGCCCTGCCATTCCGCGCTGAAAAACTCGTTCCTGACCGACAAAAAATTCTGGCCCAAGAAAACCGTGACCGAGCTGAAACCCATCCTGGCGAAGTACCTCTGATTTTGATCCGCCCGGCGGGCGGCGGAAATCATCCACAAAAAACGGCCGATCCCGCCGTGAGCCCGGCTACTTCTTGATGCTGTTCAGCAGGCTCTGTTTTTGCGGCTCCGGCAGCGACGTGTTCACCAGCCATTTTTCCGCGGGCACGGGATCGGTGCGCAGCCAGTTGCGCGCGATGTTTTCGATGGCGTTGTTGCGCTGGTTCGGATCGGTCAACGTTTCAGCAAACGGCGCGGCGATGTCCGGATACTGCCAGGCCAGATTGTTGACGTAACTTTGGATGGCACTTTGGCGGGCCGGGTCATCCGGCAGCGCGGCGAGCCATTGACCGGCGGCGACCGGGTCATTTTGCGCCCACTGCTGGACGACCGTATTGAACGCCTGCTGGCGGGCGTCGCCGGTAAAACCCGACGCCCAGGCCGCCGCCGCCTGCGGGTCGGACTGCATCCATTGGTTGACGACCGCCATGGCGGCCTTGTTTTGCGTCTCACCGACGGGCAGGTTGGCGACGTAACCGGCCGCCGCCTGCGGATCATTTTGCGCCAGGCCGGTAATCATCCCCTGCATGAAGGAAGTTTTACCCTCGCCGTCCGGGAGGCTCTGCCACATCGCCTGGGCGGCGGCCGGATCGTTCTGCGCCCACTGCTGGGCGGCGTTTTGCATGAAACTCTTCTGCTGGCTGCCCGGCGGCAAGGTCTGGGCGTATTGCATCGCTGCCTGCGGATCGTTCTGCGCCCACTGCGAACTCACGGTGCTCAACGCATTTTGTTTCGCCTGGCCTTCCGGCAGGTTTTGCGCCCAGGCCAGCGCAGCGGTCACATCCGACTGCGCCCACTGGCTCGCAACGTTGTTGATGAAACTGTCGCGTTCCTGTCCGGCCGGCAGCGTGCCGGCGAAATCAGCGGCGGCCTTGGGATCGGACTCTGCCAGTTGCCAGCTCGCACTTTGCAACGCGCTGCGTTTGGCGTTGCCTTCGGGCAGAGTTTTGATCCAGTCCATCGCGGCCTGCGGGTCAGATTGCGCCAGGCTGT
Source organism: uncultured Bifidobacteriaceae bacterium (assembly GCA_964413165.1). Taxonomy (GTDB): domain Bacteria; phylum Verrucomicrobiota; class Verrucomicrobiia; order Limisphaerales; family UBA11358; genus UBA11358. Next base: position 1,677 of record CAYPSF010000120.1, read on the forward strand.
TGGCGAGCTGGCTGGCGACCTGCATCTGCTGGTTGCCCGGCGGCATCAACGCAGCGAGTTTGATGGCCGTCTGCGGATCCTGCCAGGCGATGGAATTGATGACGGTTTGCAAGACCTTGTTGCGTTCCGCGCCCGCCGGCAGGTCTTGAACAAATTTTGTCGCCGCCTCCGGGTCCTGACCCATCCAGCCGTTGATGATGCTGCCCAGCAGATCGGATTTGCTCCGGCCCGCTGGGAGCGTATTCACAAAATCCATCGCCGCCTTCGGATCCTGCTGCGCCCATTGCTGACTGATACCGCTCAGCGCCTGCTGTTTGGTCTGTCCCTCCGGCAATTGTTTGGCGTAGGCCATCGCGTCCGCCACGTTATTCTGCGCCCAGGTGGCCAGGATGGAATTGATGGCATTGCGCTTGTCATTGCCATTCGCGAGCGAGTTCGCCCAGTTCATCGCCGCCGCCGGATCGTTCGCCGCCCAGGTCGATGCGATGGCTTGATACGCTTGCGAACGCGCCTGGCCGGAAGTCAATTCCGCCGCTTTGGCGGCGGCGCCCACCGGGTCCTTAACCGCCCATTGCTGGAAAACCTGCCAGGAAAAACCCATACCCCAGCGCCGGGAACCCGTACTGCCCAGGGATTGCGCCAGGTCCAGCGCCGCCTGGGGATCGGTCGCCGCCATCGCACTGACGACGGAATTCAAAACCCGGTCGCGGAACTGGCCGCGCGGAAGTTGTTTCACCCAGTCGGCGGCGGCTTTGGGATCTTTCGCCGCCCACGTGCCGGCCACAATGTTGATCGCCGACTCGCGTTCCTCCCGGTTCGTCAGCGAGTTCGCGTAAGCCATCGCCGACGTGACATCCGCCTCCGCCCAGCTTTGCAACAGCGAATACTGCAAACTCCAGCGCAGCTGTTTCGGCACATTTTTGTCAATAAAAGTTATCAATTCAGGAATGTCCGCCGGGTCCAGATCCATCAGCGCTTTGAACAACTCCTTCTGGCTTGATTGAAATCCGTAGCCCGCCATCAGCCCGCTTTTCTTCAACTCCAGAATCTTCGCCTCGATTTCCGCCAGCGAAAGCTTTCCGGCCTTCGGATTTTTTTCCGGCGCTGACGGCGTGGCGTGCACCGGCGGCAGGGCAGGAAGCGCCGATGGGTTGGTGGCAGCTGTAGGGGCCGGGGACGGCGCGTGGCGCTGACCGAGCCAGTAACCGCCGCCCGCCGAAAACCCGAGCAGGGCCAAAAGTAGAATTCCATTCTTCATGGGTGGGCTTTGGATTGGATGGCGGGAAGTTTGAATCGTTCAAAAAACTATGTCGAGTCACAAGCGGTGCGTGGATTTCTTGACCCGTGCTGCCAAAGCCGTTAGACCTTGGGCCGCATCTATGGCAACCAAAACCATCATCAAGCCCGCGAAATCACCGGCGGCGGTCGGCCCCTACAGCCACGCGGTGCGCACCGGCGACCTCCTGTTCTGCGCCGGCCAGATCCCGCTGGATCCCGCCTCGGGCAACCTGGTTGCCGGCGACATCCAGGCGCAAACCGAGCGCGTGCTGCAAAACATCAAGGCGATCCTGGACGACCAGAAACTGACGTTCGCGAATGTGGTGAAGTCCACGGTATTTCTGACGAACCTCGCCGATTTCGCCGGAATGAACGCGGTATACGCGAAATATTTTACCGGCGATTTCCCGGCGCGTTCCACCATCCAGGTCGCCGCGCTGCCCAAGGGCGCGAACGTGGAAATCGAGGTCGTGGCACACTTTTGAATTTACGATATACGATATACGATTGACGCGACTTGATGAGGTCCCCAGGTTACAGGCCGGTTCGGAGTTCCGCCTTCAGGCGGCCGGGGTGATAGTGCCAATGCGGTCCAGACCACCTGGAGGCAGGACCCAAACGTTGGCCTCGTAAATCGTAAATCTGAAATCGAAAATGAAAAAGTCCTGGCACGAAAAACTGGCGGACAGCAAGGGTCTGCCCCGCATTGGCAAAGTCACCGGCAAAATGAGCAAACGCTGGGGCACGGGCACGATGGTCATTCCCGCGCCCCTCGAAGTGGACGCGCTGATGAAGCAGGTGCCCAAGGGCCGCGTGGTAACCATTAATGAACTTCGCGCCGCGCTCGCCAAAAAACACCGGGCGGATTTCGCCTGTCCCATCACGACGGGGATTTTTTCATGGATTGCCGCGCACGCCGCCGCCGAAACCGAAGCGGAGGGCGCCCGGCGCATCACGCCGTTCTGGCGCACGCTCAAAACCGGCGGAGAGCTCAATCCCAAATATCCCGGCGGCATTAAAGGCATGGCCAGACACTTGCGTGGCGAAGGCCACCGAATCACTCAAAAAGGCAAACGCTTTTTTATCACCAACTACGAATCGGCGGTTTTCGCCAGGCTCCGCTGAAATTTATGCCGGTTGGAATCCAACTTGCCATTGCCGCGCTTGCCGGACTGATAGTCGGCTGGCTGATCGGGCGCGCCCGCGGCGGCAATGCTCCGGACTCGCGGCTCGAGAACGAACTGCGCCACCAGGTCGGCCAGCGCGAAACCGAACTCGGCCAGCTTCGCTCGCAATTGACTGAAACGGGCAACGCGCGCGCCACCGCTGAAGCCCGACACGCCGCGTCGGAAAAAATGCTGGTCGAGCAGCGCGCCTTGCAGGACAAGGCGCTGGCCGACCTGCGCGAGGCATTCAAGGCGTTGAGTGTGGATGCATTGAAGCAGACTGCGCCGGAGTTTCTGCGGCTGGCGGAACAAAGCTTCGGGAAATTGCAGGAAACCGCCAAAGGCGACCTGGCCCAGCGACAGGAATCCATCAAGACCCTGGTCGAGCCGTTGAAACAGCAACTGGAAGTTTACCAAAAACGCCTGCAACAAAGCGAGACGGCGCAGGCAGCGACGCTGGGCGAGGTCAAAAAACAGCTCGAAACGCTGGCCCAATCCAACCAGTCACTGGCGCAGGAAACCCAGCAGTTCCGGATGGTGTTGCATTCCAACCAGGCGCGCGGCCGCTGGGGCGAGGAAACGTTGCGGCGCGTCGTGGAAGCGGCCGGCATGAGCGCGCATTGTGATTTCACCGAGCAAACCCAGGCCGGTGAAAACCGGCCCGATTTGATCGTGCGGCTGCCCGGCGACCGTTTCATTATTGTGGACGCCAAGGTGCCGGATTTCGATTTTCTAAATGCGCTGGAAACCGCCGACCCGGTAAAACGGGCAGAGGCGCTGGCGGCGCACGCCGCGAAATTGAAAGGCACGATCAAATTGCTCGCCGACCGGGATTATCCGCGTCAGTTTCCCAATGCGCTGGATTACGTCGTGTTGTTCGTACCGGCGGAATCGTTGTTCAGCGCGGCGCTCGAAGGCGACCACGATTTGATCGTGTGGGCGGCGGAGAAGCGGATTTTGCTGGCAACACCCGCATCGCTGATTGCGCTGCTGCGCTCGGTAAGCGTGAGCTGGCAGCAACACGCCCAGACCGAAAACGCCCAGAAAATCGCCGAGGCAGCGCAGGAACTCTACACGCGCATCATTACCTTCACCGAACACCTGGAGAAAATCCGCGGCGGACTGGAGACCGCGAACAAGGCGTTTAACCAGGCGGTCGGCAACTACGAATCGCGCATCAAGCCGGCCGGGGAAAAATTACAGCGGCTGGGCGGGGCAAATTCCGCAAAGGAATTGGCGGAGATTCAGCCGCTGGATTCGACATTGCGTTTGCCGCCGGATTGATTTCTGGCATGATTCATTCATGCGCAAGTTTTCCCTTTTCGCCTTCGTTCTCATGTTCATCTTCAACCTGGGTGCCCGCGAAAGCACGCTGCTGGATTCCGGCTGGCGGTTCAAATCGGGCGAATCCGATGGTGCGCAGAATGTGAAGTTCGGCGAACACAGCGACAAGTTCTGGGAGATGGTTTCGGTGCCCCACTGCTGGGGCTGGGAAGACGCACAGCAGGGCAGGGAATATTACCAGGGCCCGGGCTGGTATCGTCGCGAAGTGAACATCACTCCGGAAACTGACCAACGCTATTTTTTGCGGTTCGAAGCGGCTGGCTCGGCTGCCGAAGTCTATTTCAACGGGCGATTGCTGGGAAAACATCGCGGGGCGTTCGGCGCCTTCGCTTTTGAAATCACCACCAACCTGGCGGCAACCGGCACGAATCTGCTTGCCGTACGGGCGAGCAATGCGCCGGACCCGGACCTGGCGCCGTTGAGCGGTGATTTTCCTGTTTACGGCGGATTGTACCGCCCGGTGCATCTGGTGGTGACCGGCCCCGAAAATTTCACTTTGACGGATCACGGTTCGCCCGGCGTGGCGTGGCTGCAAACGAGCGTCACGGAAACGCAAGCGGTGCTGGACGTGGCAGCGCAAATTTCCGTGCGCCGGGACCGGAAACAGCCGCTCACCCTGGCCGCCACCGTGTTTGACGCCGGCGGCAATTGTGTCGCCAGCAACGAAACCGGCATCACCATTTCCGCCGCCACAAACATGACGTCGCCCTATTGGTTGCGCGTGACGGTGCCGCAACCGCATTTGTGGAACGGCCGTCCGGACCCGTATCTTTACCGGGCGGTGGTGGAACTCCGTTCAACCAACGAGGTGGTGGACACGATCGAGCAGCAATTGGGCCTGCGCTATTATTCGGCGGATCCCGACCAGGGCTTTTCCCTGAATGGCCGGCGGCTGCGGCTGCAGGGTGTATGCCGGCATCAAGACCGGCCGGGCAGAGGTTGGGCGTTGACGGAAGCGGACCAGGACGAGGATATCCAGCTGATCAAGGAACTGGGCGCCAATGTCATCCGCTGCGCGCATTACCAGCACAGCGATTATTTTTATAGCCTGTGCGATCGGGCGGGCATCCTGGTCTGGGCGGAAATCCCGCAAGTGAACGCGGTTCACGACACAACGGAGTTTGAGAACAACTCCCGCAACCAGCTGCGGGATTTGATCCGGCAAAACATCAACCATCCCTCGATCTTTGCGTGGAGTTTGTTCAATGAAATCGGGCCCGGCAGCGACGATCCACACCGCAATTTGCAGGACCTGAAAGTCGTTGCCAATGGTGAGGACCCGACGCGCCCGACGATTGCCGCGACCCGCACGGATAAGTTTCCGGAAATGAACAAAATTCCCGATTGGCTGGGATGGAACCTGTACTACGGTTGGTACGTCGGAAAAAAGGATGACCTTGGCAAATGGCTCGATCAATATCGTGATTCCAGCCGGCACAGCGGTTTTTGCCTGAGTGAATATGGTGCCGGCGCAAATGTGGCGCAGCACGAAGATCATCCGAAACAACCTAAACCCGGTGGCCAATGGCATCCGGAAGAATGGCAGAACGAGGTCCACGAAGCCAACTGGGCGGCAATCAAGGCACGCCCGTTCGTCTGGGGCAGTTTCGTGTGGAACATGTTTGACTTCACCAGCTACTTCCGGCGGGAAGGCGCCGTGGAAGGGGTCAACGACAAGGGCCTGGTGACTCGCGACCGGAAGACGAAGAAGGACGCGTTTTATTTCTACCAGGCCAACTGGTCGGACGCGCCGGTGCTTTACCTCACGAGCCGCCGTTTCACGGAACGCACGAATGCGGTGACCGACGTGAAAATTTATTCCAATGCCAACCAGGTGGAATTGCTGCTCAATGGAAAATCGCAAGGCCAACGCGGTAATGGGACCAATGGCGTGTTTGTCTGGCCGGAAGTCCGATTGAAACCCGGCGAAAACCGCGTTGAAGCCCGCGCCGAACGAAATGGGCAAAAGTTGAGTGACAGCTGTGTCTGGAATTTGAAATAAGCGAGGCGTTAATTCCCGTTGGCAAAGGCCTTTTTGACCACCCGAACCAGCGCGGTGGCGTCGTAAGGCTTGAGCAGACAATTGACCCCTTCAACCAGGTTCACGCCCGAATTGAACAAATCCATGCTGTAGCCGGTGGAGTAGATGACGTGCATCCGGGGATTTTCGTGCAACAGGCGGTCCGCCAGTTCCCGTCCGGTCATTCCGCCGGGCATCACCATGTCCGTGAACAGCAAATCAACCTTTCCCCGGTATTGCGGCCAGAGTCTCAGCGCCTCGGGTCCATCCTGGGCCACCACCACCTGGTGCCCCAGCCGTTTTAAAATGGTCGAGGCCATCTCGCGCAAGGGGGCTTCGTCTTCGACGACGAAAATGGTGCGCGATTGAACGGGAGCGACCCGAATCAAATCGGTTCCGGATTCGGACGCTTTTTGCGCCTCCTGATCCGCCACCGGCAAAAAAACTTTGAACACCGAGCCCGTGCCCAGCTTTGATTCCACTTCAATCCATCCCTGATGCTGTTTGACGATGCCGTAAACCATGGCCAACCCCATTCCGGTTCCTTTGCCCACGTCCTTGGTGGTGAAAAAGGGTTCGAAAATCTTTTTGCGCACGGACTCATTCATCCCGCTGCCCTCATCGGCGACACTTAACCGGACAAAGGTTCCGACCACGGCGTCCGGCTCCCGCTCCTTGTATGCGGCGTTAATCACTACCGGTTCGGCAGTAATGGTCAACGGGCCGCCGCGCGGCATGGCATCACGCGCGTTCACGGCCAGATTGATGACAATCTGTTCAAAATTGACGGCGTCGGCAAACACGGGCGGAAGATCTTCCGCGCATTGAATCCGCAGGTAAATATGTTCGCCGATGACCCGTTTCAGCATTTTGCTGAGCTCCTCGAGCGACTCTCGCAGGTCCAGTGATTGGCGCTGTAACATCTGCTTGCGGCTGAAGGCCAGCAACTGACGGGTAAGGGCCGCCGCCCGCGCGCCGGCGCGGGAAATCTCCCGCAAAGAATCAGCGAGTGGCTCATTCAGGTTCTCCGCATTCAATTGCAGCTCGGCATGGCCCTGGATCACGGTCAGGATGTTGTTGAAATCGTGAGCGACGCCGGCGGCGATCTGGCCCACCAGCTCCATTTTTTGGGCCTGCCGCAGTTGATTTTCAACGTTGAGCCGCTCGGTAATGTCCTGGATGGAGGTCAAAAAATGCGGCTGATTTTCCAACTCGAGCGACTCCGCGGAGATCAGCACTGTGAGGCTTTTTCCTTCCCGGGTCGTCAGTACGGTTTGCCGGCCACGGACGGGGCGTTTGGCCGAAAGGGCCTCCAGAATTTCCTGCCCGGTTTCCGGTTGAGGAAACAATTTCAGCCCGGCGGGTGTCTGTCCCAAAACCTCTTCGCGTTGGAAGCCGGTCAGCTGGAGAAAACTTTCGTTCACGTCCACATACCGCTGTTCGCGGACATTTTGCATCACCAGGGGAATCGGGCTCGCCCGGAACGCCTTGACGAAACGCTCCTCCGAGCGGCGCAATGCTTCGTTGGCTGCCTGCAAATTGCGCGTCCGCTCCTGAACCCGTTCCTCCAATTTATCGTGGGCGGCCTTCAATTCCACCTGGGCATGCAGGAGCAGGTTATTTTTGCGGCGGGTTTCCAACGCCCACAAAAACGCCAGCAAGGACACGATCAAAACACCGGTCAGGGCCAGCAACAGCCGGGGCAGCGTCCACCAGGGCGGCGGCTCCAGGACCCGAACATCTTTTCCGTCGCGCAGGTTCAACAGGAAGGAGCGGGGTTTGCCATATTCGTCCCGTTGAATACGGTAAACACCGGTGATGGCGAGTTTGCTGCCCAGGCCTGGCTCTTTCTTTCCGAAGAGTCCGGCCTTGTCGAGTTTGGCCTCAAAAACCAGTCCCCGAGCCTGAACCATCAGGCGCGTCTCGCTGGATTTTTCCACCACATCGAGCAACGAACCTTCCGCCCGCACGAGCAAGCCGTCCAATCCTTCGTTGATGGTTTGCAGAACGGGCAGTTGCACGGGCACCGGCTCGGGCCCGGGCCCGGTGCAACGATAGACCGCCTCCCGCAACACAAAATTTCCGGCGTCATTCCCGGAAAAGCCGACGACTTCAACGCGGTCACCGGGGTGCAGCAAGTTGGTCTGATCGCTCAAGGCAAAAATGCTGCTGTCACCGTCCTGCACATACAGATAACGTCCGGGAACCTGCAGCGTAACCGAACCGCAGGTGCGTACGCGTTCATCCAGAGTATTGAATAGATTAAATTGACGCAGACTGGCGAGGGAACGCAGGGGCAAGGCAAACAAATCCCCCGGCGCATATTGTTCGATCTGGATATCTCCGGCCGACGGGGACCAGACCTCGACCGCAGTCAATTGCCGACGGGAATTCGCCAGGACCGCACAAACGCCGCGAACCAAAACCACCGAACCTTGCAGGGTCCTCAGAGTGCTGTCCCGGGGAACCCGCGCGGTAAATTCACCCCCGGGCGCGACGAGTTGCAATTCCAGAACCCGGTCCACCTCGGTGACTTTGCGAACGTATCCGCGCACTTGAATCCAACGGCCATCGTCCGTACCCGTCAGGGCCTGTTCCAGACTGGTCAGCGGCGCATCCGGCAGGCTCATGGCGCCGGTCTGACGAATCACCGCATTGGTGATGACAGGAGCGAATTCCCCCGCGGCGGCAACCCCATCCACCTTGACCAGCATGCCGGTCTGAATCCGCCTCCCGCTCTGGAGTTGGGGCTGCATGACGCGAATGCCGCCGCTGCTGTCCAACACAAAGAGGAAATTCGTCCGGGAATCCACCCAGGTTACCACACCTTCGAGGCTGACCGGCGGGTGTCGGGCGATGCTTTCCCGATCCAAGCCGCGAATCTGGTCCGCCAGGCGCAATTTGATCTGATGGCCCGAAAGCCCGGAACTGTTCGTCGCTTCCTTTACCACCAGGCGAAACAATCCAGCTTCCAAAACCCGGTCAATGCCCTGAAACGCAGGATAGCCAACGGCTTCGATGCGGTTGCCCACCTGCAATGGGTACCGTTGTTTGGAAAAAATCCGCACCTGTCCCGCATCATCCCAGATCGTAACAGCTTCTCCGGGCTGTTGGCTGCGAACCACGCCGGCGACCCGGACCAAAGCCCTGGGATCGACCGTGGCAAAATTCTCGGATGATGTGATGTGCATCGAAAACCGGGAGTCCTTCTCCAGGGAACCGACGGTTTCGACCTGATTCAATCCGGGAGTCCACAAGGTTATGTTGGCGATCTTGCCCAGAGCATCGAAGTTCTCGGCATAAACGCCCCGGATCCGAACAAATTTTCCGGGCAAATCCGGTCGCGTTCCGCCGGTCGGGTCAATTCTTACAAACGCGTTCAAATTAAAATTCTCGGCCAGCAGATCCAGTCTCAAGACATTCGACGAGAGCAACCGTTGCGAATCCACCAGTGCTTCCACCTCCACAAATCGCCGGTTGAGGCTCGCGGTGTCGAAAAGTTTTCCCCGGGTGGGGACCGATTCGATAAGGTTGGATTCGGAAAGAATTTTGACGGAAGTTTTATCCCACAGAAACTCCTGGTTGACGGGAAGAATCAGACCATCAACGAAGATTTTATCTCCGGGTTTGAGGGGCACGGGGAGACCCCGAAACGGCAAGAAGGTGCTCAGGTCGCCCGAACGTCCCCAAAACACATTCCAGTTGGTATCGCAATAATAAACCAGCAACTCCACCCGAATGCGGTGTAAGAGACTTTTTCCCGCTGGCGGGAGCGCCCAAAACTGGGTCAGATTGGTAATGACCGTCTCACTGATGGCCGGCGCCCCGTTCGTTTCCGGAGCGGCTTGAAGCCCGGGCGTGAACAGGACGACAAATGCCAGCAGGAGAGGTCCAACCGCCATCTGCCTGCCAAAGCGGATTAGAATAGTAATTGGGTGTGGCATTTCGCTCAAAAACCGGCGTGATTTGCAGTAAATCGAGCATTTAATACGCCAAATTGACCTGAATTGAGCGCCGCCAGCACACTTTGATTCCGTACTTTCAATGGAGAGCCGGAAAATGTTTTCATCAGGGCATGCCGCCGTGCGTGATTTTCGAGGATGAGCATCTGCTGGTGGTTCACAAACCCGCCGGCTGGAATACGCACGCGCCCGGACCGCACGCCGGCGAGGGGATTTACGACTGGCTGCAGCAGCACGAACCGCGCTGGGCCACCCTGGCTATCCTGCACCGGCTGGACAAGGAAACCAGCGGCGTGATGGTCTTCGGCAAAACCCCGGTTGCCAACCGTTCGCTCACCGAGCAATTCACGCAACGCCGCGTCCGCAAAAAGTATCTTTTGCTGACCGATCGGGCGTTGCCCCAACGCGAACTCATTGTTAAAAGCACGCTGGTTCGGGTCGGCGAAAAATACCTGAGCCGGCCGCCCCATGCCGGCGGGGAAATTGCGGAAACGCGATTTGAAGTTCCGGCTTTAGCCGGTGTGGACCGTCCCGCCACGCGCGGGACGGGACTCCGAACGGTGGAGGCCACGCCGCTCACGGGCCGGACCCATCAGATCCGCGTCCATGCGGCGGAGAGCGGGTTCCCGATTCTTGGTGACACCCTTTACGGCGGCACGGCGGCAGCGCGGGTCTTTTTGCACGCGGCAGAAATCTCCTTCGCGCATCCGGCAACGAGGACGGCAATGATGTTTCAAGCACCCGCGGATTTCGATGCCGACCCGCGTCTGGGTCTGCGAATCGCGCTGATTGATCCGCAAGCGACAAATGCCTTTCGCGTGATTCACGGCGCGAGTGATGGTTGGCCGGGCTGGTATGTGGACCGGTTGGGCGATTATCTGCTTTCCCAGGCCGAACGGCCTTTGTCCACCGAACAGATCGACGAGTTGTCCCGGCTCGCAAAATATTTTTCTGCGCGCGGGGCTTATCACAAAACCCTTTCCCGCCAGGTGCGGCACACGACCACAACCGAAGCATCGCCGCAAAAGGTGCTGGGCGAGACGGCACCAGAGCGGTTTGAAATTCGTGAAAACGGAGTCTGCTTCGAACTGGGGTTCAATGAGGGGTATTCCGTGGGCTTGTTCCTCGATCAACGCGATAACCGCCGCCGTTTTTTGACCGGCCACATCGCCACCGATCTCGACTTTGGACCCTGGACTCCGGGCTTTGGACTCTTGAATTGTTTTGCCTACACGTGCGGTTTCTCGGTTTGCGCGGCACTGGCAGGCGCAAAAACCACGAGCCTCGACCTCTCAAAAAAATATCTGGAATGGGGGCGACGCAACTTTGCGCTCAACGGGCTCGACCCGGCGGCACATGACTTCATCTACGGCGACGCGTTCGACTGGATGCGGCGGCTGGCAAAGAAGAGGCGGGTGTTTGACGGGGTGGTACTCGATCCGCCGACGTTTTCACAATCGAAGGAACACGGCGCGTTTCGCGTGGAAAAGGATTGGGGCAAGCTGCTGGCCGCCGCGCTGCCGTTGCTAAAGCCGGGCGGGATCCTGTTCGCTTCGACAAACGCCGCAGACTGGCCGCCGGAAAAATTTCTCGCGGACGGGGAAAGAGCCATTCACGCGTCGCGCCGGAAGATTCTCCAGTCGCATTATTTTCCACAACCACCGGATTTCCCTATCCGCCGGGCCGAACCGGCTCATTTGAAAACCGTTTGGTGGCGCATCGGGTAAGTTCAGTCCACCCGCAAGCCACGGTGGGCCCCAAATCCGGAAAGCAAAAAGCCGGAGAAAATCCTCTCCGGCTTTTTATTGAAAGACTGGCGGCTACCTACTCTCGCAGAACCTATAGGACTACTACCATCGGCAAGACTGTGTTTGACGGCCGAGTTCGGAATGGGATCGGGTCGGACCACAGCTTTATGGCCACCAAATTATTGAGGATTGGCCCTCGGCCGCCTGGCGCGTTGCGCCGGCCGGCCAAACCAATCCAAATTTAAAAGAACAATACCGAATAAAATCGGGATTCTCTGAAAACTGCACATAGGATTACCGCGCATTTACATTTCGTGAGTTTAAAATCGC
>CAYPSF010000121.1:0-13510 GCA_964413165.1 uncultured Bifidobacteriaceae bacterium
GTTCAACTCCGTCAGCGAATGATGCGCCGATTTCGAACACTTCTTCATCGGTCAAATGGCGGGTGTATTTTCGTCCACTTCGGAACGTGTCAGGGCCATCGCGATTTTGTCCTCCAGGTCGCGGTTATCCACATAGCTGTGCACGATTTGCGTCGCGTAACGGCTGGCAAAACCATCGAGTTCCTGGGTGATGGCGCGGATGGTGGTGACCATGAAGTTGTAGGCGAACATCGCCGGGATGGCGACCAACAGGCCCGTGACCGTGGCCACCAGCGCGGCGGCCACGCCGGGCGCCATGGCCGTGAGCGTGGCGGCCTTGCTTTCGGCGATGCCGGCGAACGTGGACATGACGCCCCAGACCGTGCCCAGCAATCCGATGAACGGTCCGCCGGCCACGGCGGTGGACAGCACGATCATCCCCTTTTCCAATCCCATTGCTTCCGCACCGGCAGCTTCTTCAAGCGCGACCTTCACCGCCTCAAACGAGGCCGTGCTGATACGCCGCTCGCCTTTGACAGTGACCGGGTTTTTGTCCAATTGATACGCCAGTTCATCCGCGCCACGAATATAGAGTTGATAGGCGGGCGCGCCGTCAAATTCCTCGCCCTTGCGTTGGATGTCCAGCGGATCGCGCGTAGAGCTGTAGGCGGCCAGGAATTTTTTGGTTGCCTGGCGCGCAATCAGCAACTGGCGGAACTTGGTGATGATGATCGTCCAGCTGAACAGCGACAGGACGAGCAGCACGATGACAGTGATCTTGCCTTCGGTGGTGGCGTTCTGGATGGCGTACACCGCCGCGTTGGCGGCGAACAGGGGGTGTATGAGTGGGGTCATAAATGATTTAGATGCCCGGTTCCGGAGTCTGGGTTTTGGATTGTTGTCTGGGTGGTAAAATCACGGTCACACGGCCGGTCTTCTGCGACAGCGCAATGCCTTTGCCCTTCTTTTTCTCGTCGTCCTGGTCGCCGGCACTGGATGCCACGGTGGCGGCATCGTCGGCGGTTTCGGCGTTCTCTTTGGTGACGTTGGATTGCGGGATGCCCATGCTGGCGCCGCTGGTGTCGCCGGAGGCGGACACGGATTCGCCAATCAGGGAGGCGGTGATGGAATCGCCGCTCACATCCACATTACCGCCGCCGATGATGGTGCCGGAAACCTCGCCTGAAGCGTTGATGTTGACATTGCCGGCGCTCACCACGGTCACGTTCACATTCTGGCCGGATGTGATGTCCACGCCCTGCCGGCCGACAATGACGCCGTTGATGTTGCCGCCGGCCTCAAGCTTGATATTGTAGCCGATGATGCCGGAACCGGAGGCGTTGATGTCCTTGCCGGCGTTCAGGTCAATAAAATTGGCCTTCGTGTCCGTGCCGTTGAAAGCCAGTTGCAGGATGCCGCCGAGGCTGGCGTTGATGCTGCCGTTGGGAGTGCTGACGGTGATGTCGCCCAGCGCGGCGTCCGAACCGGGCACGGTCGTTGCGAGGATGCCGCTGCCGGGAATCAGGGCCGGAATTTGAACCAGCTGGCCGGACGCATTCAACTCCAGTGCCTGAAAGCTCACGAAACCGGAGCCGCCAGAGCCGGCATTCACATCGCCGGTCTGGGAGAGAATATTGATATTGCCGCCGTTGTAGGTGGCGATGCGCGAGCCATCCACGTTCACGTTGCCGCCGGCGTTAATGGAAATATTTCCGCCGCTCGTGGTGAAAATCCCCTTCACCACGCCGGGATCACCCAAAGCAGTGAGCGGCCCGCCGACGTCGAGGATGCCGCCGGTGGCCATGCCGACATTCAGCGTGATGCCGCCCAGCAAACTGTAATTGGCAATGGCGGTTGAAGTCATTTCGAGATTGCCAGTGGTGGTGACGGTGAGGTTCGCGCCGTAGGGCGAAATGGCGGCCAGCGGGGCGTCCGGCGCGAGCACGGTGATGCCGCCGGAAAATCCGAGGTCAATGTTCTGGGCGTTGATAACGAAACTGCCAGGGCCAGCCACCGCCAGATCCTGGCCGCCGAACAGCGCGCCGGGAGTGTAGTCGGGATAAGCGATGTCACCCGTCACAATGATGGAGGTGGTTTGCAACGGCGACAGATTCCGCCCCAGGAAGCCAAAGTTGTAGGTGCCGTAATGGCTGCTGCCGTCCGAAGCGATGTAAGGCCGCAGGCTGTGAACGGTGATCTGCGCAAAGGTCGGCACGACCAGCCCGAAGCTGCCGATGCTGCCAGAGATATCCAGCACCACCGGGTTTGCATCAGGATCGTTCAAATGCAGCGGCGGGGAGCTGTAACCGACGGCAAAGGTCTGGTAGTCGGCCGGATTGCCGTCGGACATGGTGATGCCGGTGAGCGCCGTCGTGCTCGTGTTCACCTTGCCGGTCAAATTGCCGCCGTTGCGCGTGGTGATGTGCAACGAACCCTGGCTGGAAGGATCAAGGAGGATAGACTTGTCAATCAGGATGCCGCCGGCGCCGGCATTGAGGGAAAGAATCGGCGCATAAACGATGGGGGTTTTCTGGCTCGCCACCCGGTGCAGATTATTGCCGGTCAGCTCAATGGCATTACCCGCCCAAAGGCTCACGGCGGCATCCGAAGCATAACTGAACAAAAATGATGATGCGGCGTCAAACGCTCCGTCCGGGTTGTTCACTTCCTTGAGGTAAATGCTATTGGCCGCCCAGGTGTTCCACGAGCCGGTGATCAAACTCAACGTCACTGGCCCGCTCGCACCCGATGGGGCGCCGATGTTGCCGTTGGGATTCTGCGCTTGTTGTACTGCCGTTTCCAATTCGTTCAGCGCGGTGGCGGCGCCGACCGGATCGGCGTTGCGATTTTGAAGCTGGGCGGCCTGCGCGCTGGAAACCGGAACGCCCGCGAGCAAGGTGCCGGTGCCATTGGCCACCACAAAATTTCCCGTGATCTGGTTGCCGGCAATGACAGTCACGTTGCCCGCACCGTAGGCACCGGATTCGCCCTGCCACGTGCCCGTCGCCACGGAAGCCGTGCTGTCAACGTTGTTGCCGGCGATCAACGTGACATCGCCGCCCGCCGCCGTGGAAAAACCGCCAAGAACGGTGTTGGGCGTGACCCCGGAGCTGCCGAACAAATAATCGGCGGTTTGCCGCGTGAAGCTGGTGCCGCCATTCCAGGAACCGAGATTGATGCTGCCGGCCAGCGCGTCCACGAAGATGCTGCCGCCGGTGGTGGTGAACACCGAACCGCCACCGAGCAGGATGTCCTGTCCGGCAATCAAATTGATGTTGCCGCTGGCTGTTCGAATCCAGCCGCCGCCCGTGTTATCGCCGCTGTTGTTGTTCAAGTAAATGTTTCCGACCCCGGGGTGGACGGCTCCGTTGGCAAAATTATATCCGGCTTCAAGCGTCACCGACCAATGGTTCGCATCCGTGATCAGCGCATTGTCGCCAAATATGATGTCGCCGCCGGCCAGCAGCGTCAGCCGCCCGTTGGGATTCGGGGTCACATTGCCCGGCCCGACCACCGTTCCCGTGGAAGCGCTCAGATCCCAGGTCGTGCCCCCGTCGAGCGTGATGTTGCCGGACGCCTCCAGCAAAATCTGTGAGAAGCTCTTGTTCAGAAACGCCGTGGTCACGTCCACAAACAGCGTGCCGGTGCCGTTGATGCCGTTGATGGTGCCGAAGGCATCGGGCAGGGTTGACCCGGAACTGCCCAGTTCGAGATTCGCCAGGCCGAGAAACAATTGTCCGCCGGTCCAGCCGGCCTGCGCGCTCGCATCCATGCTCGAATTCAAGGAGGAAACGTTCGGTGCACTGATCTCGATGTTGCCGCCGTTGCCGCCCAATGCGCCGCCGCGGGTTACGATCTGGCTGCCGACCGTGTCGCTGAAGCTGTTTCCCGACTGCAACGTGACATTGCCGCCGGCGCTGCCCGGCGTGGCATCGTCGCCCTGCGCCAGGATTCGGGAACTGGCGCCAAGGGTCAGCGTATCGGATGCGACGAGTTCGATGATGCCGTGTTGATTGCCCACGGAGTTGGCTTGAATGATGCCGTTTTGATTCACTGTTGACGCGTACAGCCCGATGGTGCCGCCATCGTCAATGATCTGGGAACCGGAACCGACCACAATGCTGTTTCCCGCCGTCAAGTTCAGGATCGCCTTCGACAGTTGAATGGACCCGCTTCCAGTCTGGCCGCTGCCCCCATTCAAATAAATGTTGCCGACGCCGGATTGGACCACGTTGTTGACAAAATCGTATCCGGCCAGGAGCGTCGCCGACCAGTTGTTGGCATCCGTTAATTTGGCGCCGTTTCCGAAGATGATGTTGCGCCCGGCTTCCAGGGTCAGTTGACCGCCGGTCACACCGCCAAAATTTGCACCGATGGTTCCGCTTAGATTCCACGTCGTGCCGCCGGCAAGCGTGATGTCATACGCAGCCTGAAGAATGATCTGGGAAACCGCGAGGTTGGCAAACGCGCTGTTCACGTTCAAATCCAGTGTGCTGCCGGGATTGCTCCCGGCCAATACCGTGCCACCGCCCGCGCTGCCAGAGCCGGATGTGTCCAAGATGATGTAATCCGGATCCAGCAACAGTTTCCCCGCCGTCCAGCCCGCTTGGCCGCGCGCATCAATGCCGGAATTCAGTGAGAGGACACTTGGCGCGCTGATTTCGACGTTGCCACCGTTGCCGCCTTGCGCGCCGCCGGTGGTGATGATTTGGCTGCCGGCGCTGTCGCTGAAGGTGTTGCCGGATTGAAGCATCACTTTGCCACCAGCACTGCCGCCGGGCGAATTGTCACCGTTGGCGATGATTTGCGAATTTGCACCAAGGGTCAGTTGGCCGGAGGCGATGAGTTCGATGACGCCATTTTGATTTTGGACGGAATTGGCCTGGACCAGTCCGTCCTGATTGACCACCTGCGCCTGCAACGCAATCGTGCCGGCGTCGGCGGTGAGCTGTCCCAGATTATTTACCGATCCGGCGGGCACCTGCACGCTGGCACTCAGGCCGCGGCCGTCGGGGCGTTCGCTCACCAGCACGGTCTGGCCAGCCGCGAGGCCGATGTTACCGCCGGGCGCATTCAGGCTGCCGTTGTTCTGGATGTTTTCGGCGATGAGAAACAGCGAACGGCCGTTACCCGCCTGGATGGACCCATAATTGATGATGCTCGCCAACGGCGGCATGCCAGTGAACGTCCAACTGGAACCCGAGCCAAAATCCGGCGTGATGGGCGCGGTAGTGGCGATGAAGTCGCCGCCAACCTTGATCATCGAATTCGGACCGAAGTAAAACCCGTTGGCGTTGGCGAGAATGACCGTGCCGTTGGCGTTGAGATTGCCAAAAATCTGCGATGCGCTGGCGCCGCCGATCTGGTTGAGGACCACGGAATTCGCCGAGGGCTGGATGAACGTGGTGGTTTCGCCCGCCTGGATGTTGAAGCTGCTCCAGTTGAGAAACGCCGTCTGGCTGACGGTCACGTTGAGTTGCGCGCCGCTGGTCTGGGTGGTGGCGGTGCCCAACGCGACGGTCATGCCGGTTGGATTGGCGGACAACTTCAAACTACAGCCGGCGGCGCAGAACCCAACGACGAGGCCAAGCCACTTCCGGCTGATGGTGACGCGCGCGCGATGGATTTGGCTTGCCGAGGGTTTTATTTTCATAACGTTGGTCAGAATTGGAGCCCGATGCTGAAATAAGCCCGCGCCTCTCCGGCGTGGGTCGCGGGGGTATCGTGCAACGCCCAGGCCAGGGTAAGCCGGGCGTCAAAGTGTTCGCCGGCGGTCAGGTAAAAACCCACGCCGGTCCCCCATTCGCGGTAAGCCGGGTTAAGCGGGGTCGGACGATCGATCAGGTAGGTCTCGCCGTAGTCCATGAAGCAGGAACAACGCAGATAGGCCGGCGTGCCTTCGCCACCCTGGGAGTCGGGAAAATAACCGACATTGGCCGCCGGAGCGTTCACATCGAACATGACCCGCCAGCCATCATCGCCATAAACCTCGCCTTCCTCATAGCCGCGCACCCCGGTCGTACCGCCGAGCGCAAATTGCTCGTTGCTGATGAGCGCTTTGCTCGCCCATTGGCCATTGGCACGAAATAACAGCGACCAGTCGTCCGGCAGATTCTGCCGGCGGTTCAGCCCGGCGTTCAGGGTGGTGTAATTGCCGCCGGCCTTCAGTGAACCGGCGACGATTTGAAAATTGGTCCGCGCCGAGGCGAGGCCGGTCAGAAAAATGTTCTGGTTAAAATTGAAGCTGGTGACGCCCCATTTGTCCGGGCGCACCGCCGACCAGCCATACGAGATCGGCAGATAATCCAGCTCGACGCTGCTATTGGCGGCGAGCGGAACGGTCAGGTTGGTGACCAGAACGCGATCCCCCAGATCGTTGGTTCCATACAGGTTGACGAAGGTGAGATTGGTGCTGAACGTTTGGGCATTGTAGGATTTGAAATCGAAGCCCATCGTGATGGACGAGTGCACCCCCAGAAATTCCCGTACGGGCAGGGTGAGCCTGGTCCCGATGTCGTTGTTGTAGGTCAGAACGCGTTGCTGGAACTGGCTGTCGAGGTTCAGCAGGTCGGTGTTGGTGATGACTGTGAGCGGCCCATGGGTCACCGGCGTGTCGGAGACGGATTGCGAGGCGTAAAAAATCAGGTCCGGCTGACCGGTGGGCGACGGCAGATCAAATTTGCGGGTGATTTCGTTGTAGCCAAAATTCACCGGCAGCTGGTCGTAGTCCTGGCGCAAGTCGTGAGCGAGACCCAGCGGAAGGCGATAAAAGCCGCTGTAGCTGGCGACCATCGGCTGGTCGTAGAAGCGCGGCATGTAACTGTCCGTCTTCATGGACTGGGGCGAGAAATTGTAATCCAGCCCGATCTGGTGATCGAGCTGCCAGAGATTATTGTATTGAAGCGCCGTATCCAGCCGGAGCAGGGGTGTTCCCGGGGATGACTTGTCATTGACCTCGATATGGCCGTGCAACGGCAGCCGGTCCTTGACCTTCAGTGTCAAATCGCTCGTGCCCGGTTCGGGGCCGGGGCTGATGACGGGATAAATCTGGCGGTCCTGATTCGCATTGGCCCGGTCGAGCTCGGGCTGAAACCATTTCGTATTCAGCAGGACGTTCGTGTCCAGACTGGGCAGTGCGCGCCGAACATTGTTGCTGCTATAATAATGGTTACCCTCCACGTTGATCCGGGCGAGTGTGCCCTCGACTACTTTTACGCGCACGACGCCGTTGGTCAGCTTTTGCCGGGGGAGCGTGACGCTGATGGTGGCAAAGCCGAGGTCATGGTAGAGCAACTGCAACTGGCCCAATCCCTCGCGGATGCGCGGGAAATCCACCCGGCCAGTGTAATTGGAAAGCAGGCCGAAATCTTCCGGCGGCAAAACGGTGTTGCCTTCGATGAAATAGCCACGCAGGTCAAATTTCGGAGGTGGTTTGACCGTGGCGTTGGTGGAAACCGGTGGAGCATTGGTTGCTGCCGCCGGAACATTTGTAACCGCTACCGGCACGCGAGTGACAATTTCCACGCGCACCATGCCGTTGGCGAGCTTCTGTTGCGGGAGCGTAACCGTGACATTCGAAAAGCCGGGCGGGCGATAACCCAGCTGCAAGCGGCCCAGACCTTCGTGGATGCGCGCAAGGTCCACCCGGCCGGTATAATTGGAAAGCACAGCCATTGCTTCCGGGAGCAAAGTGTGGTTGCTCTCGACGAGATAGCCATGCACTTCAAACTTCGGCCATGGACGGACGGGAGCGTTCGTGACCTCCGCCCGGGCCGGCGCACTGGTAATGTCCAATGCCGCGGCGGGATCGGTTTCCGCCGTTCCCCCCTTGGAAATTTTCGCAAGCACGAGCATGGCGATCAAACAGATCCGAAATTTCATTCGTTGTGGTTGCCCTCTCTACGAATTCGCCGTTTGCCGGCAGGCCCGGCTTGCGACCGGGCCTGCCGTGTGTTCCGAGCGCTCACTATTGTGCGTTGACTCGGTAAAATTCCGCGCTGTCCGAACTGGTGTGGTTGATGGTGTCGTTATACCCGTCGCCGACCACGGTGCTGGCTTCGACCGGCCAGTTGGTCGTGGCGTCACCGAGTACGTTGGTGTAAGCCACCGAATAGATGTTGCCCACCGTGGTGGTGAATTGAATCGCGCTGACATTGCCGGAACGGGTAACTGCGACGATGCTCGGCGCGCGCGGCCCGGCGATAAACTTCAATACGCCGTTGGTGGTGGCGGTGAAGGTGCCCACCAGATGGTCGGGCGGATTCGGAGAAGTCCCCGTGGACTGGATGGCCCAGAAGTCCAGCAGGCCGGGAATGGCCTGTTGAACCGTGAACGGCGCGTTGCCGCCCAACTGCGGGATGTTAATGGGGTTGACCGACACGATGTGGTCAAAGGACGCCGCCCCATATTGCGGGTCGCCCGGATCAATCACGTACGCGTTGGGTTCCGCGTAAGGCACCTGAAAGGGATTGATCGGCTTGTTGCCGACGGCGCTGATCAACGCGGACAAGGTGCTCCATTCCTGTCCGCTGACGTTGTAGGCCGTGGTGTTGGGTTCGGAGCTGGTCAACCACACCGTCGGGCTGGCGTTGGTCAGGCCGCTGGTGGCCAGCAGGATGACGTTGACGTTCTTCAGGTTCGACCCGAATTCGCCGGTGACCAGGCTCAGGTCCCAACCGGTGACCGTGGTGGTGTACCCATTGGTTTTGCCAAGGTAATTGGTGACGCTGCCCAGATCGAACTCGATGTTGTTGTGCCCGGTCTTGCGAAAGATGAGCAACAAATCGCCGTCGTTATAGTTCCACGTCTGCGCCTGCGCCAGCGGCGCTGCCAGCAGCGCCAGCGCAGCGAGGAGGATCTTAGGTATAAGTTTTTTCATACGGAAATAGGCCGGTTAAGGTTGTCGGATGGTTCAATAGCCGGTGTTCAAAAAGATGGGACCGCCATCCGTCGGGGGATTCCGGTGCACCCTCATCGCGCCGTTAGGGATGAACTTGTTTGTGAAGACTGAGGTGGTCTGAAAAGCACCGTTTGTCACCACGTTGTACAGGGCGTTAATCACGTCCAGTTGCGGCTGTGTCGGATGCCCGGTGTTAGCGGTGATGTAATAATAATGCTCATAACCCCAAAGCGGATAACTGCCGTTGATCACGTTGGAAACGGAATAGGGAACCCCTTCGTATGGGATCGCGGCCGTGTTCTTGATGATGTTTTGAACGGAAACCGTGCCGATCGAATTGGTGAGCACACCAACGGTGTTGGCCACGGAACCGCCAAATTGCAGGCCGGGGTCGGCACTGGTGTCCAGCACGGGCTGGCCCAGAGCGTTGGTCTGGTAGGAGATGAACCCCGCGCTGTTGTAAATTACGAGGTCCGTCACCGTACGGACGGCAGCCTGGCTGTTGCGGCCGATAAAATAGATTGGATTCGGGCCGTTGGTACCGCCAAAAAAGGTCGCCGGATTCGTGGCGGAACTTTCCAGGGTAATCGCCTGCCGTTGGGTCAGGTTCGTGATGCCAGCAGTGTCAATGGAATTGGTGTTCTTGATGAACACCAGGGGCACCACGTAGGTCGGGAGTTCCGTCAGACCCGACGACAGCAGGCCCACCGATTCGGGATAGGTGGCGGAATCCACCACCACCGGGATGATACTCGCGCCGCTGATGTTCGTGTCGGTATGCTGCCCGATCAGGTTTTGCAGGCCGATCACAGCGCCGTTGAGATTGTAGTCCAGTGTGATGGTGCCGTAACCGTTCAGCGGCGGAAGCGTGCTGGTGCCAATGAACGTGCGGACGCTGCTGTTATTGCCGACCGCCGTAACGGCGCCGCCATTGAGGATATTGGTGGCGGCCTGGAACAGAACGCTCGAACTGGCACTACCACCCTCGATGAATACCTCGACGGCGGCACGCAGGTTTGGAGTGAACGCCACACCGGCCAGAGTCAGGCCGACGGCGACGAGTTTTCTTGGATTTAATGTTTTCATAGGTTCACGTTTTTGCTTTGGCTGTGTTTGGTTTTACAAATGAAGAAATGAAACCCGTCCGGGATTGGCGGGAGACAGAACCGCCTGCCCAGGCAAGCGGTGGATTCCGATGGCATCAACCGATGCCTGGAACCGGGCCAGGTCCGGCCCGCTGTCTCCATTCGCATTCACACGATAACGGTTTTTTTCTTCTTCGAAGAACCTCCGGTGAACCGGTCAGCCCTCGTAATTTTTACAAGTTGCGCCTCGCCTTCGCGGCGTCGGCAGATTCGCTATTTGTTCTGGTAAATCTGGTCAAAAATCCCGCCGTCAGCGAAGTGGACCCGCTGCGCCCTCTGCCAGCCGCCGGCCACTTCATCCACCGTGAACAAACCAAGCGGTGGGAAACGACCGGCGGATTTCGCCCGGATCGCCGGGTTCTGCGGACGAAAACCATGCTGCGCCGCCAGTTCCTGTCCGACGTCACTGTAGAGATATTCGAGATAGGCGCGGGCGAGCGGTCCGGTGCCGTGTTTCTGCACCACCTTGTCCACCCAAACCACGGGATTTTCCGCCAGAATGCTGACGGGTGGAACCACGACCTCAAGCTGACTGCCGGGAAATTGCTTTTGAATCAACGCCACCTCGTTTTCAAACGTTAACAGCACGTCGCCGATGCCGCGCTCGGCGAACGTGGTTGTTGCGCCGCGTCCGCCGGTGTCGAGCACAGGCACATTGGCAAAAAGCTTTGCCACGAACGCGCGTGCCTGCGCCTCGTCACCGGCGGATTTCTTCAGCGCATACCCCCACCCCGCCAAATAACTGTAACGGCCGTTCCCGGAGGTTTTCGGATTGGGAATGATGACCGAAACATTCGGACGAACGAGGTCGTCCCAGTTTTGGATGTGCTTCGGGTTGCCCTTGCGGACAACAAATAAAATCGTCGAGTTGTAAGGCACGCTTTGGTTCGGGAGGCGCGCCGGCCAGTTTGAGGGGATCAGTCCGCCGATGGAAAACAAGACATCAATGTCCAGCGCCTGGTTCATCGTGACCACGTCGGCCTCCAGACCGTCGAGCACGCTGCGCACCTGTTTGCTGGAACCGCCGTGAGATTGATTGACCGTCACGACTTCGCCGGTCTTCTCCCTCCAATATCTGGCGAAAGCGGCGTTGTAGTCCTGATAGAACTCGCGCGTGACGTCGTAGGAAACGTTGAGCAGTTTGACTTCAGTTGCCGTGGCCGGACCGGCCAACCACAGTCCGGCGACAGCAAGCAGCTGCATCAATTTTTGAACCCAGTTCCGCATGGATGATGTCTTTTCGTTTTTTCATGGGAACCTCCGGTGGTCCGGTCAGTCTTCCGAATTCTTTAATTGTTTGTCCGGCTTCAGTCGTCCGAAGCCTCAGCGTATTCTTAATAGCGACTGTTATTATCGTTATTCAACCCAAATAAAAAGCGGATTAGTAACCGCTCACTCTTGCCGCCAACGACGCATCAAAATCAACGTCTCTATCAAATCATTCACTTCGATTGACGACTCATATTGTCGTTATTATCCACTTTTGCGCTGATTAGTCAATGGGTTATTTTGGATTTTCTTAAATTCCTTCCCCACCAATGAAACCGGCCGAAATCTCTCGTTTAGAAAGGGGAGTGCCCCTGGCGACGTCCGCGAGCGTTGCCCGCTCCATCAGTTCGGCAACATAGTTGCGCACGTCAAAGAATACGCGTCGGAATCGACAGACCGGCTCCTGTGAACAGCGCTTGTATCCGGTGACCGAAACACAGTCAATTGGCGCCAAAATGCCATCAAAATGGCGTACCACCGCACCCATCGATATCTCGCGAGGGTTTTTTGCAAGGACATATCCGCCTCTCACCCCTGCCACGCTGTCCACCCATCCCTGGGCTTTGAGTTTGAGCATGATCTGCTCGAGGAAACGTTTGGGAACGTCATTTCGCCGGGCCAGTTCGCGAATCGGGATGGGTGTCCCGCCGAAATGGTCCACCAAGGTGAACAAAGCCCGCAGCGCATAGTCGGTTTCTTTCGATACCCGCATAGGTAAAGACGATACGTCCGGTCGGATTTAAGTCAACCGCGTTTATTTGCTGGCCGACGGCAATCAACTGATGATGCGGCGTCCTTCGTCGAGGAAGATGCCCTTGAAATTCATCTCCAGCGCCTGAGGATTGGTGGCTTTGGCCATGGCCTCTTTTTCGGTCACTTTCCCGGCCCGGACCAGGTCGAACAACGCCTGATTGAAGGTGAGCATGCCGTCGTCCGCGCTGGTTTCGATGGCCGCCGGCAATTTATCGAGGCGGTTTTCCTCGATCAGCTTTTTGACCATCGGCGTATTCACCATGATTTCCAACGCCGGCGTCAATTTGCCTTCCAGGGTATTGACCATGCGCTGGCCGATCACCGCGCGCAGGGTGGAAGCAAGTTGCCGGCGGATTTGCTCGCGTTCTTCCGCCCGGAAAAAATCGAGGATGCGCGTGACGGCCAGTGCAGCCGTCGTGGTATGGAGCGTGGACAGCACCAGGTGTCCCGTGTCGGCGGCACTCATGGCCGCGGTAAAACTGACATCATCGCGCATTTCGCCGATCATGATGATGTCCGGATCCTGACGCAGCACGTGTTTGAGCGCGTGATGAAACGTGAGGGTGTCCAGGCCGACCTCCCGTTGTTCGATCACCGACTGGTTGTCCTCAAACACATATTCAATCGGGTCTTCCAGCGTAATGATGTGCTTTTTAAAATTATTATTGATGTGCTCGAGCATGGCCGCGAGCGTGGTGGATTTGCCGCAACCGGTCGCCCCGGCCACGAGCACAATTCCGCGGGCCGCTTCGGAGAGGTTTTTCACCTGCTCAAGCAGGCCGAGTTCTTCGAAGCTCGGCACGAGCGTTTTGACATAGCGCATGGCGAGGCACCACTGGCCCCGCTGTTGGAACAGGTTGGTGCGGAAACGGCCGACGCCCGGGATAAAATATGAAAAATCGATTTCGCGTTCCTCGTCCAGGCGTTTTTTCAGGTGCACCGGTGTGATCGTTTCAACGATTTTCACCATCCATTCCGGCGTCGGCTGGGGGGAATCCACCGCGATCAGTTCGCGGTTGATGCGAAAAATGACCGGGGTGGCGATTTTGAGGTGCACATCTGACGCACCGCCTTCGATGGCCGTTTTTAGAATGCGCTGGAACAGTTCCACGGCCCCAGTCTAGCAAATGCCGGCGCCAACGCCACCGGGAAAATCGCTGGCGACTTTTACCGGGCTGATGCTATAAATCACGCATGTCTAATCATCGAATCGGCATCATTGGCGGCACCGGGCTCTATAATATCGAGGGTTTCACCCAGCAAAAATGGGTGGAAGTCAAAACCCCCTTCGGCCCGCCGTCGGACGATTTCCTCACCGGCAAGCTGGCCGGGCGCGAGGTGGTCTTTCTGCCGCGCCATGGCCGCGGCCACCGCCTCCTGCCGAGCGAGCTGAACCATCGCGCCAACATCTGGGCGATGAAAAAGCTGGGGGTCGCCTGGATCATCAGCGTCAGCGCCGTCGGCT
>CAYPSF010000122.1:0-13505 GCA_964413165.1 uncultured Bifidobacteriaceae bacterium
TATTGCAATGCGGACAGATGTGTTGCGTTCCCTCAAGCGCCGTGTCATACGAAATTTTTTGGCCACAGACAGGGCACGAAAAATTGAATTCACTCATGGAGCTTACCCTTATGCATACACATCAATATCATCCGATGTCCTGAACATGAAATACGCCTTACCGGCGTATTGTCTCTAAGTGTTCCGAGGATACAGATTCTCTCACAATTTGGAAATCCAACCAATCGACATTTTTGTCCCACGAAGACATCAGGAGATGTCCACTCCATGGTGGCACAACGTTTGCCGATGGGATGTCGGCACACGGCGGCAAACCTTGAGCACTGACGAATCGGGGGATGAACAATGAAAAAAATCCTGCTATCGTCGCGGACGCCTTGGCTTGGAGCTGGAGCCTAATGCTACAACAGAGTAGTCACACGACCCGTTATGGCCCCGAAGCCTGGAATCGGCGGCGGCTTCGAATTCTAAAGGCTAATTTCTGGATTTGGAATTCTCCCTTCATTTTCCTTTGTAATTCTGCCCATCGCCGGGAGCAATTTACCCCTCAAATCCAGCAATGTGTCCCTAATTCCTTAAGCTTTATGCGGTTTGTGTTAATTTATTTGCATGATTGGGACCCATAGGATGGATGATCCGGCGCAGGGTTCGGAGGTTTAACTGATACAAATATGAGCAATCATGGACCCTTTTTTTCGGTGTACGATCTCGATCTGCCCAACGGCTCGCTCGCGACCCGGGCAATGGACAGCTCGCCGGACGCTCGGAACGACGGTCCCGATGTGGACGTAACTTTCAACCTCGAAATCCCGCTCCAGCGGGCTGACAACAACAACCAACTATGAATACACCGCTCACCAACCTCACCCCGCGCATACTGGTCGTCGATGACAACGTCGCCATTCACGAGGACTTTCGGAAAATCCTGGGTGACCGCACATCCATTCCCTACCCGCTCGAGAACGTGGAAGCTGAGCTCTTTGGCAAATCGACGAAAGTCTCCGAGCGGATGATCTTTCGCCTGGACTGCGCATCCCAGGGCCAGGAGGCGCTGATCCTGGTGGAAAGGTCGCTGCAAGCCAAGGACCACTATGCGCTGGTTTTTGTGGATATCCGCATGCCGCCCGGTTTGGACGGCATCGAAACCATTGAGCGGATCTGGCAGATTTGCCCGGACA
The DNA here is from genome assembly GCA_964413165.1 of uncultured Bifidobacteriaceae bacterium. GTDB lineage: Bacteria > Verrucomicrobiota > Verrucomicrobiia > Limisphaerales > UBA11358 > UBA11358. Next base: position 1,179 of record CAYPSF010000122.1, read on the forward strand.
TGCAAGCGGTCATTTGCACCGCCTACTCGGATTATTCATGGGACGAAATCACCAGCCGATTCGGCCACACGGACAATCTGCTGATTCTCAAGAAGCCGTTTGAAACGGTGGAGGTGTTGCAGGTAGCTCACGCGTTGACCAGGAAATGGGCGGTCGGACGCCAGTCCCGTCTCCACCTGGAAGAGCTGGAGCGCAGGCTAGAGCGGTTTAATTAAAACTGTGGCCTTCAAAATCACAAGAAACGCCCGAAAACAAAGCAGATTAATTGTTTCATACGGCTACAAAGTGACTGAAAATGCTCTAATGGACCGTAACTATAAAACGGAACCCGAGTTGTCGAAACGGCGTTAAGTGAAATGAGCTTCGGGGCGATGGCGTGGATGGCCCGTGCGTCGGCGCCGGTTCTTGCTACCAGCCCAGGCGTGGCGTCCGTCAGCGAACCGATACAGTCGACCGCCTTACTTCCCTTTCCACCACTCCCGGACGTCGTCTGCGGCATGATGCGCGACCGAAGGAATGCTCTGAATCGCTTCGCCCAGACAGTCGTTCCCCCTTGATTAACCATTAGCCGACGGCCGGCGATCAGGCAAAAAGGGTCAGGTGGAAGCTGCAAAAACCGAAGATGCCGCCGGATTGCAAAGCCCAATCGGGCTCATCGGCGGCATCTACGTATTCGCCCAACAGGGCGCATAGTGAATCTAATCTTCCGCCCGTCAAATTCAACGGAGCGAAATAAAAAAGAAGAAAACTGAATCCGGAACATCACCTGATTCGCCGCCTGGACGCCAAAGGGTCGATCCCGGCGATTGAAAATCCAGACCGCATAAGGGACAGGCTGCGAGTTCAATAAGCCCGCACGGGCATTATGGCTTTTCCACGTTTCCACAATGGCCAGGCCCGTCCCTTTTTGGTCTTTTCATCCAATCGGAAAAATCATTCTTTCCCATTGACATAATTAGCCACCATACTAGACTTCGTCCTCGGCTGGTGGATTTGAGTTTAAACAGACGTCCAATCAACAAACAAACAACATGAAATCGATTAAAATTCTATTCTGTGCAGTAATCACGGGGGCGCTGGCCTTGGCTGCGAACCAAAGCGCAGCGGGCGGCATACTGCTGACGACCTTCCCGTTGGTGAAGCTCAATCCCAGCGGCTCCATCACTTATAGCGATGGCGACACCAGCGACAATGGAACGGTCACCAAGGGCACGCCATTGAAGCACGTCAGCTTCAACACCAAGAAGCTGATCGATTTGTTGAACGCCTCCCCGACCTTCATGGCCGCCCTCACGAACCAGTTTGGCTCGGCAAGTTCCAACCAGGTCCCGGCCGGTTCATATTTCGTTTGGAGCGTCTGGACTGATGATTTAATCATTACCAACAAAAATGGTTTTTCATTCAACCTGTTCAGCAACCTCGCGGATGATCAATTCGGCTTTATGGAAATTGACGAGGATTTCCTTTTTGGCACCTTCACCCGGAATGACGACACCGCTGCGGGAAATGAACATGACGTGACTGGCTTCCGCTTTTTCTTCAACGATTTCAATGGCAATGAAATTGACACGTATGGCACCGCCACCCTGCAATGGAGTTATGGTGCGGAATCCGCTGGCACCCAGAAGACCACCTTGAACGTCTCGGCGAATGCGAACAGCTGGCTTGGCGAGGTGAGCGGCTTTACGGGCGCTCCGGTATTCCGGGCATCCGGTTCCGGCAAGGGAACCGATCCCGCCTTCCAGAACCCATTTTACTTTTGGTTTTTTGGACCGCTTTGATCGGGCCTGAAAAATTCAATCCAAGACCGGCATTGCCGGTCTTGGATTTTTTGTTTTTAATGGACCCATCTTGAAACGGTTGTAATTATGAGACCAAGATTTGTTTTAGCGCTCCTGTTTCTCTCCCTGTTGATATTGAGCGCCGTCTTTTATTTGAAACGCCCCCTGAGACGCACCCCGGCGCCGTCCCCCGAAGCCGAAACCGCGACCGCAGCGACCGTGACCGTTTCAAATGCTGTGACGAACCCGGCCCCACCGGCCGAATCTGCACCCGTCATCGCCGCGGCGGTGGCCACCAATGTTTTGTCCCTCGAACAACACGAGGCCGCCATCGACGCCGAGACCGACCGGCTCCAGCAGTGGTCCGTGAATGATGATCCCACGTCCCTGTCGAACATCCTGGCTGACCTGACGAACCCGGAAAAAGAGATTCGGGAAGCGGCGATTGAAGCCACCCGGCAGTTTGGCAGTGCCGACGCCATCCCGGCCCTGAAGTCCGCGGCCGTGAATTCAACCGACACTGACGAACAGATTGAGATGCTTGAAGCCGCCAAATTTCTTTCGCTGCCCGGCATCTCTGACAGCGGTGTGCAACTCCCGAGAACGCCGGCGCAAATTCAGGCGGACGCGCAACGGCAGGCCGAAAGGCAAAAGCACGACCCAATCCATCATTCGCAGGCCGCGCCCAATAATTAAAACCGTGCCTGCGCCTGCTTCCCGGGCTTGAACCGCCATCGGGCGGCAGTGTCAGAGTTCCAGTTCGATATACAAAATCACCTCCCGCCAAATCCATACTTGCCGTTGTCCTGCTACGACCACCGGGCTGATGGCATGGAGCTTGAGCAGTTTCCCGACAATGGCGATGGCGGTTTCTTATTTCCTTATTCTGGTCATTCACAATTCCGATTGCCCCTTGCCGGTTTTTCACCGATACTTTGCGCATGAAACTATTCGCTTTGATCGCCGCCATTGCTCTTTTGCAAATGCTCACCGCACACGCCGGTTCCCTCTATGACATCGCCGTCAAAGACATCAACGGCAAGAGCACCACCCTGGGCGCCTATAAAGGCAAGGTCATCCTCATTGTCAATGTCGCCTCCCATTGCGGTTACACCCCCCAATACAAGGGACTCGAAGCCCTCTACCTGAAATACCAGCACCGGGACTTTGTCGTGCTGGGCTTTCCCTGCAACCAGTTCGGCGGCCAGGAGCCGGGCACGGCGGCGGACATCAAACAGTTCTGCACCAGCCAATATAACGTCACCTTTCCCCTGTTCGAAAAAATCGAGGTGAACGGCGTCAACCGCCATCCGCTCTACGTCGCGCTGGCGGGCGAGGGGTCGCCGTTCCCCGGCGACATCAAGTGGAACTTCAACAAATTCCTGATCGGCAAGGATGGCAAAATCCTGAAGCGCTTTGATTCGAAGGTAAAGCCCGAGTCGCCGGAAATGGCCGTGGCCATCGAAGACGCGCTCGCCGCGAAGTGATCAACGGATACGGCACCGCATGCTCGCCGGAAACGGCGGGATCGGATCCAAAGCGGGCATTACCGCTGTGCGTCCACCTTGAAGACTACCTCCCTTTCGAGGAGCGATAACGCTTGAGCCAGGGTATCACGATAGGCCGCATAATCGGGGGCTTTAAATCTGCCGGTTTTTTGCCGCAACTTGAAATCCAGGTACAAACCGTTGTTTTGTGGTTGTACCTGTTCCTCACCGATCGCGAACCGCGGATCGAGGCCGGGTTTCATGGCTTCCAGCGGCTCGGCCTGGAATCCTGCGGGGGCATCAACATAGATCCTGCTTTCAAAAGACATGGGGACGGTGATCTCAAACGGAGTCAGTCGGTTATCCGCAGGGCTGGCGACCAGGTAAGTGCGGGCAAAACCCGCCCGGAGCACTCCGCGCAATTGACCGTTCGAACTGCGAAACTGTTTCGAGAGTGAGTAGGTGAATTCCAACCGCAACGGTTTGTCGGGAGCGGTCAGGGAATCGATTCTGACCCCGGTCAGCACCGCGGCCTCCATGCCCATCTGGTTCTGCAACAGGGCGCGGCGGGAGGATTCGGGCACCCGTAACAAATATTCGCGAAGAAAAACCGCGTGAACGCCGGTCAACGTCAACGTCTCCTGCACGACAATATCATTCTGATTGGTCAGATGAATCCGCTGTTCGACCGAGACGGTTGACGCATCGGCCGGATAATCGGGAATGGTGACGAAGCGCGGGTTTCGGGCATCCAGGATCAGCGCCTCCTGCCCGGCAAGGCCAACCGGGATGGTGTGGGCCACGTCCGCCCCTTTGCTGGTGCAATCCACAAAGCGCCCGGTCTCCCCCGCGCAAACATACACGATCATGTGGTCGAACTGGTCAAGCGAAGGCAAATTCTTCTGAATCGGGCTGGAATGATGGACCAGGGCCAGCTGCGCGGATATCCCCGCCGCCGAGAGCATCTGCTGCAGCAAAACCGAATGGTCCTTGCAGTCACCATATTTATTCCGGGCAACATCGGCGGGTTTATTGGGCATGCGGGCGCGCCGGCCGAATTCAATTGCCTTGTAGGTCAGGTTCGTTTGCACGTAACTCGCCAACACCGCGATTTTTGCGTCATCATTGTCCAACTTCGCCACCAGCTTTTGCGACTGATTCCGCAACTCCGGATCCGGCTCCAGCCGTTCGGCAATGAACGCGAGATAGTTGGAAGCGACGGTGTTCCATCGGGTGGAAGCATCCGAAATCCAAAGCACCGGCAGAAAGTTGGCCGCGGGCGGCTGCAGCGGTTCCCAACGCGCGACCATCGGATCCGCAACGCGCCAGCAGAGCCCCTCCGGCAGTTTCACCGGTTCCACGGCAGGGGAAGTCAGGTAATTCAAACCCCGCGTCTCTCCGCTCAGAAAAAAGACGCTTTCGCGCACGGGCGCCGAAACGGAGAAGGAATGGGCCAGAAATGGAAATTCTTCAAACCGGCCGGACTGCCGTCGCGTAATCACAGCCACCAGTTGGCAGCCCGGTTGCAGGCCGGGGACCGGGAGGTTGAGGACTTTTTTCTGGCTGGCGCCGATCGCCGCCCGATCATCCAACACATAGTAGTTTTCCACCTGGCCCGTGGAGAGGGTCTTCCCGGTGGCATCCACAACCCGGAGTTCATTGACAAAGATCTGTTCAGCCACCGGATCGAACGCAATTTGCAGGGTGCTGAAGGCGGACACACCGGACGCATCCAATATTTGTGCCTGCATGAATTCCGTGGTTTTAAATTCCTTGCCGGGGAGGTAGGCCGCCGCAACTATGCGCCTGATATAATAGGCGCCGTAGTTGGTGCCGTAACCGTCCGGAACCGATACCGCCGCAGCGTTGGTTAGATCCGCCGCCAAGGCCACCGGGTCAATGGATTCCAGGAGCGCCGCGTTGTCTCCCTCCCCCAGCAAACCGCTGACATAATCAAAATAAGAGCGGATATCCTTGTTGGCCGGCGCCAGCTTCATGGCAGTGTTGAAGGAAACCTTGGCCTCACGATACCAGCGCAAGCCCAATTCGCTCCGCCCTTTCAAATAACTCGTATAGGCGGAATTGCCGTTGTCTTTGACCAATTCCCGACTGATCGTCAGCGCTTCACTGAATTCTCCCGACTGGATAAGTGCCTCTGCCAGCGCACCGGCGATTTGCGAATTGAATGGCGCTTTTTCCCGCAAGTTCTTCAGCAGGGAAATGGCCTTCGTCAGATCCTGTTTCTGCCGATAGATCTGGGCCTCCAACAGGCGTATGCCAACGGAATCCCCGGCCGCCAGGTACTTTTGTACTTCCGCCAGGGCCACGCTGAATTGCTTCTGCTCCACCAGCAGGTTCACATATTCAGTAAACTGGGAATCATCCCGGTAACCGGTCGCAAACAAACTGGCATAATTGGTGATGGATTCATCCACCAAAGACGCTTGCGCCTGGAAAAACGCCCGGCAGGCCCGAACCGCCGGCAGGCCTAGAACCGCCGCCGGTTGCGTCGCCAGAAAAGTCAGCGCCTCTTTCGGCCGGTCAAGATGTTGCCACGCAAAAAGCGCGTTCAAAACATAAATGGACTTCTCCTCGTTGGCGCGGATCGCGTCGCGGAACAACCGCAAGGCTTTCTCATAATCGCCCCGATTCAAATGGAACAAACCAGCCTGGTTCAACACAAATGCCTGGGTGTTTCGCTCGCGACCGGACATCTGCCCCCCGGTGGCAGGCGACAGCAATGGCGGCGACGCTGAAAATCGAACTCGCCCCAGTGCGTCATTCAGGATGACATCCGCATCCGCCGGACGTCGCTGCGTCCAGGCGGCGGCCAGGTATCCTTCGCCGTTGCCCTGCAAAAGCTTCAGCCGGTAACGGAACGTTTGTCCTTTCAAGTCGCGGGAGAAATCGTACTGCATCCCTTCCAGGCCGTCCTCCGCCAGCGGCTTTCGGTTGGTCAGATTTTCGTTTGGGTAGACAATGTCCATCGTGGCCAGAAAAGCCGCCGCCAACGCCTCCGGATCGAGTTTGCCGTCATCCAGCCGCACCGGTATCACCATCAAACAACTGTCCGCTTGTGACGCGGCGAATTCCGCGCGGGGAAATGATTCTTCCGGTGAAGCCGCCGCACTCCACCCCGAATCCTTCACCATGACGGAATAATGGTGGTGCGGGGAGACATAATTGGTGGTAAAGCTCCCGGCTATGGAAGCGATCCGGTTGGGGTCCAACAACTCAAACCCGGAAAACATGGTTTTCAATTCCCCGGCTACGGCGCGCTGATCATCCGACCGACAATATCCAATCAATTGGTAGGCATACCCGTTCGTGACGCAATACCAGTGCCGGTAATGAAGCCCATAATCCCCCAGTTGAATCTCCGTCTCGACGAGGACGCCGTCGAGTCCGTTCACCGCCAGGGGGGCCTCGCTGATGAGGCGATATGAAGTGGACGACGCCTGCAATCTTGCCTTGCCCGTCTCTGCCAGCCGTTCCGTGGAAAAGTCCAGCTGCGTGCCGATTTTTTCCGGGATGATGATAAAATAAGCCTCCGGGAACCGGCGCATAAAGGAAAGTTTGCTGGCCTTGTTCAATTTCGCCGCGTCAAACGACACCCAAGGGCGGGCCGGCGCACGGAATCGGAAATTCAAATCATCAAAGGTGAAAATTTTGCCGGCCTGGCTTTGACTCGGAACGGCCGCAAAGCCGCTTTGTCGCTGGATTCCTCGAATAACACCCGAAACAGCAAATGCGCCCAACACCAACGCCAAGGCCAGCGCCCAGATCGCCTGAACGCGCCCCTGAGTGTAAACGCCCCGTTGCTGACTGAACTCGATCAATCCCAGAATGCCCAGCACAATCGCGGTCACCAAAAACCCGAGCATCGCAATTCCCATCAACCCCTCCACCAATGCGAGTCCGAACGTCGGACTGGATTTCCGGGTCAGGGTACCCAGGCAACTTGCCAGACCGATGGTCAACAGGACAAACATCAAAGCGAAGGCGGATTTTGTGTTGGTGGTCGGCCGACGCGAAATCGACCAGCATTTCAATGCGCCCGCCAGCAGCCCGCCCAACAAAAACATCTGCCCGACCATCAGACTCGCATCCGCAGAAGCATTCACCACGCTCAACATAAAATCTTCACCCGCCGGTCCTGGCCGTCGGCCAGCTCTTCCCCCTGTTCGTTTGCCCGATGAATTCTGGGTCGCCCCGCCGTCACGAACAAGCAGATTCAACTCCAATCGGCCGAACCGCAAGAACCGGAATTTGGTTTACCCAAGGCAACCGACAGCCGCTAAGACATCTTCCCCTCCGGGCGCAGATTGGGTGCGTCCGAAAGCCCGGCCAGGGCGAACCGGTTTCCATTTGACGGAATCAAACCGGATGTTATCTTATTCAAAGGAGAATTCCAATTAATGAGCAACTCCATGGGAAAGAAGTGTCCTTTGCTCCGAAGTTTCCGGCTGATATCCGCTCTGCTGCTGCTGACCGGGCCGGCGCGGGCTCTGACCCTGGCCATAACCTATGATCCGAGTTTGTCAGGCCTGTCCAACGCGGCGCAGGTGGAAACGGCGTTCATACCGCGGCGCAGTTGTTTCAGAACAAATTCACCAACGCCATCACGGTCAATATCACCGTGTATTGGGGTAACGCGGGGCCTTTCACCGGCACCGGCCTCGGTGCCAGCAGCACTCAAATCCTGGGCACTTACACGTATGCCCAATTGACCAACGCCCTTCGCAGCCATCGGGCCGGTGCAGCGGACAGTAATTCGGTTGCCAGTCTGCCGGGGAGCGATCCCATTGCTGGAAACGTGTGGTGGGTCCCGCGGGCCCAGGTCAAAGTGCTGGGCCTGCCGTTCGCTTCTCCGAACGATTCAACTCTGGATGGGGAGATCGATTTTGCCTCCACGGTCAATTACACCTTCGATCCCACGAACCGTGCCGTAGGGGGCAAATATGATTTCATCGCGGTCGCCGAGCATGAAATCTCCGAGGTGCTCGGGCGTATTCCCGGCCTGAACATCGGCGGCGGCGGATATTTGCCCTATGACCTCTTCCGGTTCACCGGCAATGGCGTACGAAGTTTCAATACCACCGACACCGGCGTCTATTTCTCGACGGACAACGGCGCAACGGCGTTGAAGTTTTTCAATAGCAGCCCTTCGGGCGACCTTCAGGACTGGGCGACGAGCACGCCGCCGGATGTTTGCGATGCGTTTGCCAGCCTCGGGAAGCAGGGGTTGTTTTCCACGAATGACGCCACTGCGCTCGATGTTCTCGGTTACAACCGGCCGGCGCTCGCCGCCATCCGGTTGACGGCAACGCCGTTGACCAACGGAAGCTGCCGCATCAATTTCACCAACATCTTCAGCGCCGATTTCACGGTCCTCGCCAGCACGAACCTCACCCTGCCCACGGCCAACTGGACTGCACTGGGCACGGTCACCGAAAACCCGGCCGGCCAGTACCAGTATCTCGACAACCCTGGAACCAACCGAGCGCGTTTCTACCGGGTCCGCTCGCCGTAATGGATGTACTTTTGGTTTTCGGCAAAAACACAGGATGCCGGGCGGGAACGGAGTGTGTACCAGCCGGCGGCTGCTCTCTAATTCCGCTTTTCCATGGGACGCCAATCCGGCGGCCGGGCAGATCAACCTTTGCCGTAAACCGGCACCGCCGCGCCGGTAATAGAGCGTGCTGCGTCCGAAGCCAGGAAAACCAGCACGTCGGCAATCGCATCGGGCGCGACCCATTTGCTGAAATCGCCGTTGGGGACTGCCGTGCGGTTCTGCGGCGTGTCGATCGTGCCGGGCATGATGCAGTTCACATTGATGTTCGACGCCTTGAGTTCGTTGGAAAGCGATTCCGTCAGCCGCAGCACGGCACTTTTCGACGCGCTGTAGGCGGCGTAACCGGCACTGCCGTTCAATCCGTCCCGGCTGGCGACGTTGATGATTTTGCCGCGCTGTTGTTTCAGCATCTGCGGGACAACCGCCCGGCAGCATAGCAGCGTGGTACGCACGTTGATGTTGAAAAGGAAATCCCAGTCCGCCAGATCGGCTTCCTGCACCGGCTTGCCGCCACGGTAACCGCCCACGGTGTTGACGAGCACGTCCACGCGGCCAAACCGGGCCAGCACCTGCTCCATGAGCTTGCCCAATGAGCCGGGGTCCGCGAGATCGATTCCGCCGGCCAGCAAATGGTCCTTCGAACCGGCAAGGTCCTTGAAGACGTCGCGCACCCGGTCCGGCGAGCGGTCCACCAGGGCGGTTTTGGCCCCGGCTTGCCGGAAGGCGCGGGCCGTCGCCTGACCAAGATTGCCAACGGCACCGGTGATAATGACAACCTGATCTTTGAGTGTTTGCGTGGTCATGATATTCCGATCCTTTCGGGCACACGGGGTGTTTACACTGCTCCGCTCAACTCCTGGGCCTTAGTGTTACCCGCTCCCCCGCGTTCATGCAAGCGGTCACTGACACGCAACCCATTGGCAATGACGGCAACTGCCATCTCGTTTAATCCCGCAATACGTGGCAGGTGTAGCCGCCCGGATTTTTTACCAGATACTGTTGGTGGTATTCCTCCGCGGGATAGAACTTCGTCGCGGCGGTGATCTCGGTTGTGATCGGCCGGCTGAACTGGCCCGACTTGTCCCATTTCGCCACCACGCGCTCGGCCGTTTGTTTCTGGGCTTCGCTGGTGTAGAAAATGGCCGAACGGTATTGGGTCCCGATGTCGTTGTGCTGCCGGTTCCGCGTCGTGGGATCGTGCATGCGGAAGAAATAATCCAGCAACTTCTCATAACTCAGTTTTGCGGGGTCGAACACCACCTGGATCGCTTCCGCATGACCGGTATCACCGGCACAAACCTGGTGGTAAGTCGGGTTCGCCGCAGTGCCGCCGGTGTAACCCACGGAAGTTTTGGTGACGCCGGGGATCTGGCGGATGATTTCCTCCATACCCCAAAAACAACCGCCAGCCAGGATGGCCGTCTCAGCGCTTGAGGCCTTGACCAGGCCTGCCCTGACGAACGGTGCGAGGTATTGGCCATACCCCGCCTGCTCCATTTCCTCCACCGGGATAAACTTCAACGATGCAGAATTGATGCAGTAACGGAGACCGGTCGGGCCCGGGCCGTCGTCGAACACGTGGCCGAGATGAGAATCCGCCATCTTTGAGCGCACTTCCGTTCGGTCGGCACCGAAACTCGAGTCGTTCTTTTCGACGATGTCCGTGTCTTTCACCGGCCGGGTGAAGCTCGGCCAGCCGGTGCCGGAATCGAACTTGTCCAGTGAACTGAACAGCGGCTCGCCCGACACCACGTCCACGTAAATGCCCGGCTTGTGATTGTCCCAATACGCATTGTGGAACGGCGGTTCGGTACCGCACTGCTGGGTGACCGCGAATTGCTCGGCGGACAGTTTCTTCTTCAACTCCGCCGCCTCAGGTTTTTTAAAATCCTTCATATCGTTTGATTCATAGGTTGAAAGGTCTGCCGGCTGCGCGCGACCATGGCGCACCTGCGCCCACAGGCCCACCGCCAACAGCGCCGCCGCCGTTAGTCCTGCAACTTTTACCGGATACATATGCTTTTTCGAGTTTAAATGACCTGCGCTTTGGCTCCACTCCTGTTCTGGCGCCACCCGTTTGTCGCAGATGCCCGTCGAAACTTACAGGCAAAATGATTTTTTGCCACCTCGGAGGCATTCCAGCCTCAACCGGGGCAGGCTACAGGCATGAAATGAGGATTCGTTTGCACCGCCAATCCATTCGCCGCGACTCGCTATTGGCAGCAAAATAACACGTCCGTCACGCCGTTGACACACGGGCTGGCCAGAGTGGCGCCGTGAATACACCCCTTGAGTCCTTCCGCCGGCTGGTGAGCTCACCCGCTGGTTACGCCGCGCGGCTCGCCCGAAAACCGGATGAAATCCACGCCGCCCAGGCTTTGCGCTTCGAGGTCTTCAATCTCGAGCTCAACGAAGGGCTGGAGCAGTCCTACGCCAGCGGCCGGGACGAAGACCCGTTCGACGCGGCTTGCGATCATCTCATCGTCGAGCACCTGCCATCACAACAGATCGTGGGTACCTACCGGTTGCAGACGGGCGCGAATGCCGTAAAAAATCTCGGCTATTACTGCGCGCAGGAATTTGAGTTTGAAGTTTTCGAGCCGTTGCGCGCGGAAATGATTGAACTGGGACGCGCTTGCGTCCACCGCCAGCATCGCAATCTGATCGTGCTGGGAATGTTGTGGAAAGGCATTGCCAACTATGCCCGTCAACACGGCGGGCGTTATTTACTCGGTTGCAGCTCCCTCACGTCCCGGGATCCATGCGTCGGGGCAACGGCCTATGCCGACCTGTGCCGGAATCACCTGGCCGAACCGCAATGGCGGACGCGGCCGCGGGCGGTCTACGATTGCTCCTTGCGCCAGCTCGCCGCCGAGCCGGTGTCCATCCCCAAACTGCTCCGGGCTTATCTCCTGCTCGGCGCCAGAATTTGCGGGCCGCCCGCACTCGACCGGCAGTTCAAGACGATCGATTTCCTGACCTTACTCGATATTGAGGCCATGCCCCTGCCCGCGCAGCTGAAATTTTTCGGCACCTGAAACCGCATCCGCAAGTCGCAGGGAATGATGACCGCGCCGGTTTCCTTCCGCCCCAAACAGGGGATTGACCCCATCGGAGACGGCCGGGATCCCGGCCGCTTGTGCTTTAGACTTTGTAGGGTGGAATCCTGCGTGGGATTCACGCGCCGTGCGCAAATTCCACGCAGGATTCCACCCTACAAAAAAACTTCTCCGGCGATTTTATCTGGGAGTTTTGCGGCCATGACCGGCTGGCACCAGCGATGCTAAAGCCGTTTTGAACAATACTAATGACGTTGTTGTCCGTACAAACTGAAAGAACGGTTTTGAGGGACCGTCAGCCAACATACACAACACATCGATCCTATGAAAAGAATTCTGAAACAGAAAAAAGCGTTCACCTTGATCGAGCTGCTCGTCGTGATCGCGATCATCGCCATTCTGGCGGCGCTTCTGTTGCCGGCGCT